>NZ_CP013251.1:5393214-5430256 GCF_001583435.1 Endozoicomonas montiporae CL-33 | reverse complement strand
TCCTGAAAACTATCCCGAAGGTGATGATGAGGCCTATCAGACTGCCTGATGAACAACTTCCCGAAAAGCGGGTAGTGCAGACAATTGTATCCTTTCGCCCAAAAGTTATCCACACCATAACCTGATGATTGTAGAGCTGATACTGACTTCTAATGTGCTTTTAATCCAGATAGTTATCAACAGAAAAAACTATTTTCAGGTAAAAAATAATTATGTTTTACCCCTGTGGATAGACCTGTTTAAGAACAGGGTAAATCCCTAGGAATGAGCTGTGCACAACCAGTGGTATAACTTTACCTGTGTATAAATAGCTTTTTTACCCACAACTCATCAGCAGGTAAGAAACAGCTAAGTACCGTGATTTCTACAGCTTGATACACAGGCTCTAGCCCTTGATAATCAAGTAAAAATGCTACTTATCCACAAAAAATGGGCTACTAAATAATAAACATAAAAACAAAACAACATCACAAACAAGATAAAAATATATTTTTTAATTTATGCTCGTACCGCTCAATGGTTATCAGTCAAAAGACGGGGACTAAGCACTTATCGGTTTTCCACAGAAGAGAAGACAATTAATATAAATTCGGTACCAACTACTGCATTCAGTTTCATAATGCGTATCAGAAACAACCTTCTTATAGAGACCTGCTGATTCAAATAGGGACATGAACATGGGGGTCAACGGCAAACTCTTGACAAATGCAAATTGACGCAGATTGGTCAATTCCTTAGAATGCCCGTCTTTTTGTATATCCATAAAGGATGTGCAGCGTCTTCCCAAGAAGATTGATTAACTAAGAGTAGTGTCATCATGAAAAGAACTTTTCAACCATCTAACCTGAAACGTGCCCGCTCCCATGGTTTCCGTGCCCGTATGGCTACCAAGAACGGTCGTGCTGTTATTAACCGTCGTCGTGCTAAAGGCCGTAAGCGTCTGAGCGCCTGATTTCAGCAGTAAGACTGTCAGGTGAGCTTCGCTTTTAGCCGCGACAAGCGGTTGTGCTCAGCAGCTGATTTTAAGCAGGTATTTGACCAGGCAGATATCAAGGTATCCTGTCGGCACTTACTTATTCTGGCGAAAGTGAGTCATCACGATCACCCCAGACTCGGTCTGGTGATAGCCAAAAAGAATATTCGTAAGGCCACCGGTCGAAATCGTGTCAAGCGACATATACGGGAAACTTTTCGCCTTAAGCAGGACGAACTGGGACATCTGGATATTGTGGTACTGGCACGCCGAGGCTTGGATGAGCTCGAAAACTACGACATTAACAAACTGCTATCCAGACAGTGGCACAAGCTGGCACGTCGTCTGGGTGAGTGGCAACAGTCCTGATAACTTGAGGCATAAAAGCCCCGGGTTACGGATATAGCCACTTAACAATTTGGTGGACGTTGTAGAGCTGGGTGACTGGGGAGGTAGACACTGCCTCCAGTCGCTTACGTCACCAGGGAGGGCTTTACCTTGATTGGTGAACACAGCTTATGGAACTAAGCCTTACGGTCTCCTGATGCCCAGGGCAGATTGAGTAAAAAGACATGCGAAAAAGCGTGATAAACACGATCAAAGATCTGCCGAGACTGCTCGCCAAAAGTTTGATCACAGTCTATCGCTATTGCATAAGCCCTCTTATGGCTGGGCGTTGTCGATTTTATCCAACCTGTTCCGCTTATGCTCAGGAAGCACTCGATAGCCATGGTTTTCTGAAAGGCAGCAAACTCACTATTTCAAGACTGCTGCGTTGCCATCCCTGGCATCCGGGAGGCTTCGATCCGGTGCCGGAATCCTCAGACAGGCTCAATCGGACAGAATCAGACAATCATTCCCATCAACCAGAATCTGTGGCTCGGAAATCATGGATCTGCAAAGAACACTCCTGATAGGCGCCGTAGCTGTTGTTGGTGTATTGACACTCCAACAGTGGAACGAAGATTACAATCAACCAGCCCGACCAACCGGGGAAGAAGCAATAACCAGCATGTCTAATGTCTCTATCGCACAAAGCGGTTCAGACATGCCGACACTCTCTTCCGACAGTTCAGGCACGGTTACCTTTGACGGCAACAGCTCGCCATCCGCTCAACTTGTCAGCGTAAAGACAAATACCCTTAATGTTCAGATTGATCCCGCCGGTGGTGATATTATTGGTCTGAGCCTGCCTCAATACCCTGCCTGGTTACCAGAAGAAGGCGAAGAGGTTCCTCCCTTTGAACTTCTGGTACAAAAGTCAGACTGTGTTAGTGGCAGCGTGACCTGTGAATACACAGCCCAGAGCGCACTAATGAAAGCTGATGGCCCTCAGGCTAACAATCAGCGCCCGCTGTACAACGTTAAGCAGCACAGCTTTACTCTGGATGATGGGAAGGACACCGTTGTTGTTGACCTGACCCGATCTACTGACGAGCTGAACCTGATCAAGCGTTATACCTTTGTTCGTGACTCATACGATATCCGCATGGATTATGTGATCGAGAATAAAGGCGACACAGTATGGCAGGATCGCTTTTATGCACAGCTGAAGCGTGATGGCTCTGAAGACCCTAGTACGGTTAACTCCAGTGCACCTATGAACACCTATAACGGTGCTGCGGTGCGTTCTGTGGATAAGCCATACGTGAAATTGCCTTTCAAGGACTTCAGTAAGTCTCGCTTTGAGCAGAACGTAGAAGGTGGTTATGCAGCCATGCTGCAGCTCTACTTTGTGACGGCATGGGTACCGGATCAGACTCAGACTCATACCTATTACACCAACCTGTCCCACGACCAGCAGTACCATTTTGTCGGTTTTATCGATAACGTTACTGTTCAGCCGGGTCAGACGGTGACTGTCGGAGCAGATCTGTACGCAGGTCCCAAAGACCAGAAGCGTCTGAAAGAACTGGCCGATGGTCTGCAGCTGACCATGGACTTTGGTTGGTTATGGTTCCTGGCTCAACCGCTGTTTACCCTGCTGAAGTTTATTCAGTCTATTGTGGGTAACTGGGGTTGGTCCATCATTCTGCTGACAGTATGTGTGAAAGCGATATTCTATCCGCTGAACGCAACCAGCTTCCGCTCTATGGCCAAAATGCGCAAGCTTGGACCGAAGATGCAGGAGCTGAAAGAGAAGCATGGTGAAGACCGCCAGAAGCTGTCTCAGGAAATGATGGAGCTGTACAAGAAAGAGAAGGTCAACCCCATGGGTGGTTGTCTGCCAATTCTTGTTCAGATGCCTGTATTTATCGCCCTGTACTGGGTGTTACAGGAGTCTGTAGAGCTGCGTCAGGCTCCTTGGCTGGGGTGGATTCATGACTTGTCCCAGATGGATCCGTACTTCATCCTGCCGCTGATCATGGGTGCTTCCATGTTCGCTCAGCAGCTGTTGAACCCGACTCCGCCAGACCCTGTTCAGGCAAAAGTAATGAAACTGATGCCAGTTATCTTCACCGTGTTCTTCCTGTGGTTCCCTGCCGGTCTTGTACTGTACTGGGTAACTAACAACACGCTGTCGATCATTCAGCAGTTCATCATTACCAAGAAGATTGAGAAAGAAGGCACATAACGCTTTTTCTCCAACGCTTCAAAAAAAACGACCCACTGGCTTTGCCTCTGGGTCGTTTTTTTATATATGACTGTTACACCTGATGATCAATTAGACTATAGCCGCTAAACTACGACTCATTTTCCAATTATGACGTAACCAGTACATGTCTGATCTCAGTTCTATTCACAACGACACCATTGCTGCACAGGCTACTGCTCCGGGTAGGGGCGGTGTGGGCATAATCAGGGTTTCCGGGCCTGATGCTCTGAAAGTGGCACGTGAGGTGCTGAAGATCGAGCCCAGGCCCCGTTTTGCTCACTATGGCGCGTTTCATGATGAGTCTGACGAGGTGTTAGACCAGGGAATTGCCTTATTCTTTCCAAATCCGAACTCCTTCACCGGTGAAGATGTCTTAGAGCTACAGGGACATGGTGGCCCTGTTATTCTGGACTTGCTGTTACGCCGCATCCTTGCTCTCGGGGTGAGACAGTCCAACCCCGGTGAGTTTTCAGAACGAGCCTTCCTTAACGACAAAATGGACTTGGCTCAGGCCGAGGCTATTGCTGACCTGATTGATTCCAGTTCCGAACAGGCGGCCCGATCTGCGCTGCGATCCATGCAGGGAGCGTTTTCCAAACGGGTGAACACTCTGGTGGAGTCCCTGATTCAATTGCGAATCTATGTGGAGGCGGCCATTGATTTCCCGGAAGAAGAGATTGATTTTCTGGCTGATGGCAAAGTCAGTAATGATCTTAATGTGATTATCAGCGATTTGGATGAGGTTATTCGTGAAGCCGGGCAGGGAGCCATCCAGCGGGAAGGCATGACGGTTGTTATTGCCGGTCGCCCCAATGCTGGTAAATCAAGTCTTCTGAATGCTCTGGCTGGGCGTGAAACCGCTATTGTTACCGATATCGCCGGAACCACTCGCGATGTTTTGCGTGAGCACATTCACATTGATGGAATGCCGTTGCATGTGATCGATACCGCAGGGCTGCGTGAAACAGAAGATAAGGTTGAACAGATTGGTGTCGAGCGGGCGTTTAAAGAGATTGAAGACGCTGATCGTGTATTACTCATGGTAGATGGCACTGGGACGGAGGCTGTGAATCCCCATGATATCTGGCCAGAGTTTGTTGATCGTTTGCCTTCCATGGAAAAACTAACCGTTGTGCGCAACAAGATTGATCTGACTGGCGAGCAGGCGGGCATAGAAGACGCTGACGGCGTTCCTGTAATTAGGGTATGTGCCAAAAGGGAACATGGGCTTGATGCCCTCAGAGAGCATTTAAAGGCTTGTATGGGGTATGAGGGTGCCATGGAGGGAGGTTTCTCTGCCCGTCGCCGTCATCTGGATGCTTTACGCCGCGCTGGTGAGTTTTTGGGCAATGGTCGTTTACAGCTGGAGCATATGGGAGCAGGAGAGCTTCTGGCAGAAGACCTGAGGCATGCCCAGAAAACCTTAGGGGAAATTACCGGGCAGTTCAGCAGTGACGACTTGCTGGGGAGAATTTTCTCGTCGTTCTGTATTGGTAAATAACCCTTTAGAAAATCTTGTTTTCGCTTTCAGTACCGTAACAAATAATACCAATACTTACGGTACTGACAGGTATCATTTTATAAGTCCTTTAAGATTCATATCATTGCTGCTTTAACTGAAATCATTGCAACCTTACACATGTTTAACAGTAAAGCAGGCAGAGGAATTCTTTTTCTTTGTGCCCTTATTCCTTTGGGGTTTTCGATGATGGCCACCGCAAATGC
The DNA here is from genome assembly GCF_001583435.1 of Endozoicomonas montiporae CL-33. Lineage (NCBI taxonomy): Bacteria > Pseudomonadati > Pseudomonadota > Gammaproteobacteria > Oceanospirillales > Endozoicomonadaceae > Endozoicomonas > Endozoicomonas montiporae. The sequence continues at coordinate 5,424,962 of NZ_CP013251.1, read as the reverse complement.
TGAACGGCAATGGCTTGCGGGTGATCATCATGCTCATACGCACTGGAGCGTGGGGTGGGATCGAAGTACTGATCCATGGAGTCCAATCAAGGGGGGAGATAGCCCGCATACTTATCTTGATAATGCAAAAGCGGCCAAAAAATACGGATTAAGCTGGCTGGTGAATACTGATCATGGTGGTCCTGATCATTCAAAACTATTACGTAAAGGTGCCTATCCTGAATTACTGGAGGCACGTAAAGCTGTTTCTGATGTGTGGCAATTCTTTGGTAAAGAGCTCGACGTTCCCGCTGGTGAACATGCAACAGTTATGGTGCCTATCAATTGTGGTGCCTATCAATGATCAGGAACGCGATATTCTGGTGAACTTCCAGAGAGACTACAGTATCAGGGAGATTCGCAGTGAAATACGACAGCGTAATACAGTTGAGCATTTACAGGCAGGTATTCGTTCTTTTTCTGGGCTGGATGAGAAGCCCTTGATCATTATGAATCATCCCAGTCATCAGGCCATGCCACCACTACCGGGCTTGTGGGACAGGGTGACGCCGGAAAAGTTGATGACATGGCATTATACCGACCCTGAAGTGTTTATTGGCATGGTGGCAGCTCCGGGTCATCAGGCAACAAGCAATCGTGGAAGATATTACAAACATCCCAGCATGAATGGCTTTGACCAGATGACAGCTGTCGTTGGAGGCGTGTGGGATCACTTTCTTGGGAACGGTATGCGCTTTTGGATCTCTGCAGGATCTGATTCACATGTCCATGTATCAGATGGTGGGCGAGATTTCTGGCCTGGTGAGTACACCAAAACCTTTGTGCTGGCGCATAACGAACCTGCGGACATAATGGATGGCTTACGCCATGGCAGAAGCTTTATGGTGTTTGGTGACCTGATACAGGGAATGGATGTCAGGCTTTCCGGTGACAGTAAAAGTGGGGTTACACTGGGTGAAACTCTGGAGCTGGGTAATGAAAAAAAACTGACACTGACAATGAGCTTCACACTGAATCCTGATGAGAATTTCAATGGCGATCATCCCGAATTAAAGCGTATTGATGTCATTACAGGTGGCATCAATGATGAGATTGCCGGGGAGGCTGAAACCAACTCGACAGCCAGAGTTATTGAGCGTTTGGATGAGTCACACTGGCGAGTAGAAGGCAACGAGATCAAGGTCACTGTCACTCTTCCTCGTGAGCATGCAAACGGTTATGTGCGTTTGCGTGGTACCAGCGGTGAATACCTTGAACCGGAAGTCAATCAGGAACCATTGGATCAATGGGAAGATCTGTGGTTCTACTCGGATCCGGTTTTTTGGGAAGCCGGGATTAAGAACTGAACGATCAACAATAAAAGGTGCACTGGTTACTTATACAAGTGCACCGCACCATAGATCCCCAGAATAATCATCTGTACTCCCATGACGGCCAGAATTAGCCCCATCATTCGACTAATAACCTTTATTGCACTTTCACCAATAAATTTAATAAAACGCTCGCCTGATATGAAGAAAAAGTAAGTTATGACGCATAAGTTAGCCAAGGCGACAAGGATCACCATAATCTCTTTTAATCCCTGATCACCAACAAAATTCATTGCTGAAGCGATGATGCCCGGACCTCCAAGAATAGGGGTCGCGAGAGGACTGATGGCAATGCTTAATTTAGCATCAAGACTTTTCTCATTATCCTCATGACTAGGTGTATGAACATCAGAAGTGTTACCACTCAGCATGTCCTTACCAATCAGAAATACCAGGATACCGCCAGTAATTCGAAAAGCAGGAATGGTTATTCCGAACATATCAAAGATTATTTTTCCCAATAAGCAAAAAGTCGCGACAATCAGAAAAGCAATCAGACAGGAACGGCGTGCGATAGAGCACTTTTCATTAGGTCGTAAGCCATCGGTGAGGCTGATAAAAATTGGCGTATTGGCAATGGGGTTCATCATTGCAAAAAAGCCAACGAACACTGTGATCCCGAACGAAATAAGATCTGCCATAGAGTATTACGAAGGTGAGATAGAGGAGTGAAAAAAAGAATAAATACGTAAAACCAAGTTTAACTGGCTTTACGCATTTTGCTGGCAGATCAGAAAAGTTTTGGTAACCGCTTTAAATGGTTATTAAATGGTTTGCCCCTGCTCATTGAAAAGCACCAGTGCATGATCTTTGACGTGGATATGTACAGGCGTTTTCTCTGGCAATACTTCCACGTTATCCACAACAAACAGCTTATTTTCCAACTCCACTTCTGTACGGAGGCTTCGGCCCATAAACTGTTGGTGTCGTATGAATGCCGGATCAGCCGGATCGTCACATTCACACTTTTCCACAGTCAGCATCTGAGGTCTTATAAACAGTTCCACAGTCGTTTCTGGTTGTGCATAAACCTTTGTGGAAGACTCTACAATGCCCAGAGGAGTAGTGATCTGGTGGCTGTTAATAACCTTTCCCTGCAACAGGTTACCAGCACCCATAAACTCGGCGACAAAGCGACAGGAAGGTTGGTTATACACATCAAAAGAGCGCCCGCGCTGCAGAATTTTTCCTTCATGCATCACCGCTACCGAATCTGCAAAAGCAAACCCTTCTTCCCGACTGTGGGTAACAAACAGCGCCGCTACCTTCTGTTGCTTCAGGATGTCACGGATCTCTCTGATCAGACGCTGACGAACCTGGCTGTCGATATTGGAAAAAGGCTCATCCAGCAACAGCAGGTTAGGTCGGTTAGCCAGGGCTCTGGCAATAGCCACACGTTGCTGCTGACCGCCAGACAATTCGTGTGGATAACGTTTATCCAGACCATGCAGGTTAACCAGCTCCAGCATTTCCTGAACACGTTTTTGCAAGTCTGACTGACTCAGATTTCTCAGGCCAAAAGCGATATTGTCAGCCACTGACAGATGAGGAAAAAGCGCGTAATCCTGAAAGATCATGCCAATTCCACGATTCTCCGGTGGAAGTACCTCTTTTGATGAACTGACTGTTTTACCGTGCAGGGCAATGTAACCCTCATCAGGTTGAATCAATCCGGAGATAGCCTTCAACAGTGTCGTTTTTCCACAGCCGCTGCGACCCAGTAAACAGACAATCTCACCAGCTTCAATTTGCAGGTTTAGTTCTTGAAGAACATCGGTACTGTCGTAGCTATAGCAGAGGTGGTTGATATCGAGGGCTTTCATTTTCGGCTCTCCAGGGATCGGTTCAGCAAAATGAGTGGCAATAGTCCGGCCAGTACCAGAATAAGTGCCGCAGGCGCTGCATGTTCCAGCTTTTCATCGGAAACATACTGGAATACCCAGGTGGCAAGCGTTTCAAAACCAAAGGGCCTGAGCAGCAGAGCGGCAGGGAGTTCTTTCATGGCTTCAATAAAGACCAGCAGAAAACCGGTCAGCAGACCTTTGCGCACCATTGGTATATGAACCCGTTTGACCATTTCTCCCGGTGAGCAACCCAGTGTGCGGCTTGCCATATCAAGGGAAGGGGATACCCGGCCAAGACTGGATTCAACACTACCCACTGCAACTGCGGAGAAGCGCACCACGTAAGCAAAGATAATCGCGATAATAGAGCCGCTTAGAATCAATCCCACCGGGCTGTAACCCATGGACATAATCAGGTTATTGATACCGTGATCGGACAGGGTTAAAGGGATTAGAACACCAATGGCCAGAACGTTGCCCGGCATGGCATAACCTGATGACACCAGACGCGCAGGCATTCGTGCCATCTGTGACCCCTGAAGTCGCTGATAAAGACCCAGAAACAGCGCCACCAGTGTCGCAAAGAACGCGGCTCCAAGAGAGACTTTCAGACTGTTTAACCCATAAGTGATCAGTTCCGGACGCCAGGAATCAGCAAAATAAGTGACTACGTAGCCGAGAAGAATGGCAGCGGGAAGTGCAAAACCAAGGATAACCAGCATCCAGCACCAGAACAGAGCCAGAGTTTTTTTCCAGCCGTTCAAACGGGTTGGAGAGCGGTGATCCTGACCAATACCTTTCTGGTAAAGTTGCTGGCGACGGCGGCTGTATTTTTCAAGAGAGATAAGAACGGTCACCACCAGAAGCATAATGGCCGAGATTTTTGCCGCTGCGTTCAGGCTTCCATAACCTAACCACGTGTCGTATACCGCTGAAGTGAGGGTTGGAACCGCAAAGTAACTGACGGTAGCGAAATCTCCGAGCGTTTCCATACCCATTAAAGCCAGTCCGGTAATAATGGCTGGACGCGCCATGGGCATGGACACTTTAAAAAAGCTTTGTGCAGGGCTGCAACCTAATAGCCGACTGGCTAAGACCTGGCTCTGGGACTGCTCAAGAAACGCGGTACGTGCCAGCAGGTAAACGTATGGGTAAAGGACCAGTGCCAGCACGATCATCGCTCCTCCGAGCGACCGAATTTCCGGAAAATGGTAATCTGCTGCACTTTGCCAACCCGTCAATGCTCTCATTGCTCGTTGAACAGGGCCTGCGTATTCCAGCAGATCGGTGTAAATGTAAGCAATAACATAGGAAGGCATAGCCAGTGGCAGCACCAGAAGCCACTGCAGGTATTTTTTTCCTGGCAGATCATGAGATGCCATCACCCATGCGGCAGGCAGAGCCAGAATCAGTCCCAGAAGCCCTACGCCTGAAATGAGTAAAACAGTATTAAAAATATACGTCGTAAGTACGGTATTTCGCAGATGTTGGAATATTTCACCGGAAGGAGTCAGAGCTTCGTAAACCAGCGAGATGGTGGGAGTAAATAACAGAAAAGCCAGCAACCAGCTGCCGGCTTTCCAGTACAGTGAAAGACTGTGTTTCATAGATGAAAGTTAACTGTGTTGTAAATCAGTGCGACGCTATTCAGTGCGACACCAAGGTAAAGCGCGTTGCAGCTGATTGATTACAGATCGAATCGAACTTCATCCAGCAGGCGCAGAGCCGTTGAATAGTTCTCGGCCAGCTTGGAGATGGGCAGGTCGTCTGCTTTAAATTCGCCCCAGGAGGCAACCAACTCTGACACAGGGACTGAAGGGTTAACAGGGTATTCCATATTAACCTCTGCATAAGCTGCCTGAGCTTTGTCACTGGCCAGATACTCCATCAATTTTACCGCACTCTCTTTGTTAGGTGCATGCCTGGTAAGTACCATTCCACTGACGTTTACATGAGACCCCTTTCCATCCTGATCAGGAAAGTTAATGTAAACGGATTCGGCCCATTCCCGTTGTCCGGCGTCTTTCAGCATCGCGCCGTAGTAATAACTGTTGCCCAGAGCCAGATCACAGACGCCTTCGCTGACCGCTCTCACCTGAGCCCGGTCATTGCCCTGTGGGCGGCGTGCCAGATTGGACTTAAAGCCTTCCAGCCACTCTATGGTTTTTTCTTCTCCATAGTTGGCAACGTAAGAAGCGACAAGACCTACGTTGTAGGCATTCTTGCCACTTCGGGTACAGATCTTGCCTTTGAACTCAGGATCTGCCAGATCGTCATAGGAAATACTCTCCGGTTTTCCATCACGTCTGGTGGTGTAAATATTCCGAACCCTTTTTGTAAGGGCAAACCACTGACCGTCCGGGTCACGGAACTGGTCTGGAATGGTGTCTTCCAGAGCGTTGCTGTCTACTGGCTGACTCAGATCCCTGTCTACCAACTCCATCAGACGGCTGATGTCTGTTGTTAAAACGACGTCTGCAGGGCTTAGCCGGCCTTCACGCTGCAAGCGTTCGGTGAGGCCTTTATCTGCAAACACCACCTTGACCGGAATACCGGTTTCTTTGGTGAATTCCTCAAACAGTGGCTCTACGAGAAAAGGTTGACGATAGGAATAAACATTAACTTCTTTGGCAGATGTAACAGAGGCCGTTGCAGCAACAGCTGCTGTCAGCAGAATGGATTGAATCAGCTTCATGGTCGTTACTTTCTTAGTAGTTCTAAATAGGAATAATTTGCATTTGCGTATTTTACATATTTTGACTTCGTTGACCAGACAAACTTGTACGAATGTTTGCTTATTATTTGAACCTCACCTTCTTTGGCATAAGTGGATATCTCATTATCAGTTGAGAAACTCGCAGGTTTATTTCGAAAATAAGCTGTGGAAAAAGTGTGGCTGTTCATTGATTCATACACAGAAAAAATGATTTCGGTTGTTGGCTTCGTGTGGATAAATTCCACGTTTTTCTACAGAAAAATCACAGGTTAATAGCAGGTATTTCACAAAAGACTGACAGGGTTATTCAATTTACAATTCTTTGTATTTAAAGGCTTTGAGTTAGTTATCCACAAAAATTACCCACACCATTAATAATAAAAATAACAATACATCAATAGAGATTTTGGAATGATTGTTTTTTGGACATTTCGCTCAGGCTTTCTTTCGCTGGTAAACGGTCACAGATTTCTTCGGGCTTTACGACTGAAAGCCGTTAATGCTTGTGAGTAAGCTAGCGCCGGCGCTTCTTTCCAATGTAATCCGTCGGCGGAAGCATGTTGTTGAAAAGTGGCTGATGTATACTTAGCCATTTTTTCCAGTTTCCAGACTAACGAAGCAGGTGACCTGACCTTGGCAGTGGACTTTCCAACTCGGTTTGATGTGATTGTTATCGGTGGCGGCCATGCCGGTACCGAGGCAGCACTCGCTTCAGCACGTATGGGTGTTAAAACCCTGCTGCTGACCCACAACATCGAAACTCTGGGCATGATGTCCTGTAACCCCGCTATTGGCGGTATTGGCAAAAGCCACCTGGTAAAGGAGGTGGATGCGCTGGGCGGTGCCATGGGACTGGCGACAGATCTGGGCGGTATTCAGTTTCGTGTTCTGAATGCTCGCAAGGGACCTGCTGTGCGTGCTACCCGTGCTCAGGCAGACCGGGCTCTGTACAAGCAGGCGATTCGTACGATTCTGGAGAATCAGGAAAACCTGTGGATATTTCAGCAACAGGCAGATGACCTGGTAATGAATCAGGATAAAGTGGCCGGTGTTGTAACGAACATGGGTGTACGCTTTCTGGCAGATAATGTGGTTCTGACAGCAGGTACTTTCCTGGGAGGGCGCATCCATATTGGTCTTGAGAATCACAGCGGTGGCCGTGCGGGTGATCCTCCTTCGATCGCTCTGGCTGATCGTTTGCGTGAGCTGAACCTGCGGGTTGAGCGACTGAAAACCGGTACACCGGCACGCATCGACGCCCGCAGTGTGGATTTCTCGGTAATGCAGGAGCAACCGGGTGATACTCCAACGCCGGTGATGTCTTACATGGGCTCTGTTGAGCAGCATCCACAGCAGGTGTCCTGTTTTATTACCCATACCAATGAACGGACACACGACCTGATTCGTGGCGGTCTGGACCGCTCTCCAATGTTTACTGGTGTGATCGAAGGGGTTGGACCTCGTTACTGCCCTTCTATTGAAGACAAGATTACCCGCTTTGCTGACAAGAATTCTCATCAGGTATTTCTGGAACCGGAAGGGTTATCCACACATGAACTTTATCCAAATGGCATCTCTACCAGTCTGCCGTTTGATGTTCAGATAGAGTTTATCCGCTCGATTCGTGGTCTGGAAAATGCACACATTACCCGTCCGGGCTATGCCATTGAATACGATTATTTTGACCCGCGTGATCTGAAATACTCTCTGGAAACCAAAGCGATTCCCGGTTTGTTCTTTGCTGGTCAGATCAATGGTACAACGGGGTACGAAGAAGCCGCCGCACAGGGTTTGCTGGCAGGAATGAACGCGGCTTTGCGCGCCAGAGACAAAGAGAGCTGGTGCCCACGCCGTGATGAAGCCTACATTGGTGTGCTGGTTGATGACCTGATTACCAACGGCACCAGTGAGCCGTACCGTATGTTTACCAGCCGTGCGGAATACCGTCTGATTCTTCGTGAAGACAATGCCGATTTGCGCCTGACAGAAAAGGGACGTGAGATGGGTCTTGTGGATGATGAGCGCTGGGCATCCTATGTGGATAAAAAAGAACGTATCGAAAACGAGAGTGAGCGTTTACGTACTACCTACATCCAGCCTAAAAGCGAAGCTTCAGGAAAAATTGAAGATAAACTGTCTAACCCGTTAACCCGTGAATACAACCTGCAGGAGCTGTTACGTCGTCCTGAGCTGACCTATAACGATGTTGCTGATCTGTCGGGAGAGTCTGAAAGTAATCCACAGGTAAGAGAACAGGTTGAGATAGCGACTAAGTACGAAGGCTATATTAACCGTCAGACGGAAGAGATTGAGCGGTTGCGTCGTTATGAAAACACAGCTATTCCTGCTGACTTTGATTACAGTGGCATTGAAGGTTTGTCCAACGAGATTCGACAGAAGCTGAACGACCACAAGCCAGACACTCTCGGGCGTGCTTCGCGAATTCAGGGTATGACGCCAGCAGCTGTATCACTGCTTTTGATTCACCTGAAAAAGCGCTCGGTAATTGGCTGAACGTTTAATTGGGTAACGACTGTAAGTCATAAAAATCATAAAAAGCCCTTGGTAACTCTGGTTCCCAAGGGCTTTCTTTTATAAGTAAAGAAAATACTTTACCCGTTTTATATAAGCTAGAATTACGTTTTTATGTATTAAAGCTTATTTGTAGATCTCTCCCAATTAGTTATCTGTTATTTAACGGTTAATAGGCATGCTTGAGAAAGATGTTGAGCAGCATTACGGTGGTTGCTCCTCCGATCTGGAAGAAAAAATCCTTGGTACTTTACGGCAAAAAGGCAAAGACATTCACAACCTGAAGTTGGCCGATTTGTCAGATCTGGACGAATTGCATTTGTTGAAACAGGAAGCGACTGGTGAAATGGCTTCGCTGCTGAATTTACGTCCGGAAACCAGAGTGCTCGATGCGGGTTCTGGTTTGGGAGGTCCTTCAAGGTTTATTGCCTCGGAATACGGTTGTTACGTTACAGGGATCGACCTGACGGGAGAATTCTGTGAAGTTGCCAGATCTTTTGCCCGACGTTTTGGGCTTCAGGACAAGCTTAGCTATCTGCAAGGCACTGTATTAGACCTTCCATTTGAAGCAAATAGTTACGACGTGGTCTGGACACAGCATGCCTCTATGAATATCAGGGAAAAAGTGCTGTTTTTTTCCGAGCTGGCCCGCGTCCTTAAGCCGGGAGGATTTCTGGCCTGTTTTGATATCATTGCTGGCTCTGGAGAACCTGTCGTTTACCCGGTTTCCTGGGCGGAAAGTGAAAAAATCAGCTTTCTTGCCAGTCAGGAGGATCAACTGCAGGCTATTAGCCAGTCAGGATTTGAAATTTTATCCTGTGATGACAGAAGTCAGAAGGCGTTAGCATGGTTGGAAGCGGTTTTAGAAAAACAACTTAATGAAGAAGAGACTGCTTCCCTGACTTATAAGCTTTTGTTGGGCGAGAGAATGAATACGATGATGTCTAATCAGATAAAAAACTTTCAAACAGGCCGCACAAAAGTTGTTCAGATTATTGCAAGAAAACCGGATGAAGAGATGTCATTTATAGAGTAATCATTCACCGGCAAAGTTTCGGATATGGCGATTAAATTGGTCATGGCGATCCAGCTCTTTTATGCCTTTTCCTTTACCGTCTGCCGGAAGCTCTGTCACTTTGCCTATATGTCCAAGTTTGCTACCGGTTGCTTTGATTAAACGCTCGTCACTCATTTTTGGTACAGGGTCGCCTTCTATGTAGTAATGGTGAACATGGGATGCAGCATTGGCTCTTTTTTCCTCAGGTATTGATTCTCTCATCTCTTTTCCAAACTCTGCACTGGAAAAGCAAATCGCATTAACAGGCTTTTTTTGGGTCAGAGCTGCATAGGCTGCTTCTCCCCCCCCTTTTGAGTGACCGGATACAGTGAAAGAATAATCTTTATACTTCGGATCCTTTGCCATCAAATCCATCACTTGTCGGGTTAATTCGCTGGCTTGCTTGTAGCTATCAGGCGTTTTGCCGAGAGCAGCATTTTTACCGTTGGCTATCCATTGTTTAAGCGTAAACCCTCCGTTTAGTATTGATCGTTTAGCCAATCCTCCTGCTTCCTTTCCTGAGGTAGTTCCTCCAAAAACCAATCTGACTTCAGGAGTTGGTTTTGCTGTCGGATTGTGAAGAATATAGGCCGTTAAGCCAGATTTTTTATCGTAAATGAAGCCTTTTGCCCCTTTTGTTGAAAGTCCCGTTGCTTTGCCAGCAGCTAATGCAAGAGGCCGTGCAGTATCCCATTCACCAAAGCCTGGATTTTCTGCAACTTCTTTATCAACGCTTGAGAGACTCTCCGGGAGTTTGGAGGTGTTAGTGATTTTTTCAAGAGATTGGTGATAGGGAAATGCAGCAATTTCTGCGTCAATAGCCAATTGGATCTTTTGCCCTGCATCTGTGGGGGGAGAAGCCTCAATACTGTATGCTTTAGCTTTTTTTGAAACGAGCTCGGGGGTTATCTCTGCAGGCTTGCTACGCAAGGACTGAAAGTGACCTTTAATTTTCCCTGGAGCCCCTTTAACTCCGCTTTTGCACTTTAGTAATAGAGCTTTCAGTCCGGGGTTTGAAGCAGTTAAGGATGGTGACTTTTTATTACCATCATCAACTACTTTATTATCGGTTTTAAATTCAGAAATAAGTGGTTTAGAAGAATTGATTCCGCCTGTACTCATACCTGTAATCCTTCAAAAGGAGACAGGGGAGGCGAGATTTCCAGTTCTTCTTCTGTAAGTTGTTGTCTTAGCTCTTCTGTGAGTTGGATATAGTTGAAAAGAAGGTTTTCAAACTGGCCTTCGCTAAGACTGTAAATTGGAGAGCTGCTCATCAGGTGAATGCCGAAGCCTTCACCGTCTATGGCAAACCAGGCTCCACGCAGTTTTTCCGGGCTATTGTTGAGGTTTAATAGTTGAAGAGCCCTGCCATAACGCACTTCCGGCTCAGAAGGTAAGCGTGAGACCATAGAATGAAATAGCAGGAGGTCACTGCCTTCGGGCAATTCAATAATTGCTGCTACTTCATCGGTTTCATTAATTAGCGTGCATGCGTTATTACTAATAGGGAATTCATGTCCACTTATATCGCTTAGGTGCTTAATAAGCTGTTCAAATCGTTCTTGAGAATCTGTCATATGTATGAAATCAATTGAGTATTTCGAGACATATCGACTTTTTTAACGAATGATTTAGAGAGTAAAAGGTGTAGTTAGGAAGCAACGAACCAGTTCTGAGAACATGAAAAATAATTGGCTTATCTGGACAAAGTGACGATTACAAAGGTGAAACTAATTTTTTAATTGAGTGTAGAAAGGACTTTGTACCAATGAATACATTAAAATCAGTGGTTTCTTGTTTTGTTGCTATTAGTTTGTTGTTTGCATCAGGCTCTGTTTTATCAAACCCCTGGGAAACGGGCACCGGACTAACAAAAGAAAAGATAAACAGCGCCAAAAAACAGTTCAACACTTATCAGACCAATAAAAACCTTCCGGAAGTTTCAGCTTATTTATCGAACTGGACACACTACAGTCAGGGGCTGGTGCCATCTATTGATACACTAGCCCGAATATTTCATAAAAGGAGGCAAGTTCCGCCCAATCACTTGATATAATTGGGTCGACCAAAAGAAAGCTTCGGAAGAAGCAAACCGGAACTTGCCATGCCCAAATCTACACAAGAACAGCTTCGTTTTCATCCCTCAAATGGAAAAACCATCCGGGCAGACTTCAATGGTGGGGAGTTATCTTCTGACTTTGGCACTCTGCTGCTACGGGAAACCATTCTGCAGAGCGGTCTTATCTGCAAAATGACTGATGCCATCAATGACAGACGCCATCAATCCTATATCGACCACTCCCTGAAAGAACTTCTGGTTCAGCGGGTTCTGCAAATGGCCTGCGGCTATGAAGATGCCAACGACAGTAACCGTTTGCGTAAAGACCCTATGTTCAAACTGGCCACTGGTCGCAATCCGTTGGACAGCGATAACCATCTCGCATCAGCGCCCACTTTTACCCGGCTGGGACAATCTATGACCCGCTCCGACATTTACAGGATGGCTGAAGCATTTGTGCATCACTTTATCAGCAGTTACAAGCTGCCACCTCCGGTGATCGTTATCGATCTTGATCATACACCGGCCATTACTCATGGTGGCCAGCAGATGAACCTGTTTAATGCCAAATATCAGGACTACTGCTACTTGCCCCTGATGATTTTTGAGGGACTCAGCGGCAAGCTGATTACGGCGATTCTTCGTCCGGGGAAAACCCCAACGGGCAAGGAAAATGCAGCCATTCTCGAACGGGTCATTCGGCTGCTTCGGAAAAAGTGGCCGAAAACCCATCTACTGGTTCGGGGAGACAGCCACTTCGCTCAACCGGAGTTAATGTGGGTGGTTCAGAATGCCCCTCATTCGGATTATGTCCTGGGCAAAGGTGCAGGCCACAAAACGGCTTTGCGGCCAAAAGCCAAAGAGTTGTTGGATGAAGCGCGTCAAGCTCTGAAGGTCAAGACTGAGCTGGCAAGACTGAACAACATGCCAGAACCTGATCGGCTCAGACTTTACGGGGAAGCAGAATACCAGGCCAAGAGCTGGAAAGGTCTCGATACCCGGATAATTTACAAGGCGGAGGTCAACCAAAAAGGCGACAACCCTCGTTTCATTGTGACGTCGATGAAGGAAGCTTCTCCAGAGGTAATTTATGAAGAGCTTTACTGTCCAAGAGGACAGGATGAGAACTTCATCAAACATCTGAAAAGTGATCTGTCCGGCGACAGATTGTCCGATCAGGGCTTTTTGGCTAACCATTTGAGAATGTTTTATGCCTGTGCCGCTTATGTTTTGCACTATGAGTTAAGAACCAAGACTTTGAAAGGTACGGAGCTGGAAAAAGCGCAGCCATCAACGGTGATCATGAAGCTCTGTAAAGTTGCAGTCAAAGTGGTTGAATATAAAGACCGAATTAAACTTCATCTGCCGCGTAGCTGCCCATTCAAGAGGCTTTTGCAGCATGTGACAGAAGTCTTTTACCAGATGCCGATACTTCGACCGGGGTAGCAACTTTCATAAGACTCAATCAAGGTACATAGCAACCAGATGAAAGAGCCTTGGGGCTTTCCGTTATCCTGAAATAGCAGGATTCGTTGATTAGCGTCTAATCTGTAAGCAAGTATGGGCTGCAATGTCTTTCACATGGTTAACAGAGCAACAGGCTTGCGGAAAAGTCCAAAATTAAGAGGATGGGATGGTAGTTGCTGCTTGTTTATGAAATATCCGGGCTAGCTGCCTACGATAAAGTGATCCTCTCTTTTTTTGGGGCTTGTGGCACTCAGGTTGGCGACCCTTCCATTACGGCTTCTATAAAGAAAATTGAAGAAAACTGTATTGAGCATGGAGGTGATAAATTTCAAATCATGTCAACCGACCTTTATGCCGACTTTCAAAAAGCCTTTCCGGCGGCTGGCGTTAACGGCGTGTGGGATGCCAGTTGGAAGTCGCTGAACTATGGTGGTTTGATGGGAGTTTTGAAGAAACTGACTGAGACAACGGACACTGAAGTAGGGGTAAGTATTTTTGGCTGGTCACTCTCGAACATTGTATCCGATGCTGTAAAACCGGAGAACCGGCAAGTTTTAGTGACCAGTCTGGTTCGATTTATTAATGCCTATCCTTTTATCACCCAGATTGATATCGACTGGGAGTATCCAGGGGTTCGGGGAGCAGCCAATAATGTATTTGATCCTCAAAATGATGCGGGTAATTATGCGGCTTTCATTAAGTTATTGCGTCAGGAATTGAATAATAATGGCCGGAATAGCGTGAAACTGGCTATCGCGGCAGGCGCTCCAAAAAACATAATTGATGCGGCCAATCTGAAGAGTCTTGTAGACTCAGGTGTGGATACGATTCACTTGATGACCTATGACTTTTTTGGGGAAATATGGTCTGAAAGTCTGGGTCATCATACTAATCTGAAGCGGAATGAAAACAGTACTCTGTCTGCGGATGATTCCATTCAATATATGATAAAAACGCTGGGAATAGATACAAAACATATGGGTGAAAGTCTCATATTGACTGGTACTATAATTCCAAGTCACCTTTCTGCATGGGGAATGGGATGACATTGTCCATACCCACTTCCGTGACCTTGGCGCAGTAGGTCACCGCCAGTAACTTCCAGCCATTGTCGAACATGCCACTCTGAATTAATGACCTTGCTGTCAAAATACCTTGGCCTCCGGGATGCCGCCACCTCATTCCAGAACACTTCATTCGCTGCGTTACCAAGGTTTTACAAGTAGCCTCAATAACCCCTGAGCCTATTGGCAAGTTGTGCGACAAGTGTTCAGCATAGTTCATGCGGGTTCGATTACTTCTGAAGTACTCCAGCTCTGTTTTCAACTTCGATCGACGAGGGTGTCGTTTATGCTGGTAAGCCAGAGCTTTGATGACTTTTTCAACACCTTCGGGCTCCTCTTTGAGGATGTGGCGATAGGTGATGAACTTTTCTCTGGATTTGTTGCTGTTTTCACCATAGGACAGGTCAAACGCTTTCTTCAGGTGCTCTGCGGCATGATAGAAGTCTACAACCTCGTGACCTTCAGGGAGTTCATTGGCAAGGTAGGTCCAGTTGTCTTTTGCCCCATCAGCGACTTTAACAAGCGTCAGATCTGGCCTCTGTCGAAGAGCTTCGCTCAGGAGTGCGGAGAGTGATTGTTTCAAAGTCACTTTCTTGCTTTCAGGCATTCGACTCATCCTGACCGTTGAGCGTTCACCCTGTGCATCGTAAAACGACAATGTTCCACAACTGGCCTCCTGACAGCCAGCAGGGCCACGGGTTCGCTTGCCATCGACTCTATTCTGTTCCCGCTTTTCCTGACGTTTACCATCTTTCATCGGCAACATGACGCCATCAAGAGAAGCGGCCGCAGTCACAGCTTCTTCAGGAACCTTGACGCTTTCCCAGAGAAAGTCTTCAAAGGCTTCCCTATTGGGTTCCCACTGCGCATTGAACTTTTTGGGTAGTCTGGCCAGAGAGCTTTCCGAGGGCGTCATGTTCCCTATCAGATCAAGTAGGCTTTTAGCCTCTCCGGGAGGCATTTGCGCAACCATCCAGACAGCTTGTTTAGCTGCTTTTGGTGTCCAATACCCCTCTACAATACCTGCCTGTAGCTCCAAAGGGATGATAGAGTGATCCTTACCGTTACGATAGAGCGTACGCAAAACCCGGACAGGGCCGACAGCGGATTGATAAGTTTCTGAAGATCGCAACACCCGATGGTAACAGACACCGCTTACCTCAATCGCAGGAACGTCAATATCAAGCCCGGTCAGGTCTTCTGCCAGAACGCTTTGCTCTGCTTCGATAAAGAGTTTATGGATCTCACCTTCATAGTCTTCAAAGTGCTTGATTGGGCTGTGTTCCTGACGAAGAACGGCCAGTTTTTGCTCAAGCTGTTGGATAGCATGACAAGAAAAATTGGCGGCTTCAGCTAGTGGCTGACATACTTGCATCGGGGCGGCCTTTCACTGTTGCGGTATCTTTTACAGTAACGATCATAGCGGTGTTTGGCCGTTCCTATGTAAGTCCAGAGAAAATTTGTAGCTGCTGTATAAACCACGGACGGCAAGCCCAGAAAAAATGGTCAGTATGAGACTTTCACCCAAACATATTCAGCTGGGCTATGCCAACTACAGCCGAAATGCTGCCAACGTCAAAATAGAAAGCTATAGCCCTCTTAAAGGTTCATACACTCACCGTCAGAACCTGATGGGAACTTTTGAATCTGCGGTTACTGCTATTAATGATGTGTTCAGCAATTACCTGTTGCCAGCAGCCTCAGGATTAACAGCGACCAATGGTTATCGGCTTTATACCGATCAGCAGGCCAATGCGGATTATCTGTTTAATCCAACCAATGGCATCTTCATGTCGCTGGATACCCCGCGAACCGTTTTTGCCAAAGCGCAATATGTCCGCAAACATAAACTGGGTGGCATTTTTACCTGGATGGCGGATCAGGATGAAGGGCTGATGCTTAACGCTGCCCGAGAGGGACTGGGGTATCAGGCCCAGACGAAAAAAATAGAAATGGATAAAATTATTAATACCTGCGGGAGTAATATCAGTCAGCAGGAGACCTGCCGGAAACTGACTCATCTGACTTCTGAACAAGCACCCTGACCAGTGGATTTCGAGCGCCGGGAGGGGAACCTCCTGCACTCGGTTTGTATGGGTAGAGGCTGCGTTCGACGCTTTAACAGAATTACAATAAACTAACCTATTGATTTTTTCCGGGTTAGTTTGAAATGTCCCTACGTGAAAGTATCTGCCGTGGTGCAAATACACTGTCTGTGTCGTTAACCGAAGAACAGGCTGATTTGCTGACCCGATATGTCGAGTTGCTGGCCAAGTGGAACAAAGCCTACAACCTGACCGCTGTGCGTGATATTAACGAGATGGTGTCCCGCCATATTCTCGACAGTTTGAGTATTGCTCCCTATATGACCGGCGATCACCTGCTGGATGTCGGCTCCGGCCCGGGTCTGCCGGGAATGATCATGGCGATCATGTACCCTGAAAAGCAATTCACTTTGCTGGACAGTAATGGTAAAAAAACCAGATTCATGACTCAGGCGAAAATGGAGCTTGGCCTGAAAAATGTTCAGGTTGAAAACACCCGCTGTGAATCCTTTCAGGCCAGGCAACCCTTTGATGTTATTATGTCACGAGCCTTCAGCTCTTTGCTGGATATGGTCGAAGGAACACATCACCTTTTGAGTCCGGAAGGTACCTTTCTGGCCATGAAAGGCTTGTATCCCGAAGAAGAATTACAGGATCTGTATACAGCCCGATCTGATGTAAAAGAGACCGAAAGTCATATTTTGTCGGTTCCGGGTTGTGAGGCACAGCGTCATCTCGTTATGCTGAAACAGATAAAGAACTAATAGAACGAACGGTAACATAAGGCAGTGGGAAAAATACTCGCAGTAACCAATCAGAAAGGCGGCGTCGGTAAAACAACGTCCTGCGTGAACCTGTCCGCTTCTCTGGTCGCCACCAAACGCAGGGTGTTGCTGATTGATCTGGATCCTCAGGGCAACGCGACCATGGGAAGTGGCGTGAACAAGCATGATCTGGAGTTATCTTCGTATCATGTGCTGACCGGACGCAGTGCCATTGACGATGTCATTGTTCACAGTGACGAAGCCGGTTACGACATTCTTCCCACCAATTCTGACCTGACTGCTGCCGAAGTGGAACTGATGAACCTTAAAGGGAAGGAAATCCGCCTGCGGGATGCTCTCAAACAGGTTCAGGGTCGCTACGACTTCATTATGATCGATTGCCCGCCGTCGTTAAATATGCTGACACTGAATGCACTGGTGGCAGCTGAAGGCGTGATCATTCCCATGCAGTGTGAGTACTACGCTCTGGAAGGATTAACGGCTTTGATGGAAACCATTACCGGTATTCGTCAGACGCTTAATCCCGGGTTGCATATAGAAGGTCTGTTGCGAACCATGTACGACCCTCGTATTGGTTTGACCAATGAGGTGTCCCGCCAGTTGATCAGTCATTTTGGTGATCAGGTTTACCGCACGGTCATTCCCAGGAATGTCCGGCTGGCTGAAGCGCCCAGCCATGGTAAACCAGTGCTGGCTTACGATAAAAACTCCCGTGGTGCTATTGCCTATCTAGCTTTGGCTGGAGAAATGATCCGCAGGCACGACATTAAGTTCAAGACTCAAAGGGAAGCTGTGAGCTAATGGCTAAAAAACGTCTCGGCACCAATCTGAACGCACTGCTGGGTGGTGCGAATTTATCGACTTCAGTGTCTGGCGATCTCGCCATGCCTGAAGCCTCCATGACCGACCTTGTTGAAGGATCTTCTGATAGGGAGATGAAGGATCTTCCGGTTGAGTTTGTTGTTCGTGGCAAATACCAACCCCGCCGCGATATGCATCCGGATGCTCTGGAAGAGCTGGCGGAAAGCATCAAGGCACAAGGGATTATGCAGCCTATCGTAGTGCGCCCGCTGGCTGAAAACCGTTATGAAATCATTGCCGGTGAACGACGCTGGCGTGCTGCCCAGATTGCTGGATTAGGTGAAGTGCCGGTGCTGATTCGTGATGTGCCGGATGATGCTGCTATTGCCATGGCTTTGATCGAAAATATTCAGCGTGAAGATCTTAATCCCATTGAAGAAGCCATTGCTCTTTCCCGTCTGCAAAAAGAGTTTGAACTGACCCAGCAGGAAGTAGCGGAAGCGGTCGGCAAATCCAGGGCTGCAGTTGCCAACACATTGCGTCTGATGTCTTTGGGTGACGAGGTAAAGAAGCTGCTGGAGAACGGTGACCTGGAAATGGGGCACGCCCGGGCAATGCTGCCTTTGCCTGAACCAGAGCAGCTGGATGCGGCCCGTTCAGTGGTGGCAAAAGAGTTGTCTGTTCGTCAGACTGAAGCGCTGGTCCGTCGTATTCAGCAGGAAAAAGAGCAGGGTAAAAAAGGCAAAGAGAAGAAAATTGACCCTGATATTAAACGTCTTGAGGATGACCTGACCGATCGCATTGGTGCCAAAGTGGCTATTCAGCACAATGCCAAGGGTAAGGGAAAACTGGTGATTTCTTATAATAGCCTTGATGAACTGGATGGTGTGTTAGCCCATATTCAATAAAATGCGTCATGCCGTTACTTTATGTGATTTCTCAAAAGTAACGGTTATTCGATTGTGCTTAAAGCTTTAAAAGCCGCTTCTGAATCAGTCACTTGTCGTGCTGACTGGGCTCTATTCGGATCGGTTTCATCCATTATACGCTTTTCAAGTCTCGAGGCTGTTAATGGATGAAATTTTCTAAATAGATCCATGTAAAGTGGGCCGGCGTGGACTAAGTAAGTTTGAGCTTTATCACTTAAGCCATACCTCATTACCTCTCCGTCACTATTTCTTCCATTCTGCAAAAAAGTTAATGCACGGAGTCCGCGGTAAATTTCTCCACCGGGCTTCGTACTTAAATGTATTTTGCATTTCTTTATGAATGACATTGATTTAGTAAGATCAAGCATTATGGATCTAGCCCTGTCTGCATAGTCATCTGCGGCTATGGCTCCATGATTTTCGAGTTTCATCATTTTATCAATCTGATCATAAAGCTTGGCCAGACTATCTACAGCTTCTTCAGGTTGGCCTGACATCCAGTGAGTCAGCATCGCATCGTATAATTTACACGCTTGCTTTCTTTCCTCTTTAACCGCTGGAGATTCTGATTTTGCAGTCTTGCGCGTACCGATAGACTTGGATTTCGACGGATTGCCTTCAGTACTGGCTTTTCTGGAGATTTGCGGGCTAACTTCATCCTTATTTTTAACTTTGAACCCGAACTTCAAAGCAATTTTGTGCTTTATATAGGCAAAGTTTATATGTTTCTTAAAATACGCCCTGACACTTTCACGAGTAACTTTCATCGCTATCCCTGACTTATTATTACTGTTGTTAACAATAGGTTAGCCTATGGCTTCCTGCCTTTTGGTTCTATTTTGCCAAGACGGGATATCTGTCGTATCTTCTAGTGCATCTTTAAATCATGCGATTAAGGTTGTACCCAATGATTAAGACTGATGCTAAAAAGCGAAGCAAACGACTGCGTAAGAAGTTGTACGTTGATGAGTTCAAGGTGATGGGCTTTGAAGTGGATCTGACCTTCGTCGATTCCACCACAGAAGAGTCCATGGATGCCTTTTTCGACGATTTTCTGACGAATGTGATTGATGCCAACCAATTGGTATTTGGTGGCGGCGGTACGAAAGAAGGCTTTTCAGGCTTTGTTGTACCTGCCAAGCGCTATGCTTCTTCCTCAGAGGATCATCGTAAACTGCTTGACGGCTGGTTTGATCAGCAAAAACTGGTGGTCAACCACTCTGTTGGCGATTTGATTGACGCCAATTTTGAACTCTGAATCAGCACCGGCTTTGGAATCCTCTGAAGCCGGGCTATTTGTTCTGGTCATAAGCACAGCTCCTTAAAGTCTTGAAATCTAAAGGGAATGAGTTTTTAGATGATTAAGTTTTAACCTAGTGTATTCTGTTTACCTTCCCCCCTGATTCTCCTTACACTTTTGCGCCTTTGTATTTCAGTCACTTATGCAGGTTCTATATGTTGTTCCTTCGGACAGTGGTTACACCGGTATTGTCAGGCTGGATTCTCAGTGGTGCTCTCTATGCAGCCACCATTGAGTTGAGGGTTATGGAAACCACAGATATTCATGCCAATGTTATGGATTTTGATTATTACAGGGGGCAGCCATCGGAAGAAATAGGTTTGGCGAGAGTGGCAACACTGATCCGGCAGGCGCAGAAAGAGGTGAAAAACAGTGTACTTGTCGATAATGGCGATTTGATTCAGGGGTCGCCAATGGGCGACTACATGGCTGACCGGGGATTAAAAAAAGGTGATGTTCACCCGGTTTATAAAGCGATGAACCTGCTGACCTACGATGTTGGCAATATCGGCAATCATGAATTCAACTATGGTCTGGAGTACCTGAAGCTGGCCGTGGCGGGAGCTAACTTCCCTTATGTCAGTGCCAATGTTCTGTCTGCAAAAACCAAACGCCATTTGTTCAACCCCTATGTTATTCAGGACAAGGTGTTTGTGGATACCAAAGGAAAAAAACAGGCAGTAAGAGTGGGCTACATCGGGTTTGTTCCCCCGCAGATCATGCAATGGGACAGGAAGCACCTTGAAGGCAAGGTGATTGCCAAGGATATTTTGCAGACCGCCAAGAAGCTGGTGCCGGAGATGAAAGAAGAAGGGGCTGATGTGATTATTGCCATCCCTCACTCCGGCATCAGTACCGATCCTTACAAAGCAATGGCTGAAAACTCGGTCTATTACCTCTCTCAGGTCGAAGGTATTGATGCCATTATGTTTGGCCACTCCCATGGTGTTTTTCCCGGACCGGCCTATAAGGGCATCAAAGGTGTCGATATTGATGAAGGCACAATAAACGGTGTGGCAGCCGTAATGCCCGGGCGCTGGGGAGATCACCTGGGGATTGTTGATTTAACATTGAACAACAGCAGCGGTGAATGGGAAGTCACTTCTGCTCGCTCGCAAGCTCGTCCGGTTTATGATCGCAGAAACAACAAAGCCCTGGTTGAAGCGGACCCTGAAATCGTCAAAGCCGTAAAAATTGAACATAAAGGCACTAAAAAATTTGTTAACCAGCCTATCGGCAAGGCAACAGACGTGATGTATAGCTATCTGGCACTGGTTCAGGATGACCCTACTATCCAGATTGTTAATGATGCCCAGATTGATTATGTCAAAGAGTTCATTGAAGGAGATCCGGATCTTGAAGGTTTGCCCGTTCTATCAGCTGCTGCTCCTTTCAAGGTGGGTGGACGCAAAGATGACCCGAATGGCTTTACTGAAGTGGAGGCCGGCACTCTGACCTTTAGTAATGCCGCCGATCTTTATCTTTACCCAAACACGCTGGTTGCCTTGAAGATTAATGGTAAAGAACTCAAGGACTGGCTGGAAATGTCAGCCGGACAGTTTAACCAGATAGATCCGAACACCACCAAACAACAGCACCTGATCAATTGGGATGGTTTCAGAACCTACAACTTTGATGTTATTGAAGGTGTTGATTACCAGATCGATGTGACACAACCTGCCAAATTCGATGGCGATGGCCGGTTAATTCACCCTGACGCCAATAGAATTGTAGACCTGACATTCGAAGGGAAGCCCGTCAGGGACGATCAGGAGTTTGTCATCGCAACCAATAACTACAGGGCATACGGCGGAGGAAACTTTGCCGGCACAGGGGATGATCACATTGCCTTTGCCTCACCGGATGAAAACAGACAAGTGTTGTCTAACTATATTGCCAAAGAGACTGAAGAAACCGGCTCTGTAGAACCTACTGCTACCAACAACTGGAAGCTGGCACCGATCAAGACGGATGTCGATCTGGATGTTGTGGTTGAAACCTCTCCAAGTAAGAAAGCCGCTGGTTTCATCAAAGAGCATGCAGTGTACAAGATGAAGCAGGTGGGCAAGGATGATGCGGGCTTCGCTTTGTATCGAATTGACTTGAGAGAACATTAATCATCCGACAAATGTCGTTATTTTATAGCTATTTAATAGCGGCATTTTTTTCCTGAACCACATAAAATCCTGCACTTTCACAATAACCTGTAGAGAGAACATGATGAGTTCATCACACCCAATCTGGTCTGTTCCGGTCAATGACTCTGATGGCCGTATTGGCTTAACGCCCTGTCCAGGCACTAAAGATGAGACTCTGGCAGATTCGCTGACAACATTGCGAGAGTGGGGAGCTCGTGCAATTTTAACCCTGATGCCGATAGAAGACCTTCATGAAAGTGACGTTGCTGATTTACCGGTAGAGGTCGAGAAAGCGGGGATGCTGTGGTTCCATTTACCGATTGTGGACGATGAAGGCCCGCAGGCACCGTTTTTTTCTGCATGGGAAAAAGTCGGAAAGGATGTCCATCAGCTATTGAACAGCGGGCAGTCCATAGCCATTCATTGTAAAGGTGGCTCGGGAAGAACGGGTTTGATGGCAGGGCAAATTATGTTGGAGCGTGGCATGCCATTGAAAGAGGTGATCGAACTTATTCAGGCTCAGCGACCCAATGCTTTTACTGTTGCAGAACAACAGGAATATATTCGAACAATTGCAGAAAGCCAGAAATAAAAACTAATTCATTAAAAAAAGCCGCAATTAATTGCGGCTGAATCTTCTGCGGTAACGTTTAAATCCGAAAGCCTTAAAGCTGTCGGGGTTTACAGCCTGTATTAGCAGGGTGCAAAGCTCGATAGCCTTTTTACGGATGATTGTTACGGTCTGCTTTAACTGTCAGAATGCTACGTACTGCATAGGCTTGAGACATGAAACGCCTGAAGCTGTCATTTAAGGTGTTTGTCCGCTTCGCGGAAAAACAGAGACATGTGATTCCAGCAGGTTGCATTACGCTGACGTCTTCTTAAATGAAGAATTTGTTCAAACACCGGTGTTTGTTTCTTTAGTTCTACCCAGGATTTAATGGAAGTATGTTTCATGCTCTTTCCTCAACAACAAAGACAAAAAGGAAAACTGTCTTGGCAACTTGTGGGCGCAGTATAGGAATTAAGTTCGGGTCTGAATAATCAATAAAAAAACAGGGTGCTATAAGTGATCTTTATCCCTGTTGTGAGCCATGCAAACCGGCTTTATTTTTATGTTCAGGGGATGCAGTGATTGTGTTGGTGCATGTATCAGCTAGCCGTCCCTGTACAAGAAATGATTGATAATGGTGGAGAGAATGTATGCATATTACCCTGCGACAGCTGGAAATATTTAAAGCCGTTGCACAGTGCGGACGAGTAACAGCAGCGGCTGAACAGCTGTTTATTTCTCAGCCTGCGGCCAGCATGGCTTTGTCAGAGTTAGAGAAACACCTGGGGCCGCTCTTTGACCGGCATCAGGGCGCATCCATGAATCTAAACGACGCTGGTCGGGCTTTATTGCCTATGGCCTGCGAGTTGGTCGATCGTGCAAAAGAGATAGAACAGCAGTTTGTTGAAGGCGGGTGTTATGAGCAGGGCGTTCTTAAAATCAGTGCCAGCTCTACAGTGGGAAACAACCTGATGCCAAAAATTCTTGGCGACTTCATCAAGGAGTTTCCTAAAATCCGTACCGAGCTGATGATTGATAACACACGCAACATTGTTAGCAGTCTGGTGGAGATGGACATTGATATGGCGGTGGTTGAAGGCACCTGTCTGCACCCGGACATTGATGTACATACCTGGCGAGAAGATGAGTTAGTGATTATTGCACATCCGGATCATCCTCTGACCAGAAAAGACAGTGTTGAACTCAACGACCTCAAGGATGAGAACTGGATTCTGAGAGAATCGGGATCAGGTACTCGCGAGTTGTTTGATGAAGTGATAGCCGCACAATTGGTTAACCCTAAAATATTCATGAGCCTTAATCGTTCAGAAGCGATCAAACAGGCTGTTGCAGATGGTCTGGGGATTGGTTGCATTTCCAGACTGGCGGTCTGGCGTGCGGTTAATGGTGGTCTTTTGTCGATCATTAACGTCAGGGATCTTTCGCTCAAGCGTTACTTTTATCTTTTGCTCAATCGAAATAAATACCGTAGCGGTGTTGTTCAGAAAACGGTCGATTTTATTCTTTCCTCTAAAGAGAGTCTGTAATCACTCATTTTTTTAGCTCGTATTGGTGATCAGAAAGCAGATATTGGCTCAAGCACAGCTGAGCAGTAAAGAGGTATCTGGCACGAATGTTTAAAGGGGCTGCAGGGGAAGTGGTTGCTTTTTTATCAGTTCGAGAAAGGTTGTTAAATAATCAGGTCTGGCTACTGGCTGTACTATTTTCTGAGAAAACGATGCTTCCTCTCGCAAAATAATAGTTAATTACTGCCAATCTGGCAGTTGAATGTAGGTACTTTTACACATTATACTGCTCGCCGCTGAGGGAGAGAAAAATGGCTAAAAATTCAGTGTGATGTAACAAAAAATAGACAAAAAATGTTGCATCTGAGTAATAACTGAACTCCCTTAAGGTGATTCGGACTTTTGGTTAGGGCGAAAACCTGACTTTAAGTTGCAGCTAACTCCTGTATTAACCGGTAATCAAATAACAAGCAGTACCGGTTTCCGAATTGTGCAAATGCAGTGAAGGTCAGACTTCCCGCATTAACAGTCCATGGGCGATGAACTCTATGTCTGAAGTCAGGGCGTGGAAATACAGTAACAAAGACCGCTATCCGCACTTGCATCGTCCTGCGGTTTATCGGGTTGTGCTTGCCCAGTTGTTGACTACATTGTGCTTGTCCCTGTTTTTATTGCCGCTGGGAACTATCCATGTCATTTCCGCTTTTATGGGTGGATTGGCGTGCACAGTTCCTAATGCTTACTTGGTCTGGAAGGCCTTTCGTTACAGGGGTGCAAGTGCTGCACAAAAAATAGCCAGATCTTTTTACCAGGGGGAGGCAGGCAAGTTTGCATTAACCATGCTGGCTTTTGTCTTGATTTTTACCCTGGTTAAGCCGGTTGAGCCTTTGTCGCTATTTGGTGCGTTTGTACTGGTTCAATCGATTAACTGGTTTACACCTTTGCTGGTCGGTCGTCGTCAGTAAAGAACGATTAGCTTTTGATGGTTAACGGGGAACTTCATGGCAGCAACTGCTTCTGAATATATTCAGCACCATTTGCAGAATCTGACCTTTGGCCAACTGCCTGCCGGATTCGAGCGGGCTGACGGCACTATTTTGGCTGATCCTGTGTGGACTATTGCTCACAGCGCCTACGAAGCCAAGGCTATGGGGTTCTGGGCGTTTCATCTGGACAGTTTGTTCTGGTCGGTGTTCCTGGGCGGCATTTTTGTTTTCCTGTTCAGAAGGATTGCGAAAAGTGCCACAACAGGTACTCCCAGTGGCTTACAGAATGTCGTAGAAACCATCATCGAATTTATAGACGGCAGTGTTAAAGATACCTTTCATGGCAAAAGTAACCTGATAGCACCGCTGGCCCTGACCATCTTTGTCTGGGTGTTCTTTATGAATCTAATGGATCTGGTGCCTGTGGACTGGATTCCGGGGATTGCTACTCTACTTGGCATTCCTTATATGAAGATCGTGCCCTCTACCGATCCGAACATCACGCTTGGGCTGTCGCTCACAGTCTTTGCCATGATTATCTTCTACTCCATCAAAATGAAAGGGATAGGCGGTTTTATTGCCGAACTGACACTTCATCCTTTTAACAGCCCGAATAAAGCAGTTCAGGTATTGCTGATTCCAATTAACTTCCTGCTGGAATTTGTCACCCTGATTGCAAAACCCGTTTCTCTGGCGTTGCGACTGTTCGGCAACATGTATGCTGGCGAGCTGATCTTCATCCTGATCGCAATGATTGGTTACTTCCAGTTGCCACTGCATTTCGGTTGGGCGGTGTTCCATATTCTGGTGGTTACGCTGCAGGCATTCATCTTCATGATGCTGACAGTGGTCTACCTGAGTATGGCCCATGAAGATCATTAGGAGCTTCACGGCTGTATTGTGTTGCTTTGTTTATAAACCATAAAACGAACTTTTAACTCTAGAAGTAATACTAAACGACGAATGTCGGGAGGAAATATGGACTTGGTAGTAGGTCTGACCGCAGTTGCAGTTGCTCTGTTGATTGGCTTTGGTGCTCTGGGAACCGCTATCGGCTTCGGTATTCTTGGCGGTAAATTCCTGGAAGGTGCTGCCCGCCAGCCAGAAATGGTGCCCATGCTACAGGTGAAAATGTTCATCGTAGCGGGTCTGCTTGACGCCGTAACCATGATTGGTGTGGGTATTGCACTGTTCTTCACCTTTGCTAATCCGTTTGTGGCGCTCGTTCAATAATCAGCAGTACCTGGCAGTTGCAGTGAGCTGATTCAATGGCCCGGCTTATAAGGTTTAAGCAGTACCGCCGGCTTACTGGGAGCCAAACAGCTTGAGGAGGAATATCACTTCAGGCTGATAAGAAAAACAGTGCGGGTTGGTTTGAAACACTTTTGAAACAACTGGAGCACAGGAGTTTGCATGAATATAAATGCGACCATTATTGGTCAGTCGATTGCGTTTGCGGTGTTTGTCTGGTTCTGCATGAAGTATGTGTGGCCCCCCATTATGCAGATCCTGAACACCCGGAAAAAAGAAATTGCTGATGGATTAGCTGCCGCCGCCCGGGGCTCTGAAGAATTGGAAGTTGCTCAGCAGAAAGTGACTGAACAGCTTCAGGAAGCACGTGAACAGGCTCAGGAAATCATTGATCTTGCTAACAAACGAGCAGGTCAGATTGTTGATGAAGCTAAAGAACAGGCCAGAGAAGAAGCTGAAAGAGTCAAAGCGGCTGCTCAGGCTGATATTGAACAGGAACTTAACCGGGCTCGTGAAGCTTTGCGTGCTCAGGTAGCCGTTTTGGCCGTTGCTGGTGCTGAACGGATTCTTGGCGAAAATCTGGATGAGTCCGCCAATAGCCGTCTGGTTGACGATCTGGTTGCGGAATTATAAAGAGGGTTACCCATGGAATTGACCACATGTGCCCGTCCCTACGCTAAAGCTGCATTCAAGCTGGCCAAAGAACTGGGTCAGCTGGATGAGTGGTCCCAGATGCTGACACTGTGTGCCAGTGTCTCGCGGCGTGAGGCCGTTGACCGGATATTGAAAGATCCATCAACAAACGGTGACATGAAGGCAGGGGCCTTTATCCAGTTGTGTGAAGGCAGCCTTACGGTTGAAGTCGAAAATTACATCAAGATTCTTACTAATAAAAAACGTATTTCTCTGTTACCGCACATTGATGCGCTGTTTGAACAGATGAAATCACAAGATCAGAGTTATCAGGATGTAGTCGTGACTTCAGCGTTCCCTCTGACGGAGTCTCAGGAAGAGAAGATCGCCAAGAAAGTTGAAGAGCGTCTGGGCCGTAGTGTTCGGATGCACACAAAAATAGACAGCGAACTGGTAGGCGGGGTGATCGTAAAAGCTGGCGATCTGGTGATCGATGGCAGTGTTCGTGCCCGCCTGACCAAGTTGGCTGATGCAATGATTTCATAGTTATTTTTTAGCTATTTCAATGGCTACTCAGTCTTTGGTTAACGGTCTGGAGCTGAAAAATAGCTGGTTTTAATAGCTACAAATTTGGCAGGTAAGCTATGCAACTGAATCCTTCCGAGGTCAGTGACATCATCAAAAGCCGCATTGCGCAACTTGATGTGTCCAGTGAAGCACAAAACGAAGGTACCATTGTCAGTGTGACCGACGGTATCGTTCGTATCCATGGTCTGGCCGACGTCATGTACGGGGAAATGATCAAATTCTCTGGTGGCGTATACGGCATGGCTCTTAACCTGGAGCAGGACTCTGTAGGTGCTGTTGTATTAGGCGACTACGGTCATCTGGCGGAAGGCCAGAGTGTTCAGTGTACGGGTCGAATTCTCGAAGTTCCGGTGGGTAAAGAGCTACTGGGTCGTGTGGTGGATGCACTGGGTAATCCGGTTGATGGCAAAGGGCCTCTGGAAGCCTCGGCAAGCTCACCTATCGAAAAAGTCGCGCCGGGTGTAATTGCCCGCCAATCAGTGGATGAGCCGGTTCAAACCGGTTATAAATCGGTTGACTCGATGGTGCCTATTGGTAGGGGCCAGCGTGAGCTTGTGATCGGTGACCGTCAGACCGGTAAAACCGCTCTGGCTGTTGATGCGATTATTAACCAGAAAGGTACAGGCATTAAGTGCGTTTACGTTGCTATTGGTCAGAAGCAGTCCACCATCGCCAACGTTGTACGCAAGCTTGAAGAGCACGGCGCAATGGAACACACAATTGTTGTTGCTGCCGGTGCGGCTGATCCTGCTGCCATGCAGTTTCTTGCCCCCTTTGGTGGTTGCTCCATGGGTGAGTACTTCCGTGACCGTGGTGAAGATGCCCTGATTGTTTATGATGATCTGACCAAGCAGGCTTGGGCATATCGTCAGATATCTCTGTTGTTGCGTCGTCCTCCTGGTCGTGAAGCTTATCCCGGTGACGTCTTCTATCTTCACTCTCGTTTGCTGGAACGGGCAGCTCGAGTGAATGCCGACTATGTAGAAAAGATTACTGGCGGCGAAGTTAAAGGTCAGACTGGTTCATTAACCGCTCTACCTATCATTGAAACTCAGGCAGGTGACGTTTCTGCTTTTGTTCCCACCAACGTTATTTCCATTACCGATGGTCAGATCTTCCTTGAAACCGATCTGTTTAACGCAGGTATTCGTCCGGCGATGAATGCGGGTGTGTCGGTTTCCCGGGTAGGTGGTGCTGCTCAGACCAAAATCATCAAAAAGCTTGGCGGTGGTATTCGTCTGGCACTGGCTCAGTATCGCGAGCTTCAGGCATTTGCCCAGTTTGCATCCGATCTTGATGAAGCTACCCGTAAGCAGCTTGAACACGGTCAGCGTGTTACCGAACTGATGAAGCAGAAGCAGTATGAGCCTCTGTCAGTGGCGGAAATGGGGCTTGTTATTTATGCGGCAGAACACGGCTATCTGGAAGATGTTTCCCTGAACAAGATTGGGGACTTTGAAGCAGCCCTGCTCAGTTTTGCCAAAGCTGAATGCAGTGAGTTGATCGCCAGAGTCAATGAGACTGGTGATTACAACGACGAAATTCAGGCAGGTATCAAGGAAGCCATTGAAAAGTTCAAGGCCACCCAGACTTGGTAAACATCTGTGTATCAAAGCCAGCTTCCGGTTTCGGTGGCTGGCTTGAGGACTGAAAATGGCAGGCGCAAAAGAGATTAGGACGCAGATATCGTCCATTAAAAGTACGCAGAAGATCACCAGCGCCATGGAAATGGTGGCAGCGAGCAAAATGCGTAAAGCTCAGGATCGGCGTGAAACCAGTCGTCCTTATGCTGAACGCATCCGTCAGGTTGTCGGACATGTTGCTCATGCTAATGCCGAGTACAAGCACACTTATATGTTTGAGCGGGAAGTGAAACGGGTTGGTTTTATTATCGTTTCTACGGATCGTGGTTTGTGTGGTGGTCTTAACATCAATCTGTTTAAGAAAGCTGTCTCTGAAATGGTTGGCTGGAAAGACAAAGGTGTTGAGATTGATCTTTGTCTGATAGGCAGCAAAGCAGTCTCATTCTTTCGTAGCTACGGTGGTAACGTCGTTGCCGCCATGACTCATATTGGTGATGCCCCGAATATTGCGGATCTCATTGGCGGTGTGAAGGTCATGCTCGACAGCTATGAAGAAGGCAAGATTGATCGGTTGTACGTGGTGCACAGTGAATTTGTGAACACCATGACACAAAAGCCGACGTCATTGCAGTTGCTGCCTCTGGTTGCAGATGACGATGATTCGCTGAATAAGCCTTGGGACTATATCTATGAGCCAGATGCTAAGGATTTGCTGGATGGTTTGTTGGTGCGTTATATCGAGTCTCAGGTGTTTCAGGCGGTAGTAGAGAATAATGCCTGTGAGCAGGCGGCACGAATGGTTGCCATGAAGAGTGCAACAGATAACGCCGGAAACCTGATTGATGATTTGCAGCTGGTTTATAACAAGGCTCGTCAGGCAGCGATCACACAGGAATTGTCAGAAATCGTAAGCGGCGCCGCGGCCGTTTAAAGCACTGCAGCTTGCAGTGCACGGCTGTAAAAAAGAAAAAGGTAGAGGGTAGGTTATGAGTAGCGGTCGTATCGTACAAATAATCGGCGCCGTCATTGACGTCGAATTTCCAAGGGAAAGTGTTCCCAAAGTGTATGATGCCTTGACAGTAGACGACAAAAGTCTTGTTCTGGAAGTTCAGCAACAATTGGGTGATGGCGTGGTTCGTTCCATTGCCATGGGTTCAACTGAAGGGGTTTCCCGTGGGCTGGCTGTAAATAACACCGGAGCGCCTATTCAGGTACCTGTTGGTAAGGAAACTCTGGGGCGTATCATGGACGTTCTGGGTGATCCGATCGATGAAAAAGGTCCGATTGGCGAGCAGGAGCGTGCATCGATTCATCGCAAAGCTCCGAACTATGCTGATCAGTCTGCGTCTAATGAATTGCTGGAAACAGGTATCAAAGTTATCGACCTGGTCTGCCCATTCGCCAAGGGTGGTAAAGTCGGCCTGTTTGGCGGTGCGGGTGTTGGTAAAACCGTTAACATGATGGAGCTGATCCGGAACATTGCGATTGAGCATTCCGGCTTCTCAGTCTTTGCCGGTGTTGGTGAGCGTACCCGTGAAGGTAATGACTTCTATCATGAAATGACCGACTCCAATGTAATCGATAAGGTATCGCTGGTTTACGGTCAGATGAATGAGCCGCCGGGTAACCGTCTGCGTGTTGCTTTGACCGGTCTTACCATGGCGGAAAAATTCCGTGATGAAGGTCGTGATGTATTGCTGTTCATCGACAACATCTATCGCTACACATTGGCGGGTACAGAAGTATCTGCACTGCTGGGACGTATGCCTTCAGCGGTAGGTTATCAGCCTACACTGGCTGAAGAGATGGGTGTACTTCAGGAACGTATTACGTCTACTAAAACGGGTTCCATCACTTCGATTCAGGCGGTGTATGTACCGGCAGATGACTTGACTGACCCATCACCTGCAACCACATTCTCCCACCTTGACGCCACGGTGGTACTGAGTCGTGATATCGCATCCAAAGGTATTTATCCTGCGATTGATCCACTGGACTCCACTTCCCGCCAGCTTGATCCATTGGTTATTGGTCAGGAACATTATGAAGTGGCTCGTGGTGTACAAACCGTTCTACAGCGTTATAAGGAACTGAAGGACATTATCGCGATTCTGGGTATGGATGAACTGTCTGAAGAAGACAAACTGACCGTTGCTCGTGCGCGTAAGATTGAACGCTTCTTGTCCCAGCCTTTCTTCGTTGCGGAAGTATTCACCGGTTCACCCGGTAAATATGTATCTCTGAAAGACACGATCAGAGCTTTCAAAGGGATACTCGACGGTGAATACGACAACCTGCCTGAACAAGCGTTCTATATGGTCGGTTCTATTGAAGAAGCGGTTGAGAAAGCCAAGTCCATGTAAAGCCCGGATTTATCTTCCTTCTTCTATCTATATAGAAGAAGGAAGATAAACATTAAGAGAGGTAACAAAATATGGCGAGCACAGTTCACTGTGACATCGTTAGTGCCGAGGAGGAGATTTTCTCCGGGCAGGTTGAGATGGTTGTTGCCACGGGTTCT
>NZ_CP013251.1:5333214-5388214 GCF_001583435.1 Endozoicomonas montiporae CL-33 | reverse complement strand
GATCGAAGCCCCGGTAAACGGCGGCCGTAACTATAACGGTCCTAAGGTAGCGAAATTCCTTGTCGGGTAAGTTCCGACCTGCACGAATGGCGTAACGATGGCCACGCTGTCTCCACCCAAGACTCAGTGAAATTGAAATCGCTGTTAAGATGCAGTGTATCCGCGGCTAGACGGAAAGACCCCGTGAACCTTTACTACAGCTTCACAGTGGATCTTGATGTTGCTTGTGTAGGATAGGTGGGAGGCTTTGAAGTGTGGACGCCAGTCTGCATGGAGCCAACCTTGAAATACCACCCTGGCAATATTGAGGTTCTAACCCGGGTCCCTTATCGGGATCGGGGACATTGTGTGGTGGGTAGTTTGACTGGGGCGGTCTCCTCCCAAAGAGTAACGGAGGAGCACGAAGGTTGGCTAAGCACGGTCGGACATCGTGCGGTTAGTGTAAAGGCACAAGCCAGCTTGACTGCGAGACGTACATGTCGAGCAGGTACGAAAGTAGGTCTTAGTGATCCGGTGGTTCTGAATGGAAGGGCCATCGCTCAACGGATAAAAGGTACTCCGGGGATAACAGGCTGATACCGCCCAAGAGTTCACATCGACGGCGGTGTTTGGCACCTCGATGTCGGCTCATCACATCCTGGGGCTGAAGCCGGTCCCAAGGGTATGGCTGTTCGCCATTTAAAGTGGTACGCGAGCTGGGTTTAGAACGTCGTGAGACAGTTCGGTCCCTATCTGCCGTGGACGTTGGAAGTTTGAGGAGAGCTGCTCCTAGTACGAGAGGACCGGAGTGGACGAACCACTGGTGTTCGGGTTGTGTCGCCAGACGCATTGCCCGGTAGCTAAGTTCGGACGGGATAACCGCTGAAAGCATCTAAGCGGGAAGCCCCCTTCAAGATGAGACTTCCCTTGGCCTTCGAGGCCACATAAGAGACGTTGAAGACTACGACGTTGATAGGCTGGGTGTGTAAGCGTTGTGAGGCGTTGAGCTAACCAGTACTAATGACTCGAGAGGCTTGACCATATAACGCCAAAGCGATTTGGTGCCAATGCACCTAGAGAGTGTAAAAGCAAGAATAAAGCTTATTTTACTGACAACGTTCCAGACGTTGTTCAGCATTTCCTCCATCCTTGGAGGTCAGATTTTGGATTCCGGAAGCTAGCTGAACAGCTAACTTCAACCAGTTTTGCCTGGTGACCATAGAGCGTTGGAACCACCCGATCCCATCCCGAACTCGGAAGTGAAACGATGCATCGCCGATGGTAGTGTGGGGATTCCCCATGCGAGAGTAGGTCATCGCCAGGCACTCATTAGAAAACCCTGATAGAGAAATCTGTCAGGGTTTTTGCTATGTGGAGAGAAAAGAACAAAGAACAAAACGTCGTCGATGGTAGTGTGGGCCCTCTATGGAACGAGCCCATGTGTACCCTGAAGGGCATAAAAGAGTAGGTCATCGCCAGGCACTAATTAGAGAAGCCCGATAGAGAAATCTGTCAGGTTTTTTGCTATGTACGGAAACTCAACAACCACCGGCTAAAGCCGGTGGGTTAGTATTACGGACTGAAAGTCCAGATACGCGTCAAAGACGCGTTGAAGCTAATCCTCAGTCCTGAAGTTATCATCTGCTCTTGGCTCAAAATGATGCTCCAGATACTCTTTGATCATATTCTCTGTCACTTCTCCGGAAGTGACGCAAAAATACCCTCTTGCCCAGAAATGTCGCCCCCAATACCTTTTTCTGAGATCAGGAAAGCTCTCAAAAAGCTTGGTCGAAGTTCGCCCCTTTATCCGCCTCATGATTTCACTTGGTGCCATATTTGGTGGGGCAGAGAGCAAAAGATGTACATGGTCTTTACTGATTACGCCTTTGAGAATATCAAGTTCAAAAGCTTTGCAAGTTTCCCTAATCAGCTCCCTTGCCCTGTAGCCAATGTCACCACCAAGAATTTGGTAACGGTACTTGGTGACAAACACAAAATGATACTGAATTTTGAATACTGTATGACTGCAGCTAATCCCGCACTTTCAATTACAACCAGTAATCACAAGGGATTCAGCAGCGTAGAAAATTGAAGCATTCGCAGACTTTTGCGTCTAATTTTGGGGGATAGACGACCGTAATCAGTTATTCAGAGCCATGCCTGATCATAAACCACGAAAGCATCTGTGCCTCGACAGCATGATCCAGATGATCTACGACAGCTTCGACAGCATTCCAGACCACCGCCCAAACCGCCGTAAAGACAAGATTTCATTGCTGGACACCTTGATGTCGGCTTTCGCTATGATGCACCTCAAGTACCCATCCTTGCTGGAGTTTGACCGTGAGCGGGAAACCGAAGAACTCAAGTTCAACTTGAAGCATCTATACCGGGTTCAAGGCAGGATACCCTGTGACACTTACATGCGCTCCACCCTTGATCCTGTAGATCCAGGGGCAATGAGAGAACCTTTCAAGCTGCTGTTCAATGAAGTACAGCGGGGTGGAGGGCTCAAGGGCTTCCGCTTTTCTTGCGTCGGCCTGAAGGATCATTACCTGTTAGCCATTGATGGGACAGGGCTTTACTACTCCGGCAAGTGCCGCTGTCAGGAGTGCTGTATAAAAAATGAAGGTAAGGCCAATGAAGCTTACTATCACCAGATGCTGGCCGCCTGCATTGTCCATCCTGACAGAGAAACCGTATTGCCTCTGGCCCCCGAGCCCATTGTTCACCAAGATGGCACAACCAAGAATGACTGTGAAAAAAATGCCCTCAAACGTCTCCTTTCAGACATCAAGCGAGATCACCCACAATTGAAGCTGGTTATTGTGCTGGACGGTCTCTACGCTGATGGCCCGACAGTTCGACTAATAAGAAGTTATGGGTGGCACTACATCATTGTTGCCAAAGATGGCAATCACACTTCGATGATTGAGGCTATGGATGCGCTGGATCAGAAGGGCGATGTCAAACGATTTGAGATGACTGACGGCAACGGTGCCAAACACTGGTGCCGTTATGCCAATGGGGTTCCCCTGAACAAGACTGAACCGGTTGAAATCGTCAATGTGCTTGATTACGTCGAAACAGACAAGAAAGGCAAACGGCACACCTGGGGCTGGATAACCGACATCCCGTTAACCGAAGAAACTGTACTCCCCACAGCCGAAGGAGGAAGATGTCGTTGGCACATAGAAAATGAAACCTTCAATACCCTGAAGAACCAAGGCTACGAATTTGAACACAACTATGGTCACGGTGAGCAGCACCTGGCAACCAATCTGGCTTACCTGACCTTCCTGGCTTTCCTGGTGGATCAAATACAGCAACTATGTTGCCCGGTCTTCCAGAAAGCCCTGAAACTAAGGGCGCGTGGAACACGCACCTATCTCTGGAAATTGATTCTGCGTTACTTTCTTTCCTGGCTGATTGAGAGTTGGGAGGAGATGTTCCAAGCGATCATTCACGGTACTGCTGCAAGAAAGATCCAGTTCGACACATCATAGCGATCATCGTAGCCGGGGTTTCAGGGTAAACAAACTGGAAAAGGAG
Organism: Endozoicomonas montiporae CL-33; assembly: GCF_001583435.1. Classification (NCBI taxonomy): domain Bacteria; kingdom Pseudomonadati; phylum Pseudomonadota; class Gammaproteobacteria; order Oceanospirillales; family Endozoicomonadaceae; genus Endozoicomonas; species Endozoicomonas montiporae. The sequence continues at coordinate 5,384,683 of NZ_CP013251.1, read as the reverse complement.
CACGAAAAGCGTGAGGCAGTTTTTATGCGCTCATCAATTATCTGTACGACCAATCAGTTTTAATACGACTTAAGGCGTATGTTGTGCGGGATTAGCTGGTATGACTGCCGTATCTGTAGTCCATTGCCTTACTTCCACTCCGAGTGTGAGGCAACAAACTATCACAGCTAAAGCTGACCGGCTAAAGCCGGTGGTTTTAACCTTTTAGGTGACTAATAAAAAAAGTACACGTACTCAGTTGTTTTTTTCCTTCAATGGAAAGCGATCAAAAGTAATACCGCTCCAGCCTTGTTTCATAAACATTCGTATATTTCCGTGATCTGTTCCGTCCGGTTTTTTCAAGACGTCTGTCCTGTAGTGATCGCCGAAAAGGGCAAGTGTTTCCTTTACACTGAGGCTATGGAGTTGAGAGCGCTCCAAGCCGGGCCCCCGGCTGAACATCTATGAGTAACTTTTCTCCCAACTACTGTCTACATGCCTATGATAGAAAGGAAGACATATCCGGACCAGAGACCGTAAACACACTGGTGCCTTTTGCCCGTTTGAAAGCGTGGTCGGGGAGCTGGCGACAACATCACTGATGACGCAATATGCGATCTCGTTCGGAAGAATGCGAATCATCGACAGCCCCATATCCGGATATGCCTTCGCACAGAAGTATAGAGGGTAAACCATGTCTCGCCGCAGCAAATCCAACCGTTCCCATTCTGACAGAGTCAAAAAGCGTATTGCTGGACATCTGGAGAAAATCAATCTCTTTGCCGCCGGTATTGATATCGGGTCAGAGTCACACTTTGTTGCAGTGCCAGAAGAGTTAGATGAACAACCGGTGCGTTCATTTGGCTGTTTTACCGCAGACCTTGAAGCTATGGCTGACTGGCTCGTAAAGCTTGGCATTACCACCGTTGTGATGGAGTCAACCGGGATTTACTGGATACCTGCGTTTGAAATACTGGAATCCCGGGGGCTTGATGTAAAACTGGTCAATGCACGACATGTAAAGAATGTTGCCGGACGTAAGTCTGACGTTCTGGACTGCCAATGGCTTTTGCAGTTACATACTTACGGATTGCTCAATGGCGCGTTCCGCCCGGATGAACAGGTTTGTTCATTGCGATCCTATAGACGACAACGTGACACTCTTGTTGGCTACCGTGCTTCCCACATCCAGCATATGCAAAAGGCACTTCGACAGATGAATCTGTTACTGGATAATGTGGTGACTGATATTACCGGAAAAACCGGTATGACTATTATCCGCGCCATACTGAATGGGCAGCGGAATCCTGTGGAGCTGGCCAGATATCGTGACAAGCACTGCAAAAAATCCGAGGAAGAAATCGCCAAATCCCTGAAGGGGCATTATCGGGATGAGCATGTATTTGCTCTGCGGCAAGCTGTTGAACTTTACGATACTTATGATGAAAAAATCAGGGCTTGTGACAAAGCTCTGGAACAGAAGCTCAACACATTTGACAGCAAAGATGATAAAGACTCTCAAAAGCCTTCTACGCCAGATAAGCCTTCAAAAAAACGGAAGTCCCGTTGCGCTCCAGACTTTGATGTGCGTTCAGAGCTCAACCGGGTGAGTGGTGTCGATCTGACTGATATCGACGGCATCGACGAAAATACGGCTCTGAAGATTGTTTCAGAAATCGGTTTGGATATGAGTCGATGGCCTTCCGCTAAACATTTTGCCTCCTGGTTAGGGCTCTGTCCCGGAACCAAAATATCCGGTGGTAAAGTTCTGAACCGGAAAACCAAGCGTTTGCCAGGCGCAGCCGCAACAGCATTCAGGTTGGCGGCTTATGCACTGGCCAACTCAAAAAGCGCCCTGGGTGCCTATTACCGTAGAATGCGAAGCAAGCTTGGTGCTCCAAAGGCGATTACGGCAACAGCACATAAGCTGGCAAGGCTGGTTTACAGTATGCTCAAACATGGGAGTCAGTATGTAGATGAAGGTCAGGAATATTTTGAGCAGCGTTACAGAGAAAGAGTTTTAAAAACCCTGAAGCAGAAGGCTAAAGATATGGGCTTCACATTAACGCCGGTTGAAACCGCCGTCGGTTAGGGTTGTTTTAGCAACCGGCGAGCTCATGGGGAGTTACTCAGAAGTCGTAGTGCTCATTGATAAAGGTTATGACGTCAGTGAACACGATGGTTTCAGGTGCTTTTCTAAGAGTGTCCAATAGTGACATGGAAAGCCTCGTTCTTGAATTTTTGTTTTAATCTGCGTTCAGATTGAGCCGAATTGTAGCAGACACTTTTTTCGGGTGCTCTCTCTGACTGATTGAAACAAAAGTACGCATTTTAAGCGACTATTATGAAGACAACTTATTATCGCTAAATCCTGCCATCATGCCTGCATCCGTCATTGCCCGTCAGTCAAAAACTATCGTACTGCAAATTGAAGTACCCATTGAATCTAACAACATGCTGAGTCTTGAAGATGGATTGCAGCGAGCGTTGAATGAGGCAGGAGTACTTGGCACTCAAGAATTATTAAAGTTGTTTGAACCACCCAACAACGAACCTATTGTCCTTAACCAGCAAAAATGGAGCTATAAGGGGAAAGTGCTAAAGCACTACGAAACCCTTTACGGATATGGTGGACCCCACTGTCAAGACAGTAAACCAACAAATTTAAGTTAAGTCCTGGCAGTGGTCCAAAGCCCTCATGCAAAGTGAATTGCCTTAGGCGTTTTATAACTCAACGACTGGTGTAATCGTTCAGTGTTGTAAAACTCAAAGTATTCATCCAGCCCAGTATAAAGCTCTGGAACAGTCTGAAATTCATGCGTGTACAGCCATTCATGTTTGACGGAGCGCCACAGCCTCTCGACAAAAATGTTATCCAGTGCTCGCCCTTTCCCGTCCATGCTGATACGTATTTCCCGTTCCTGAAGAGGTGCCAGAAAATCATTACTGGTAAACTGACACCCTTGGTCAGTGTTGAATATATCAGGTTCACCTTGTTCCAAAGCTCGACCCAGCGCATGAATACAGAAGTCTGCATCCAGTGTGTTCGACAGCTCCCAGCTGACCACGTAACGGCTGTACCAGTCAATAATGGCAACCAGATACATAAACCCCTGAGGCATCGGGCAGTACGTAATATCAGTACTCCAGACCTGATTGGGTCTCACAATATCAACGCCGTTCAACAAGTACGGGTAAACCTTATGCTCTTTGTTTCTCAGGCTTGTGCCCGGTTTTGGTCCGACAGCCTGTATGCCCATCAGCCTCATAAGTCGCTGTATACGCTTCCTGTTGACCGGAAAGCCCTGCTCATTCAGCCATGCAGTTATCTTACGACTGCCGTAAAACGGTGTATATGATGGACCCCATAAACTGGACAGGTAGCTAAGTTAAGTTTTCTGGCTGTAAGATGACCCTGCAGGAGGGAATCATGACAGCAAAAAGAAAACGACATAAGCCCGAATTTAAGGCACAGGTAGCACTCGAAGCCTACAAGGGCGAAAAGACCATAAACCAGCTGGCAAGCGAACACGAAGTTGCAGCCGTTCAGGTTAGCCAGTGGAAGCGACAGCTACTCCAGGGGGTTCCAGAAGTCTTCGGCAGGGCACGGCCAGAGGTAGATCCAGATGCGCTCACTGCCCCCCTGTATCAGGAGATCGGACGGCTTAAAATGGAGCTGGACTGGTTGAAAAAAAAATCTGGCAATGTCCATTGATGACAAACGGAGATGCATAGACCCGGATCACTCGAAGATCAGCATTCAGCGCCAATGTGAACTGGTTGGGTTAAGCAGGTCAAGCTGGTATTACCAAGCTTCTCCAGCTTTGGAAAGCCCTGAGAATCTGAATCTGATGAGGCTCATTGATGAGCAGTATACACGTACACCGTTTTACGGCAGTCGTAAGATAACTGCATGGCTGAATGAGCAGGGCTTTCCGGTCAACAGGAAGCGTATACAGCGACTTATGAGGCTGATGGGCATACAGGCTGTCGGACCAAAACCGGGCACAAGCCTGAGAAACAAAGAGCATAAGGTTTACCCGTACTTGTTGAACGGCGTTGATATTGTGAGACCCAATCAGGTCTGGAGTACTGATATTACGTACTGCCCGATGCCTCAGGGGTTTATGTATCTGGTTGCCATTATTGACTGGTACAGCCGTTACGTGGTCAGCTGGGAGCTGTCGAACACACTGGATGCAGACTTCTGTATTCATGCGCTGGGTCGAGCTTTGGAACAAGGTGAACCTGATATATTCAACACTGACCAAGGGTGTCAGTTTACCAGTAATGATTTTCTGGCACCTCTTCAGGAACGGGAAATACGTATCAGCATGGACGGGAAAGGGCGAGCACTGGATAACATTTTTGTCGAGAGGCTGTGGCGCTCCGTCAAACATGAATGGCTGTACACGCATGAATTTCAGACTGTTCCAGAGCTTTATACTGGGCTGGATGAATACTTTGAGTTTTACAACACTGAACGATTACACCAGTCGTTGAGTTATAAAACGCCTAAGGCAATTCACTTTGCATGAGGGCTTTGGACCACTGCCAGGACTTAACTTAAATTTGTTGGTTTACTGTCTTGACAGTGGGGTCCACCATAGTACGTGTATACTGCTCATCAATGAGCCTCATCAGATTCAGATTCTCAGGGCTTTCCAAAGCTGGAGAAGCTTGGTAATACCAGCTTGACCTGCTTAACCCAACCAGTTCACATTGGCGCTGAATGCTGATCTTCGAGTGATCCGGGTCTATGCATCTCCGTTTGTCATCAATGGACATTGCCAGATTTTTTTTTCAACCAGTCCAGCTCCATTTTAAGCCGTCCGATCTCCTGATACAGGGGGGCAGTGAGCGCATCTGGATCTACCTCTGGCCGTGCCCTGCCGAAGACTTCTGGAACCCCCTGGAGTAGCTGTCGCTTCCACTGGCTAACCTGAACGGCTGCAACTTCGTGTTCGCTTGCCAGCTGGTTTATGGTCTTTTCGCCCTTGTAGGCTTCGAGTGCTACCTGTGCCTTAAATTCGGGCTTATGTCGTTTTCTTTTTGCTGTCATGATTCCCTCCTGCAGGGTCATCTTACAGCCAGAAAACTTAACTTAGCTACCTGTCCAGTTTATGGGGTCCATCATACGCTCAAACGGAGGCAATTCTTGAATGGGCGGGGGACAGTAAAATGCTCACGCTGGTTCATAAGGATGGCTCAAAAGAGGGCTTTCCCTACATTGTGCCGGATGCTAATCAGTGTGGAGGATGTCATGTGCCAGAGTCTTATAAGAAAGACATTCAGCCTCTTGGCCCAAAGGTCAGGCATCTTAACAGGGACTTTGAGTATGCTGATCGTTCGCGTAATCAGTTGGAATATTGGTCAGAGCAGGGGTTGCTGACTGGCGATATTGCGCCTGATGTTTTGCCAAGAAATGCTTTATGGCCGGTCGCACGTAACGGAGAAACGCAGGAGCATCAGGCTCGTAGCTATCTGGATGCCAATTGCAGCCATTGCCATAACACCAAAGGTGCCGGAAACACCAGCGGCCTTTTTCTGACTCTTGATACACCTTATGACACTAGCCTTGGTTTGTGTAAACGGCCCATCGCTGCGGGCAGGGGAAGTGGGAATCATCATGTGGCTATCAAGCCTGGCTCGGGTGGTGAGTCTATTCTGCTCTATCGAATGAACGGCAAGGATCCGGCGGTCATGATGCCTGAGTTGGGACGCTCCCTTATTCATACTGAAGGCGTGGATCTGGTGAGAAGATGGATCAATGATATGACGCCTGAATGCTGATTTAATCGTATTTTTGAGCGGAGCCCTGAAATATTTTCAGGGTCTTTCTGATAAATAATTCACCTTTATGGAATATAGGAAGTTACTTTAATATCCAAATAGTCATAAGTAATCAGAACTAAATAGCGATAGCTCTCTCTAAATGTAAATTAATTAGCAACGATACATAGAAAAACTAAGGGAGGGAGAAGTCTAATGAAATCTACGTTCAGGTCACTACTATTATTTCTGGCTATTGCCTGTTTTGGCGTTACGGCCTATTCAGAGCAGTTTGTTGAAACATCAGCCGTTGTCAGTTACGAAGTTCAAAAGGTTTATCCCGACTGGGAAAATCCGCAGGACCGCCTTCCTTATGCAATGATGAGTTATTTTGCCGAAGTGGCCAAAATACAAGACAGTAAAAATCAAAAGCCTAAAAAGTACAGTGCGATAAAAGAGCGTTTTGATTATCTGGCTGCCAATGGATACGTTAATGCAGAGAAGGAAGACCTTCCGCAAAAATGGTTTAAATACTTTCAGGGTGGTGATCTGAAACGGATTTATAACGAAGAGTCTGGCTTCAGGGCTCGAATTTTTATTAATGATGTAAAAAAGACCGTTGTACTTGCGATTGCAGGCACGGATTTCTCTGATATCTATAGTTTGTCTTCAGCCGTATCTCTGTCATTTGGAAAATCTTCGGAAGCCATGATGAATGGCATGGATCTGGCACATGACTTGAGGCAGATGTATTTTCCAAAGGGTTATCGTATAGAAACAACGGGAGCATCGCAGGGGGGAGCCATTGCTCAGCTGGCTGCGTATGCCACCGATGCGTCTGCTTTTGTATTTAACAGTCAGATGCCGGGGCAGGAGCTTCTGAATATCGTCATGAAAGATGCCAAGACGCATATAAAACATGCCTATATTGAGGGTGACATGTTGAATGACAGCATTCATCCTGCAGGCTTGTTTTTCCAGAATGCATCCACGGTTGAAACGCTTGAGATTGTCCTTGATGACCCGTTAGAAAATAAAGTTAACAAGGTTTACTACAAGCAGCATGGTCAGTATTACTATTTGACTACAACAGCCTGGATCAGGCACTGGACAGGAACGGTACTGTTCGTGTCAGAACAACTGGCGGGTAAGAACTTTTCGGATCTTTATGTCAGGGAATCCAGAAAAAAGAGCGCCCAATAAGCACTCTTTCTGAAACTCTGTTATCAGTGGCTGTTAAGATGCAGCCGCTGCTGCATTGAGGCCATTGCTGGCTGAGTTCATAAATACAAAATAAAGACGAACCACAACAAAAATAAGTCCTATCACCATACCCAGCAGCAGATTGGAAAGGCTCATAATAAATGCACCAGCCAGAGCTGCGAAAGGAATCCATGGCAGCATCAGGTACATCAGGCGCAGGTAGGCACGGGGCTTGTTGCAGGATTTAGCGCTAAATAATCCCAGTACGGTAACTGGAAGAATCGTTAAAGGCAGGATAGCGCTGATCAGTGTCAGGAGAACCAGCCAATCCGGAGAGCCGATCAAAAACTGTTCGAAAGACGCCAGCATAACAACCTCCACTTTTGTATCCTGCCATGATGACTGGGTTTTATTGCTTTTACTGTAAGAGCTTGCCGTTGTGAAATTAAGGCTTTATCAATAGAGATGTGTAGTTTTACGAGCCTTTTGTCAGGCTTACTGACAGGGTGGTTAGTCACAACCTGCAGCCTGCTGTGTAGCATTCACAATACATGGAATCAGTCACAGGGGGCTCGTTATGTATCTAATGAAAGCAATGAGTTTGAACTATACGAATAATAACGAAAGGCAACCCGTTCAAAGAGACCGGACCATAGAAGCACTGTTCCAAACCAAAACCATTGGGCGTAGAGTCTGCGCAGCAACAGCCAGTAATCTTTATGAAACATTGGAAATGCTCAGAAACGGCAGAAGCGAAGCGATCAAGAGTAGATCCGTTGCTAGTCAGGTTGATCAAGTCAAAAACTATCTTTCTTCATCTTTGAAAACAGTGGCTACCACATTTGATCCTGTTAATCCGGTATCGGTTGCGATACGAAAGGCACCTTGGTATATCAGTACTCCGCTGAAATTGGCTTGTGATGAAGTTCAGGCAGGTATGGATTATCTTTCTGATCCCGTTAAGTCGGCAGCAGAGCTTATGGAGTACATGATTAAGAAACCTTCCAGAATTGCAAAGCTAATGCAGGCTGCAGGGGTTCCTGTACCGGCAGATATCATGACGCTGATAAAGCTGGAAAGTGATGTAGATAAAGCTCACGAGGTGTGGTCAGCCTGGTCAAAAAAAGGTATTGACCCAGTAAAGTTCAATGATAAAAACACTGCTCGGTTTCGTGGAAAAATTATTCTTAGCCTTGTTAAGGCGCTCTTCGATCATGATCCGGATAAACTCGGGAAGAGCATTGAACGCTATCTGACAGGTATATTGGAATCCTCAGGAGAAAGGGTTCTTGCAAAGTCTCTTAAGGTGGCAATGAACTACCCCGGAGCAAGCTCCGGGGTATCAAGTTAGCTCTTGAGTAGTTCGCAGCAAGCTGCGGGGAATTAGACCCAAGGCTTCGCATTAAAAGATAAACCTGCCAGCAAAGTGAAACCACAGGATTCAGCCTTAGAGAGTGGCAAGTCAGAAAAGCTGATTCAGGAAGCCGTCACCCTTTTAGAAGAGGAGTTGCAGGACATAACCGAAACAGAAGAGTGGTTTGATGCGCTGGAATATCAGGATGAAACCGTACCAAACCTTAATACTGCTGAAGAAGATACACCTCCCATCGCTGCATAAAGCTGGGAGGAGAAGCGACTATTGTCTGATTCCCTCTACTTCCAGAGTGATGTAAATATCGGCAGCGGCTGGGCCTAGGTCCATGCCATAATCGGCCATAGACAGCTTGGTGGTTCCTGAAAATCCAGCCCGGTAACCGCCCCATGGGTCTTTGCCTTCACCTACTTTGACGGCTTCAATGACGATATTTTTGGTCACACCTTTCAGAGTGAAGTCACCATAAATTCTGGCACTGTTTCCATCACTACTTTCTATTTTGGTGCTGACAAAGGAAGCTTTAGGAAACTGGCTGACATTGAGAAACTTTTTACCTCTCAAATGTTTGTCCCGTTCAGCATGGCTACTGTTGATTGAGTCGGTGTTGATATCGACCTTGATACTGGAGGACTCAGGCTTTGTTGGGTCAAAATTGAATGAGCCACTGAAATCGGTGAAATTACCATGCACCCAGCTATAACCAAGATGGCTGATCTTGAAATTAATAAATGCGTGGGCACCTTTGGTATCAATCACATAGTTATTGGCACTGGCTGAAACACTCAGGCCAAAAATTGATGCACTAAAGGCGACGATAGCAAAGAACTTTTCTAAACGGGTCATAGGCGTCACTCTTATTGTTATTATTAAGGTTTTTTAGCGAGGTTTAAGCATTCTTGTCAGAGTCCGGTCCCGGTCAATCAGGTGATGCTTAATAGCTGCCAGTCCATGCAGTGATGCCAGTATAACCAGAGCCCAGGCCAGGTAAAAATGAACTTCTCCGGCAATATCCTCCTGACCACTGATGCCTGAAACCAAAGCAGGGATTTCGAACCAGCCAAAGAACGACACTGGTCTGCCATCTGCAGTACTGATCAGATAGCCACTGATCATAATCGCAAACAGCAGAAGATAAATCAGATGATGTACAGACACAGCCAGCCTGACTGTTAACAGGTTGTGTTCTGGTAGAGGGGCAGGCTGTGGATAGATTATTTTCCATAAGAGCCTGAAAAGCGTGGTAGCAAACAGGGTCAGCCCGATGCTTTTATGCCACCAGGGCAGCGATTGGTAAAGAGGGTCATAGTAAGACAGTGACATCATATACAGTCCTACACCAAAAAGGCTAAAGACTGTGAAGGCACTGACCCAGTGAATCAGTATGCTGACCAGACCGTAATGGGTGGTTGTATTTTTCCATATACCCATGTCTGCCCCTTGCATCAGTTCTTTACAGCGATGGTCAGCAAAGGTTACTTGATAATAAATATTTTAAATATCGCAAAAATTAGATGACATTGTTCTAATAAATCGAAGGGTTGGCTGAAAATCACTCTGCGGAATCTGCTTTTCGGTAAGCTCCCTGATAGTCAAACAGCTTTTCCAGAATACGCCAGTAGTGTTTTTCTTTCTGAGCGATCACAAAGTCCGGTTTTCTGAATTTTTTGTGATTGTTGATTATTTTGCTAATAGAATCAGCCCGAAACGGCTCGGCCCGGTTAATCAGGGCATGCTTGCCAAAGTTATGATAAAAAGCGCCCTGTTGAGCAGGTGTTTCCAGTTGGAAATACTCTTTCACATCAGCGCCGTCTTCGTCGAAATAAGTGACTTTTATACGAGCCTTTCCCTGTCGGTTTTCATCGGCTTCAATGGTCATACCTGAGCAACGAATGACCATGCAGTTTTTCAGGTTCAGGGCTTCTTTCAGCTTCTGGTCCGGATCAACCATTGGTTTCTGGCATTCATGGCATTTTCGGGCAGCGATATCGTTCTCAGCACCGCACTGGTCACACTCTTTAAAACGATAACGGAAGTCACACTGTTCTTTCTCGCCTTCCTGTTCCAGATACCCCTGACAGCGCCGCCCGTAGTGTTCAACCAGATCGCCATCGTTATCCACAACACCCCAGAAACTGTTTTCGTGCCCACAGGCAGGGCAGGGAACGGTGACCGGAACACTTTTTGAATCGGGTTTAGGGCTACCAATTTCCGGGCTGAACAGGTTGTAACGGTTTCCGGCAAAATCAATGACCAGACAGTCTTGTTTATTTGGTGCCAGTCGTAAGCCCCTTCCGACGATCTGCTGATAAAGGCTAACCGACTCTGTCGGCCTTAAAATTGCAATCAGGTCCACATGGGGGGCATCGAAGCCGGTGGTGAGAACCGATACATTCACCAGATATTTCAACTTTTGCTCTTTAAAGGCATGGATAATGGCATCGCGCTCTTTTCCCGGCGTATTACCAATAACCAGTGCCGCTTGACCTTCAGGCAGATAACCCTGAATTTCCCGGGCATGGTCTACGGTTGAAGCGAAAATCATAGCGCCTTTGCGATCAGTGGCTTCTTTTATGACTTGCCTGATAATCTGTTGGGTCGCACGTCCTTTGCCTTGCAGCAATGAGTTCAGTTCCTGTTCGCTGTATCGACCAAACGGGTCACGGGAAAGCTGACTGAAGTCGTAAAAGACCACAGGGGCATCGATCATCGTTGCGGGTGTAAGAAACTGGTTTTTGATCATATAAGACAATGGCAACTCAAAAATACAGTCTTTAAAAAAGCGTTTGTCGGTGGTGCGAATCGTACCTTTTTTGTCTTTATTCTGGCTGTGTTGATACTGATATAACCAGCCAATGCCCAGTCGGTAGGGTGTTGCCGTTAACCCAAGAATTTTTAACTTTGGATTAAGGCTGCGCAAATGATCTATGACTTTGTGATAACTGGAATTTTTTTCCAGTGAAACCCGGTGACATTCATCAATAACGAGCAGCGTAAACCCATTGTCGTTAAACTGCTCAAGATTACGAACCACAGACTGCACACTGCCAAAGACAACCTGTTCGTCTGCATCTTTGCGCCCAAGGCCTGCACTAAAAATGGATGCCTTCAGGTCATAACTTTCGTATTTAGCGTGGTTCTGTTCAACCAGTTCTTTTACATGCGCGAGTACAAGAACCCTGCCTCTGGCAATACGCCCCAGTTCACTGATAACAAGACTTTTACCGGCACCAGTTGGCAGGACAATCAAAGCAGGATCGTCTGAAGAACGGAAGTGGCGGATAACGCTTTTAACGGCGTCTTTTTGATAGGGGCGAAGCTGATAAACCATGAAGGGAATTATATTAATCAGCTTCATGGGCGTCACCTATTCCTTAATTTATCGGTTCTTTTTCGGTCTCAGTGATGTTTACGAGCTTTATTTTCATCTATTACATTCTGGCTTGTCACTTTCCCGTACAGATGTCTGAATAACTTCATGATCAAATAGTCGAATCCTTTCTATAGAAAATGGAGTAACCAGATCATGACGGAAAAAGAGAAAATGCTGGCAGGGTTAGATTATCTGACCTTTGATGAAGAGTTGACCCGCGAACGTATTGCTGCCAAAAAATTGTGCCACCAGTACAACCTGTTGGAACCTGATGACTTTGAACAAAAGAACATTCTGCTGAAAGAGTTGTTAGGCACTGTTACCGACGCTGTGATTGAGCCAAACTTCCAGTGTGATTTTGGCTACAACATTCATCTTGGTAAGAATTTCTATGCCAACCATAACTGCGTTATTCTGGACTGTTCGTTGGTAAACATTGGCGACAATGTGATGTTTGGCCCGAACGTTACCCTAAGCGCACCGGGTCACCCTCTCAATGTAGAAGGCCGGGTCGCTGGTCTGGAGTTCAGCAAACCTATTACTATTGGTAACAATGTCTGGCTGGGTGCTAGTGTAACTGTTAACCCGGGAGTCACTATTGGCGACAATACCGTTATCGGTTCTGGCAGCGTAGTAACAAAGGACATTCCTGCTAATTGTGTTGCAGTAGGCGTTCCCTGCAGGTTTGTTAAATCTTTGCCTGAAAGCTAAAGTGGATCCCGTCAACCGAAACTAAAAATGAGCAGCCCTGAAGTACTGGCTTCAGGGCTATGAATGTTAATTAGTGACTTGATCGTTCATCTGAGATTTTGTTGAGAGAGCCTCGCTGGACTCGGCTTCTAATCTGGCTCGATCCGCTTTGCTGATGTATTTGGGCTTGTTCTTTTTAGGAGCCAGTTTGGCTTTGGCTCTTTTGGCTTTGGCCTTGAGTATCTGGTTACCTTTTTTACGACGGTTCATGCACATTGCTCAGTTTATAAACACCGGCATGATATCAGCTTCAGAAATAGAAAAGTACACAACGAAAAAAGCGCTGAAGTTTGTAGCGGAGTTTGTACAGGTTAATCAGTTATTTTCATCAGTCTGTGTGTGTTTACATTGCGCAATTACCCCCTTGCAGTCTGGGGTGCAGTCATTCCCCTGAAGAGCGATATACGTTCCGCCGCTTTCACTACTGTAGATACCCAGAAGCAGTACCCAGCCATCAGAAAGGCTTTCGACTATTTCAGGATAAGAAGCGCAGTAAGTGAGCTGAGAAGTTAATGGAGGGACAGGACTCGATACGTTCACGCTGATCCAGAACGACCAGAATAGTGTCGAGTTCATTCCATATAGCGGACAGTTCACCCTCATATTGGTCTTTGAGTTCATCAACGACGATGCGGTGCAGGTTGTGATGAATTTTAGTGGACAGTGAAAGGCTATTGAGCCTGTGAGGGCTGGTTATGATTTGCATAGCTATCTCCTTAGTCGTAACCAAAGAAATAATATGTATTTGTTTTTATCGATTGATACGGTTATGTAGGTGGTTGTGCGTATGTGTGATTCACTCAGCGCAGACGCTATGATGTAGTCCAATAGTAATAAGTAACTGACCCAAGAAAACGACAATGGATGACAATACAGGAAATGTAGAGGGTGGATCGTGCACCAAGGCCTGTGAGTATAGGCGTACCATACGCTGGACGATTGTTTGTACCAGCATCTGTACACTGTTCTTCTGGCTCGTGATTTTCCAGTGGATATCAGGGCCAAATTTTTCGTCATTTAGTAGTTTAGTGGACAAGTATGTATTGAGCACGGAACCGCAAATTACGGAACCCTATGCCTTATATAGTGCCTGTCCGAAAACCCACAAACACTTGAAAACAGCAGCCTGTAGCCCCATATAGTACTCGAAGATTTTCCAAAACAGGCTGTTTCCACATTTATGCGCCAAACCATCAACCCACAAATGCAGTTGGGCGAAGTTGATATCTCCGCCATCACGTTTAATCCCAAGTCCAGAGACGACATTCCCCGCCTGCTCCGGGGCTGCAACATATCTGGATAACACCTGATCTGCGACACAGGGTTTTTCAGGTGCTTGAGAACATAATTCCTGCCAGTCGGCACAATGGTCGTCCTGGTATGGACCTCTGGAACATTCTGGTCTTTGGCACTCTGCGCCTTGTCACTAATTGTGACTACGACCGCCTGCAAGAGTTGGCTAATGAACATGGGACATTACGGAAAATGCTCGGGCATGGTCCCTATTGTACCCACACCTACCACATACAAACATTACAGGACAACATCAGCCTCTTCACACCGGAGATACTGGATCAGATTAACCAGGTCACGGTGGATGCAGGTCACCAGCTGGTTAAAAAAAAGATGAGCCGCTACATGGCCGTACCGATTCGTTCGTAGTCAAAACCGATGTCCATTTCCCCACGGATATCAGCCTTCTGAGCGACGCTTGCCGTAAGAGTATTGAGTTTGCGTCAGCTCTTGCCAATCAGTACCAGCTTCCGGGCTGGCGTCAGCGCAAATACCTCAAAGATCAGCATCGCAAGCGCTACAACAAGGCTCGAAACCTGAAGCATTCCAGTGCGACCTGTGAACTGAAACAGCAGCAGCGGCAGCACGATATTGAGATGGCTCATCTCGAGTACATAAAGTACAGCCTTTCAATTGTCCGCAGAGCTGAAACGACCTTGTCCTTGCTGGTGAAAAAGCAACCGGATGAGCCAAGGCTGGAAAACCTCAAATATCACATAGCCCACAGTCGTCACCAGATAAACCTGATTTACCGACGGGTGATAGAACATGAGCAGATTCCCCATAATGAGAAGGTGTTCTCAATCTTTGAGCCTCATACAGAATGGATCAGCAAAGGCAAAGCCGGAACTCCGGTTGAACTGGGGTTACGGGTCTGCGTGTTGCAGGATCAGTTCGGTTTTACTTTGCATCATCAGGTCATGCAAAAACAAACAGACGACCAGGTTACAGTACCTATGGCCGAGGCTGCCAAAAAGCGGTTCCCGACATTAAGCCAGGTGAGCTACGACAAAGGCTTCTGGAGTCCGGGCAATCTTGAAAAGTTGGAAGTTCTTCTGGAACGCCCGGTTCTCCCCAAGAAAGGCAGGCTGTCAGCCAATGACAAAAAACGGGAATGCCACCCGGAATTTATCCGGGCAAGAAGGAAGCACTCAGCCGTTGAATCCGATATCAACGCACTGGAAGCGAATGGTCTCGACAAATGCCCGGATAAAGGGATAGAAGGCTTTGAGCGGTATGTCGCACTGGCTGTTGTCGCCAGCAACCTGAAGCGGTTGGGTAAAATTCTGCTGACCAGAGATCGTCAGTAGCCTTTCAGTCAGGCTCCCGTCAGTTTACTTTTGATCATGCCAAGCATGAGAGATTACTGTGCTCGTAGATAGTCGAATCAGGTTGTATTTTGAGCAGCGCAGTACAAAAAACATCCTTTGTTCGTCTGGTAACTGAAATCCAGCCGTTATCAACTTCTGTCGGCCAGGAACGACTGCCATTTTTCAGAGGTTTTCTGACAGGCACTATATATGATAGGCCAGTTGGTCAGAGATGGAACGATAGTTAGTTTGAAGGACTTTTGGTCTTTTGAAAGTAGTTTCTATCAATCAATCATTACGATTTTAATTGCCCTTATTGGTGTACTTGGTGTTGCAGCCTATTTGGTTGTAAAACACTCTTCTGAAGATACTGCAAGGAATATTGCCAGAAGCACAATGAGAGATGAAATTTCACGAGAGCTAAGGACGCAAGACTTCCATGAAAAAGTTTCGAAGAATATTAAAGATTGTCTAGAGCCTGTAGAAATTGACCTTGAGGACAAATTTTCAAACATTGGAACACTGGCAGATAGCGTAGAAGGTCTCATACAGAAAGTAACAGATTTAACAGAAGAGAACGTTGAACTTAAAAAATCTTTGCGTCATGTAGTTGCTAGGCTCGCAGTTCTTGATAGGGAAGAGGAGTCTGGAGGGGAGCTGCATTTAAAGATGGAAGATGGAGAAGAGTAGTATGGCTTTTATAAAACGGAAAACGGCAGTCAAACCAGTAGAAGCTCCAAGAGATTATAGTGAGCTGGAGAATGCTGGTGATTTGCTTAATTTTGCAGCAAAAAACAAGATTAGAACGGAACCGTTGGATATATCTTCTCTTGCTCAATTGTTAGGGATCAAGATGATCTTTGAGCCAATGGATGGTGATGACTCAGGGAGCCTGAAAAAAAATAAAAAAACTGGTGAATGGGTTATGAAGGTAAATTCGTTACACCATCCGAATCGTCAGAGATTTACAATAGCGCATGAGCTTGGTCATTTTATAAATGATAGTGCTAATCAGGATGAATTTTCTGATACCGTTTTTTTCCGAAATGGTGAAAGTAACCCTATGGAAGTGGCTGCTAATCGATTTGCCGCAGAATTGCTTTTACCAGAGGAGTCCTTCAGAAAATATATTGAGTATACATCGAGTAAGGTTGAAGATATCGCAGATTATTTTCATGTGTCTTCGCTAGCGGTGAGGATTCGTGCTAAGCAACTTGGTTATACGGGGCATAATGTGTGAAACCTATTCAAGATTTAATTTATTCCCCTGTCGTAAAAACTAGAGATGCTGAGCTGAAGGGATTAGAGCAATTGAGTTCCTCTGTGAAGGATAAGATATTGCCTGTATATGAGCTTACCAAGTCTCGAAAATCGTCAAGAGCACCTGACGGCGATATATTTAAGAGGATGAAAAAAATTGCTGAAATTCAGCAAGATCGGCCTTTCGTTCTAGATCTGTGTACCGATGAAAAATACATAAACCCCCAAATAGAGCAGCTACTTGATGAGTCTAGAGGGTATAGCTACTGGCTTGGCTTTCTCAATATACATAAGAACTTAAATATCATACCAATGGTGCATTTGTATGATGATGAAGATTTTGAGGAAGTCGAAAGCTTTGTGCGTAGCGCAGTAGTTGATTTTCAGGTATTGGCTGTAAGGTTGCCTTTTGATCTAGATGATATTGAGCACTATGTTGCTCCAATAGCCCGGTGTTACCTCCGCCAATAAATGACCCCAAATCACCGGTTTGAAATGACCTCTCGATTTACCACTTCATGGCCGAATCCCATAGTGTTATCAGCACTCAGGAAAAGGAGCCATGATCAACCGAGAGGACTACCTTATGATAAAGCAAGCCAGAGACAAAGGCTGCTATCTTGAGGACATTGCCTGCCAGAGAGGTTGCTCTGTCAGTACCGTCAAGAGAGCCCTGCAAAGGCAAGGGCCACCACCCAGACGCAAATCCGGTGTTCGCCAGAGTAAGCTTGATGATTTCAAATCCGTCATTGACGCGTTACTGGCTGAGAATGTCTGGAATGCCGAGGTCATATTTGCCGAAATCAAAGGGCAGGGATATGCCGGTGGCATCACCATTTTACGGGACTATATCCACCCTAAACGCACCCTGCGTGAAAGCAAGGCGACCACCCGTTATGAAACGGCTCCCGGTCACCAGTTGCAGCACGACTGGGGAGAACTGCAGATCGAAGTTGGAGGTGAGCTTCGCAAAGTTTATGTCTCCGTTAATGTTCTGGGCTACTCACGCCGCTTCTATGCCTTTGCTGCTTACAGCAATGATGCGGAACACACTTATGAAAGCCTGATCCGGGCGTTCGAGTGGTTCGGGGGTTCAAGTGCGCAGGTACTGGTTGATAACCAGAAGGCTGCAGTTCTGGAGCATCCTGGTAACGGACAGGTGAAGTTTAATGAAGGTTTTCTGTTGTTGTCTCGACACTACGAGTTTCAGCCTAAAGCCTGCAAACCCTACAGAGCACAGACCAAGGGAAAAACCGAGCGTATGGTGCGCTACGTAAAAGAAAACTTCTTCCAGCGCTATCGCAGCTTTGAAAGCCTTGAGCACTTGAACCAGCAACTGGGAGACTGGCTGACCAACGTAGCAGATGAACGCCATCATGACACTCTGAAAGAAAAAGTGGCTGACCGCTTTGCTAAAGAACAGCCGCACCTTCAAAAGCTACCGGATATTCGTTATGACACCAGCTACCGGGAAACACGACGTGTGCCGGTTGATGGTTACATTAATTTTAAGACGAATCGCTACAGTGTTCCCAGTACTTTGGTTGGTCAGCAAGTCAGTATCCGCATGGGACTTGACCGGCAGCTACGGGTTTATGGCCCGGACGATACCCTCGTTGCCAGCCATCTGCTGGTTGACGCAAAGAACCGCTGGGTACTCGACGCCACCCACCACCGTGCCCTGTATGACGAGATCAAGGTTGAAACCCGTGACCTCAGCCATTATGAGGAGGTGGTGTGATGGAACAGTTAACGACACTGGTCAATCGCCTTAAGCTTGACCACCTGGCTGACAACCTTGATACCCTGTGTGAGCAAGCCAGCAAGAAAGACCTGAATTACCGGGAGTTCCTGGTAGAAGTGCTTTCTACTGAGTGGGCTGGCCGTCACCAGAAAGGGCTTGAGAGTCGTCTAAAGCAAGCCCGGTTACCATGGCTAAAAACATTAGAGCAGTTTGACTACAGCTTTCAGCCGACCGTTGACCGAAAAGTGGTTCGGGAACTCTCCGGTCTTGGTTTTGTTGATCGTGCTGAAAATGTCGTATTACTCGGACCGCCAGGTGTTGGTAAAACACATCTGGCAATAGCTCTGGCTGTTAAGGCAGCAGAAGCCGGACATCGGGTTATGTTCATGAGCCTCGACAAGCTGATGACTACGCTGAAAAAAGCGTTGCAGGAGAACCGGCTTGAAAGACAGATGCAGCAACTGATGTACCCAAAGCTGCTGGTACTGGATGAAATTGGCTACCTTCCTATGGATCAGGATGAAGCCAGCCTTTTCTTCCGACTCGTGACTCGCCGTTACGAAAAGGCAAGTATCATCCTGACCTCGAATAAGAGCTTTGTCGACTGGGGCGAGATCTTTGGCGATCAAGCCATAGCCACTGCGATCTTGGATCGGCTACTGCATCATGCGACAACTCTCAATATCAAAGGTGAGAGTTACCGCCTGAAAGAGAAGCGCAAAGCTGGATTACTGAAAGGCACTTCTGCCAAGAAATAAACCTGAAAACACAGTGAACTTAACCGTTGAAAGCGGGTCAAAAGTATTGCTGAAAACGGGTCATCTCAAACCGGTGGAAGAAGGTCATATTAAAGCGGAGTTAACACCGGAGTCTGAGTGAAACAGGTCAACTAATTGTGTTCTTAGATGCAAACTTTATCCGTGATATATCCCAGGATCAGGTTAGTGATGCTATTGAGGAGTCTTACCGGAAAATTGTTAGCATAAAAGGCGTTCAGAAGGTCGTTATGCTGGCAACGTCTTTTCCCAAAAGCCCTGCTGCATTGGGTAAGGATCATGAGGGAGAGTTTGATATTCTGGAGGAGAAGCTATACCAAAATTTGTCTAGAAAAGTGGATATTGGCTACGGCGATTATGCATCGATAAACACACAGCAGATAGAAATCAAAGGTGGGACATTCGTTCCTCGGATAGATATATGCTTGGAAGATAAATTCATTTACAAGCGTTACCGACGTCATGATGGTAGTTATCAACGTTGTGCACAGAACATGGTTCTTGATGGACGATACTCACCTTTGGGGACTTGGGCTGATGAAGAGATAAAGCTTGCTACAGACGGAAAGCATTCAGGAAGAAGTCCTTCTTTTTGGATTGCGGTTCGAATCAACTATTACGTAACCAAAAAAGTGGAGATGCGTTCACTTGCTTAGTTTTGAAGGGGGCATGCGGGATAAAATCCATAGATCATCTGAGTTTATGGCTTGCCCCCTCTCTTTGCTGAAGGTATCAAAATTGGGTTTCAACTTTGTGTAAAGATTCTCACGAGAAATGCCTCGTGCTGTATCGAGAGGCATGCTTTTTGCCAAAGTATCGCAAATTTCCCCTTTGGTAAGTCCAGTAAGCTGTGAACCCAAACTCTTAAGTATCTGTATGCTCACAGTATCAAGCAATAGTTTCTTATCTAGTCTTTTGTGGTGATAGGGTTTACGAATCAATCTAATTCCACTTTGGTTGACAACCAAAATGCCAATAGAATTTGGTGAGGCTTGTCGAATAGCCTTCAAATTGGATGGTTCACATACGATGTAACAGCTGTCGAAATATTTTTTATAGCTGTCTATCTGGTATGCAAGTCTCTCAGTGCTATCGGACTCTCCCTTTATTTCGAAAGCTATCGCTGAGCTTTTAGTTAACGCTACTATATCTGCACGTCTCGAACCGAAGAAAAAACGCACTTCACTACCAATAATTATTTCCTCATCAGTCTGATTGTCTAAGAGATAGTCTATAAGGTGTATTTTAATCTCGTTTTCTTTCATTTAGCTGTCGGAAGCCTACAACGTATCAAAAGGTTCATGATGCCAGTTTTGGAGGTGTAATCCTAACTGGTATGTTCAGCTGGAGGAAGTAGACCGTGGAAGGCTTGCTTACGGTCTGGGAGTTTGCAGGTTCCATAAAGTAGCGAGCCTGAGCTTCAATTTGGAATTCAGTAAAGGAGGTTATTTAATGTGACTGGAGTAAAGATTTTTGCCCGTCATACGCCCGTAGAACAAAAAAAGCCTCGGAGGAAAAATCCTTCGAGGCCTTTATATATATGGTGCCTAGGGACAGAATCGAACTGCCGACACGCGGATTTTCAATCCGCTGCTCTACCAACTGAGCTACCCAGGCTAAATTTTTCACTTCAAAAAAGTGGCACGACCATTTCATAAAAAAAAGAAATGGTGCCTAGGGACAGAATCGAACTGCCGACACGCGGATTTTCAATCCGCTGCTCTACCAACTGAGCTACCCAGGCGTTTCACAACTTTAAAACATAAGTGTGTGTGCGAGGCGTATTAAACGGATTTCCCCTGCTTTAGTCAAGTCGGGAGTAAGGATTTTCTTCTTTCTTTTTAGGGCGTTAGTACAATTACTACTGCTTAAGAGGATGACCTGTCTTGAACTGCCGTCCTCTCAAACAAAAATTGTACAGAATGTGCGCGTTACTGAAACACGACGTAGTCAGCGAGGGTTTCCAGATCGTCCAGCTTCAGCAGCTCTTCGATAGGGGCTTGTTGAAGGCTTTCTTTCAGGGCTTTGTAGGCTTGGGTATCAACGACAATGTCACCGTTTTCGTCCTGAAAGAAAATGGATTGATCCTTAACGCAGGCCAGCAACCTTTTTTTCTGGTTGTTGGACAGAGGGATGTCTTTAATGCTCATTCAATATTCGACCGATGAAAACTATCAGAGAGCCATTATATGGTGAGGCAGAGCAGGATGCAGCTCTCTGTAGTTTCAATTATACCCATCGCCTTTCAAGATGATACGTTGTTGTCAGCGCTCGCTCACCCCGATCACCTACTACTCGTAGGCTCACGGGGCTTCACTCACTTGTCGCCTAGTAGCATCTTGAAATCCAATGGATATAGATGGTTACTTAAGGCGAACCGGGCGTCTGCGGATATCCACTTCAGGAATGTTGTCATAACCCAGCGCATCCCATAGTGTTTCTGTTGCCCATTGGGACATCATACCCAGAAGGTCATCACTGTAGGTTTGAATAGCGCCCGTCAGAGTCACTTCGCCCATGGTTTTGTTGACGTCATGAATTCTGAGATAGCCACCGACGCTCGTGAGTCCGGTGCTGTTTACGGTGAAAACAGGGTTTGAAGGGGTGCAGCCAGAGAGGGTGAAGTGAAAATTAGCCTTGGGCACAGATTCAAGAGTAGTATCCTTGTTCATGAGCAGGTCATAGATGACCACATTGCCCACAGGCGCCTTCCCCTTTTCGACATCCAGCTTGATGTCATAGCGTTCGGTAGTCTGGGAACTTTTATCATCGACGATGATCCACTTCTTGGTCATCGTGCCTTCTGGCAGATCACAGAGATTGTCTTTGTTGGCAAAAGTGACACTGGATGCAAACGAGAGAACAACCGCAAAGAGTTGTGAAATTGTTTTGTTCATACCTGAAGCCTCTGTTATTGGTTTAACCAGATTAGACAGAAGCTTACAGGAATAGTTCAAAATTCAACCTGTGCAGAAGCCTTTTGAAATGAACCTGATTCAGGTTATTTACTCTCAGGCATATACCCTTCAGCGGCATCCACGTCTTCGTCGGCAAAATACTTATCCATCTGTTCGGTCAGGTACTGACGCGCTTCAGGTTCCAGCAGGTTCAGGCGCTTTTCATTGATCAGGCGGGTCTGGTGGATTTGCCACTCGGTCCATGCCTGTTCGGAAACATTCTCGTAAACCCACTGACCTTTGGGGCCTGGCAGAGGTGGAACAGCAAGACCTTCAGCTTCTTTTTTCAGCTTTACGCATTGAACAGTACGACCCATGTTGTTTCCTGAATAGGTTGGTTAAAGGTGGGCTCATCTTAACGCCAATCCACAGATAAGTCAGGACGAGCAGCTGATTTCCAGTTTTTTGCCCCAGTCAGGTGGGAGTGATGCAAAATGTTCATATTCTGCATGTTCATCGTATGGGGATTCCAGCACCTGCATCAGGTCTGCTATAGGCTGGTAATTGCCCTGCTCAGCCTGTTCGATGGTTTGCTGTGCCAGATAGTTTCTGAGAATAAACTTTGGGTTTACCTGTTGCATTAACTGTTTTCGGGTCTTGTCGTCCGTCAGGTTTCGCTTCAATCGCTCGGCATAGGCACTTAGCCAGCTTTCCAAGGGTGCCTGTTTCAGGGATTGAAGGTAGTCAGGAAGTGATTCATTAGGGGCAAAAGAACACAATGCCCTGAAAAACAGGGTGTAGTCACAATGTTCATCCTGAAGAAGTTGCAGAAGGTTTTTAACCAGCTCCGGGTCTTCGTCCTCGACCATGGTTAGCCCGAGTTTTTGGGTCATCAGTTCTGTGTAATGACTGGAATACAGCTGGGGGTATTGATCGATAATACTTTGCAAGGCGTCGGTGTTGTCAATCAGTGGTAGTAAAGCCTGAGCCAGTCGGCCACAGTTCCAGTAGCTGATATCCGGTTGTTGGCTGAAAGCGTATCGGCCGTAATGATCGGAATGATTACAGATATAATTCCAGTCAAAATCATCCTGAAAACCAAACGGGCCATAATCAAAGGTTTCACCCAGAATGCTCATGTTATCGGTGTTCATAACACCGTGGGCAAACCCGGCCGCCTGCCAGTGAGCCACCATTTGCGCTGTTTTGCGGATGATTTCCTGAAACATCAGCAGGTACTTATCGGTGTCGTTCATCAGTTCTGGAAAGTACTGTTCAATGGCAAAATCGGCTAACACCTTCAGGAGGTCATGCTGTTTGGTGTAATAAAAGTACTCGAAGTGCCCGAAGCGGATATGGGTTCTGGCCAGTCGCAACAGAGTTGAGCCCTTTTCTTCGGTTTCCCGGTAGACAGGCGTATCGCTGGTGGTCACACACAAAGCCCTGGTGGTGGGGATTCCCAGATGATGCATGGCTTCAGAGCATAAAAACTCCCTGATGCATGAACGCAATACAGCTCTTCCGTCACCAAATCGTGAATACGGCGTCGTGCCCGAACCTTTCAGGTGTAGATCCCATTTACCTTGGTGGGATGTTTCAACCTCGCCCAGTAATAAACCTCTGCCGTCGCCCAGTTGAGGATTGTAGGAACCAAACTGGTGACCGGAATAAATCATTGCCAGCGGTGCGAATGATGGTGAGGAGTCCTGTCCGGATGTGATTTTGCATAGTCGGTCGAGACTGTTCGTACTGGTATCAAGCTCTATCATTTCCGCAGCAGGCTGGCTGATGCAGACCAGCTCGGGGTTATTCAATGGTGTGGCGTTCTGACGTGTATAAAACGCTTCGGGCAGTTGCGAAAAGCAGTTGTTAAATCTGAGCTGATCCAGAATCGCCATGATGAACAGACCTCTTAAAGGCTTTGCTTTATTTTTTTTAGTAGTCTGGTGACCGGTGCTGCCAACCCGAGCTGGGAAGGGTTATCGGGTTGAAACCAGTGCCAGTGTTCATCATCCTGAACTTGGCAGGCGTGCAGCCGGGAACTGTCGGCAAAGGTTTTTACCGGTGTTATATCCAGATGGTAGTGGCTGAAAGTATGACGGAAACTGTTCCATTCTTCGAACTCATCCAGTGTGATGCCGGTCAGTTTCAGGGCTTTGTCTGACAGATTCTCATCGGGCTGAATCTCGGGAAAGCCCCATAATCCTCCCCATATGCCTGTGGGTGGGCGTTTTTCCAGCAACACTTCTCCGTTCTGGTTAATCACCATCAGCATTTTAACTGCCCGTTCCGGCTTGTCTTTTTTTGGTTTTGATCCGGGGAAGCGGGTTTCTTCACCCAGCTGGTGGGCGATGCAGGTTGTCTGCAAAGGACAGAGCAGGCATGATGGTTTGCTGCGGGTGCAGACCATGGCACCAAGATCCATCATTGCCTGTGTGTAATCCGCTCCCCGTTCGTCAGGAGTGTACGTTTCTGCAATCGTCCACAGTTCTTTCGTAACAGCTGATTGTCCGGGCCAGCCTTCTACAGCTCTGTATCGAGCCAGCACACGTTTAACATTGCCGTCCAGAATCGGAGCCCGGATACCCATGCTGATTGAAGCAATGGCTCCGGCAGTTGAACGACCAATGCCGGGTAATTGCTCCAGCAGCTCTACAGACCGGGGAAATGCACCTGCATGGTTTTCCATCACCATTTTGGCTGCCTTGTGCAGGTTGCGGGCTCTGCTGTAATAGCCGAGTCCACTCCAGTGATGCAGCACATCATCTTCTGTTGCACTGGCAAGGTCGGCAACCGTCGGGAAGCTCGCCATAAATTTTTCGAAATAGGGAATGACAGTGGTCACCTGAGTCTGCTGCAGCATGATTTCACTGATCCAGACCCGGTAAGAAGTGGTGTTTTTTTGCCACGGAAGATGCTTTCGACCGTGTTGGTCAAACCATTTCAGGACCTGACTGCTAAATGTTTTATCGGTGTGCGTCATTACAGTTGTGTATTGGAATTTATAGGAGCATTATGGCGTTACAGGGACGGGGCTTCCAACCTGAATGAGCAGTTTTAAGTCAATTGGAGTCTGTAATAAAAGGCTGAGCACAAAACGCTATTGCCACTAATAATAACTAAATGTATGCTCCCCGCCGCTTACTTATAACCTATGGAACTTTAATGGAAACCGACCAACCCCCGAGTAGAAAGGTAAGTTGTGATGTAACACTCTGACGGTTTTCTGTGTCTGTTTGCCGAAACCGTTCGAGTTTCGGTCCTGCTGGTTTAATCCTTTCCGAAATATCACTTCTTACACACTCAGCAAAAGTAGTTAAAAAAACGATCGACGTAATTATTGCGCCTGGAATTGTTACTGGAGAAGTACCATGGCGGTTGCTGATATGGCTGTTACTAATCTGCACCTTGTAAGTGAAAGTGAATTTGATACCGCACAGGCTTTGTCTTTTATGCGGTCACTCAGTCTGGAGGAAAAGGCTGAGTTTATTATTGGTTTAACGCTCAGTCAGGCGAACAGTGTTCTGGCTGAGTGTCCTTTGCGTGAAGTTCAGGACATTCTTGAGTTGCTGGAAGACTCGGAACATGAAATCCGCGCCCGACAGATCAGCATGGGACTGGGTCTGATCAGCAGTGAAGTTGAACCTGCCGGTGAATACCTTGATAACAGTGTTATGTCTCACGTGCGTGAGCGTATTGGCTGGATTGTAGGTCTGGCACTCATGGGTATTGTTTCGGGTCTGATTATTGCCCGTTATGAGGATGCCCTGAGTTCACTGGTTCTGCTGGCGGTTTATATGCCGGTTATTGCTGCGGCAGGTGGTAACACCGGTTCGCAGGCTGCAACACTGGTTGTGCGCGCCCTTGCCACTGGCGATATTGGCATGAATGACTGGTTAAAGGTGGTCTGGAAAGAGTTCCGGGTAGCTTGTTTTATTTCCATGGTACTGGCGCTGGTCATTGGCGCTCGTGTTGTGATGTTCAGCGGTGGTAGTGCTCTGCCGGATGGTATATCTCTGAATATGGTGGCGTTTGCTATTGGTCTGGCAATTTCCCTTCAGGTGGTGATGTCTACAACACTGGGTGGCGTCCTGCCTCTGATTGCCAGAGCTTTCCGGCTGGACCCTGCGGTGCTGGTCAGCCCGGTTCTGGCATCGGTTGTAGACATTACCGGTATGTTGATTTACTTCTTCACGGTGACACGGTTGCTGGGGCTCTAACGAGCCACCTGAACATCATGCATGCCATCGCCATTGTCAGAACAATGGATGGCCCTCCCGGATAGTCGAGCAGACTGGATAACACAAGGCCTGCTCCTATCCCGGCAACTCCAAGACCATAACCTGTTATCCAGGATTTCTTCCCCGTCATTCCCGACACCGCCAGTGCAGGCATGATCAACGTACTGAACACCAGATAAACACCAGCCAGCTCTACAGACAGAGTAATCAGAATGGCAAATATCGGGTAAAACAGGTTGGTGGTCAGCAGCTGGGGTTTTAGCAACAGGCCTGCCAGCAGAGCGAGCGTTGCCAGACCGGGCGTCACCAGGCTTGACCATTGTATCCACAGTATTTTGCCGCCAAGGGTGTCGGACATATGTTCTGCACCATGGGGGTCGCTCGACAGTACCAGCAGGATGCAAGCCGCTGCCAATATGTAGATACATCCGATCATTGCTTCCAGCTCAATAGACGTTCGGCTGGACAGCCTGGAAATAAGACACGCGCCGGATACCGAGAAAATAAACGGCATAGCGGTTTCCAGTGCGTTCATAAACGCTTCCTGCGAAGGGCTTTCAGATACTCCCAGTATTTCGCTCATAAGGTGGGCAAAAATGGATCCCATTGCTGCGATTTGAGCTACAGCCAGATCCATAAACACAATACCCCTGTTCAGCACCTGTCGCCCGAGAATCAGGTGGCTGATCAGCACCAGAGCGCCGCCGCAGAATGCTGGCAGCAAAATGGTGACGAGACTGATATCAACCATTGCGTTTAACGGCCTTCAGTAGTTTATTAATCAGATCATCGTAAAGCTTTGCCAGTGACTGACTGTTGTCGCTGCCATTAATCGACATGGGTAGTTTAATGGCGGGTACGCCAATCTTTTTGCTTAGCCACTCGGCACCGCTTTTGTCCTGATAAGAGGCATAAACGACAGCATCTATTTTCTTATCTTTAGCCAGTTTGAGTAGTCTGGACAGATGTTTGCCGGAAGGTGGTAAACCCGGCTTGGGCTCCAGATCGCCTACCATGGAAATGCCCAGCCACTGAAACAGATACTCAAAGCTGGTGTGATAAGCCACTACCTGTATGCCTTTTAGTGGTTGTGCTTCCTGCTCCCACTTACGGATGTTTTTCTGCCACTGTTCATCAAACTGACTGATGTTCTTTTTGTATAACTGCGCATTGTCTGGGTCGATTTTTACCATACGCTTTGCCAGAGCATTGGCCACCGTGAGCAACCGATAAGGGTCAAGATGGAAATGAGGATTTCCTTCCGGGTGAACATCGCCCATGGTCGGGTTAACGTTTTTGACTTTCCCAATGGTGTCTATCTGTTCGGCAGCGTAGAACATGCCATCTTTACCTTTCTGCACTTTGGTATTGGCCGATTTCATTTGCAGTAAAGGTAGCCAGCCCACTTCCAGATCTGCCCCGGAACAGATAACCAGATCGGCTTTGCGCATTTTAGCAATGAGCCCTGGTCTGGCCTCTATGTGATGAGGATCCTGCAAAGCCGAGGTCGCACTGTAGACTTTACTGTGGGGTGCTATCTGCTGAGCCAGAGCCTTCCATTCAGGCTCGCAGGTGAGAATATTCAGTGCTCTGGCTTCGGGAAAAAAGCCCGAAGCCACAAGGAGCCCGATAGCCAGAACACGCTGGCTGACTACATTAAAACTGGTGTGCATCGTGAGCCCCTAAAGACATTACATATTGCAATGTGATGATGTTGTCGTTGATGTGTTCCAGACCTTTACCTTTCTGGTGCGTCCATTGCAGGCGTATGGTTGAAAAGTGGCTGTGACTCCAGGACAGCATCAGTTCTGTTTCCTGCAGGGAGTTTTTATGGTGATGATCTTCTTCAAGCTTTAAACCGTTAAACTCGCCATAACGAACACCTGTCGCCCATTGCGGGGCAAACT
This sequence comes from Endozoicomonas montiporae CL-33, assembly GCF_001583435.1. Lineage (NCBI taxonomy): Bacteria > Pseudomonadati > Pseudomonadota > Gammaproteobacteria > Oceanospirillales > Endozoicomonadaceae > Endozoicomonas > Endozoicomonas montiporae. The sequence goes on along the minus strand of NZ_CP013251.1, from coordinate 5,356,806 downwards.
GATAGACGCTGCTGAGATACCAGCCATCGTGTTTGTCATCATTGCTTTTGATGGTTTTGTTTTTTGAAATATTTCTTGCCTGAAGGTATTCGGCAGACAAGCTGAGATTACGGTATTTGTAATTGCCTTCCGGAGCCCATTTCCAGACAGCTTCTACACCATAGAGGTCTTTACCTGTATAGGCTGCTTTGTGACAGTGGTGATGGTCGTGGCTATGGCTATGGCTATGGCTATGGCTATGGCTATGGCTATGACTATGACTATGTTGGGAGTGACTGCCTGCAGCATGTTGATGAACTTTCTGTTGATGCTTGTGAGCATGATCATCGTGTTTTTCATCATGGTGGTCGTGCTGATGTTTATGGTCATGATGATGATTTTCATCGTGATGCTTGTGATGGCCGTGGTTATGATGATGCTCATCATGATGGTCATGGCTTGGCTCATGGTCATGATGGTGCGAGTGCGTCTCTACCGTATGATTCCATGGCCTGACACCGTTCTCGTTACGCATGTAGTTAAAGCCAATCTGCCAGCTGTGCTCATGGTTAAAATCTGCGCCTATCTTGGTAAAAACGTTGTACACCCCCACTTCCTGCGGATCTTTGATGTTGTCTGCCCGCATCTTCTTGCCACTGAATGCCTCGGCACCAATGTCCCAGTAGAAGTCAGTCGGCATCAGGTAATTAATACGAACACCGTCGTCAAAATAGTGAGAGCCTAACAGAGCACGGTAAACAGCCGGGCGCTCTGTAAATGAGTCTGCGTGAGTATGTTGACTGTTAAGGTAACCAAAGTCCGATAGAAACCGGCCAGCCCTGATTGAAAATCCACCGGGCAGAGCCAGTGTCTGTATAAAAGCTTCTTCAGCTTCGACTTCGGTTTTGCTGTCATGGGTATGAAGAACCGCTGTTAATTTCCCAAAGAAGAGGTCATCAATGGGGGAGCTGACACTCAGTTCTACATGACCAAGGCCAAAGCCTTTGTCCGTTTCGCTGAGAGCACTTTTCTCGGATTTGTAATGACCATCCAGTATCAGACTGAAATCAGGATCCAGATTGACGGCATAAGAGTTTGACAGGGAGCCCAGAAAGACGGCTAAAGAGAGGGTTGTTTTAGTGATACACCTGTTATTCACTGCGAATTGCTCTCTGTGAAGTTGTTGTTGGAGCACAAAGGCTGATGCAGTGAACTGTTATAGTATAACGTTCTTGAAATGCCAGAAATTGACTAAATATTGCTACCCATTCACAGTACTGTTGACGAATTAAATACCATTCCAAATAGAGTTATTAGAATTTAAAACTCTTTCATAAATATCTTTTTGTAATTAACCTGCCTCTACGACGGAAGAAATAACAACGAAATAACAACGAAATAACAACGAAATAACAACGAAATAACAACAATGAGGTAAGTCACATGCTCTTGTGGCTCTGGTATTACAGGGCGATTAACGCTCAATCAGGCCAATTACCTTTACCCATCCCGTCCCGATGTTCTGGCAATTCATGGATTGAGTCTTGACATTCAACCCGGCGAAAGAGTGGCCATTGTGGGGCCGTCGGGCGGCGGTAAATCAACGTTGTTTGACTTGTTGCTGAGATTTCGGGATATCGAATCCGGCGTGATTGCTCTGGATGCTGTGAATATTCAGTCAATGGATCCTTCAGTGCTGCGCAGCCAGTTTGCTCTGGTGCCTCAACAGCCGGTTCTGTTCAGTTCGACGGTGTGGGAGAACCTGCGTTATGGTCGTCCCGATGCCACGGATGAACAGGTTATTGCTGCGGCAAAGGCGGCTTATGCCGACGAGTTTATTCAGCAGCTGCCCGAAGGATACAGCAGTACTCTGGGAGAACAGGGCGTGAAACTGTCCGGAGGCCAGCACCAGAGGCTGGCGATTGCCCGGGCGATTTTACGTAACCCCAAAATTCTGTTGCTGGACGAAGCAACCAGTGCGCTTGATGCCCAGAGTGAGCATCTGGTGAAGCAGGCGCTTGATCGTCTGATGAAAGACCGGACAACATTGATAATTGCTCACCGGCTGGCAACCATTACTCATGTGGATCGCATTGCTGTGATGGATAAAGGGCGGGTGGTTGCAGTAGGTACCCATGAAGAGCTGCTGGAAAGCTCGGGGCTTTATCGCAGGTTGGCAGATTTGCAGTTTGCCGATCGTTAGTCGTTTTTTAAATGGAGATCAATCGCCTCCCATCAGGCTCAGGTTATCGCCTGAGCCGAGGTTGGTGGAGGGCTGCTCATCCATTTTCAACATCAGACGCAGGTTATTCGGTGATGTTGCGTGCAGCAGGGCGCGTTCCTGAGTGATCTTTCCAGCTTTGACCAGATCGTAGAGAGCCTGGTCAAAGGTCTGCATACCCAGGCTTTTTCCTTTTGTAACGGTTTCATTCAGTTCGTCGATACTACCGCCCTTGATCAGATCGGCGACCCGCGGGGTATTGATCAGAATTTCATGCACTGGTACTACCGAACCTTCCTGTTTGCCTTCGACCAGTTGTTGTCCCACAACCATTTTCAGGCTGAGTGACAGATCCATAAGAATTTCAGAATGCTGCTCCGGCGGAAAAAAGTGGATGATGCGTTCCAGAGCCTGATAGGTGTTATTGGCGTGCATTGTTGCAATGCATAAATGCCCGGTTTCAACAAACTCAACGGTATGTCGCATAACACCAGGCGAGCGAATTTCACCGACTACCACCAGGTTGGGTGCCTGCCGCAAGGCGTTAAACAGGCCGGCTTCGTAGCTTTCTGTGTCCAGCCCGACATCACGCTGGGTAACAATACAGTTTTTATGGTCGTGAATGTATTCCACCGGATCTTCGATAGTGATGATATGACCTTTGCTATTTTGGTTACGATGATCAACCAGAGAGGCCATGGAAGTAGACTTACCGGCTCCTGCCGCTCCGGTAATCAGAATAAGCCCTCGTTCCTGCAGCACCGTTTCTGCTACCTGTGGTGGAATGGAAAGCTCTTCAGGTGTAGGAATGTAAGAGCTAAGCCTGCGGATATGGTGGACCCCACTGTCAAGACAGTAAACCAACAAATTTAAGTTAAGTCCTGGCAGTGGTCCAAAGCCCTCATGCAAAGTGAATTGCCTTAGGCGTTTTATAACTCAACGACTGGTGTAATCGTTCAGTGTTGTAAAACTCAAAGTATTCATCCAGCCCAGTATAAAGCTCTGGAACAGTCTGAAATTCATGCGTGTACAGCCATTCATGTTTGACGGAGCGCCACAGCCTCTCGACAAAAATGTTATCCAGTGCTCGCCCTTTCCCGTCCATGCTGATACGTATTTCCCGTTCCTGAAGAGGTGCCAGAAAATCATTACTGGTAAACTGACACCCTTGGTCAGTGTTGAATATATCAGGTTCACCTTGTTCCAAAGCTCGACCCAGCGCATGAATACAGAAGTCTGCATCCAGTGTGTTCGACAGCTCCCAGCTGACCACGTAACGGCTGTACCAGTCAATAATGGCAACCAGATACATAAACCCCTGAGGCATCGGGCAGTACGTAATATCAGTACTCCAGACCTGATTGGGTCTCACAATATCAACGCCGTTCAACAAGTACGGGTAAACCTTATGCTCTTTGTTTCTCAGGCTTGTGCCCGGTTTTGGTCCGACAGCCTGTATGCCCATCAGCCTCATAAGTCGCTGTATACGCTTCCTGTTGACCGGAAAGCCCTGCTCATTCAGCCATGCAGTTATCTTACGACTGCCGTAAAACGGTGTACGTGTATACTGCTCATCAATGAGCCTCATCAGATTCAGATTCTCAGGGCTTTCCAAAGCTGGAGAAGCTTGGTAATACCAGCTTGACCTGCTTAACCCAACCAGTTCACATTGGCGCTGAATGCTGATCTTCGAGTGATCCGGGTCTATGCATCTCCGTTTGTCATCAATGGACATTGCCAGATTTTTTTTTCAACCAGTCCAGCTCCATTTTAAGCCGTCCGATCTCCTGATACAGGGGGGCAGTGAGCACATCTGGATCTACCTCTGGCCGTGCCCTGCCGAAGACTTCTGGAACCCCCTGGAGTAGCTGTCGCTTCCACTGGCTAACCTGAACGGCTGCAACTTCGTGTTCGCTTGCCAGCTGGTTTATGGTCTTTTCGCCCTTGTAGGCTTCGAGTGCTACCTGTGCCTTAAATTCGGGCTTATGTCGTTTTCTTTTTGCTGTCATGATTCCCTCCTGCAGGGTCATCTTACAGCCAGAAAACTTAACTTAGCTACCTGTCCAGTTTATGGGGTCCATCATAGGATGACCATGCCCGGCTCGGACTTCTGGAAAAAGGCACTGATTCTGAATCGTCCGACGTCTTTCAGGTTGTAACCGTAATTACACTCTTTGTTTTTGGCAAACTGCTCAAAGCGTTCTTCTCCCATAAAAGCTCGAATACTCTGATTAGCCTGCTCACTGGTCAGTACGGTACTACCCACATTGTGGATTGATTTGCCGATTTTGAGATTGGGTGGAATGCCAACGGTAAAAAAACATTCAGAGCCTTTTTTATCAGCAAGCAATTGAAGGATTTTATCAATGTTCATAGTAGCCATGGCAGCACAGGAGAATGTTATCTGATGTTGTCGGCTTGGTGGCAGTGAAATAGAGACAGTCCGGGCAATTAACTGCCCGGACTAAAGTGGAATAAGCCTGTTATTTGAAGAAACCTTTCAGGGCATCTTTCAGGGGACCGTCTAATTTTTTCTCGATCTCTTTTTCAATACGGTGCTGTACTTCCTGTTTAGCCAGCCCGGCAATGGTATCGGCCAGTCGTTCGGTATCCAGACCGCATTCCGGCTTGCCCAGTTTGCCCCGACAACGCACAGGCCAGGTCACACCGGCATAGTCTTTGTTGACCTGACAGGCCGGGTCGCTGTCCGGTGCGGTAGCGCCACTGATATTCAAGCCGATATGGTAGTCCATGGTTTGTTGTATCAGGTTAACTTTACCGTCTCCCTTCAGATTCAGGTTCGAAAGGGCAGCGGTCAGGTTATCGTTACTGGCAACCCCATTGCGAATATCAAAACTGCCACTGAGGTTTTTAAACTGTGTGGACTCTCCCCAGTCTTTTTTCTGCAGTTCCTTATTCCGAATTTGAGCAATACCTTCACACACCAGTTTGTCGAAGTTAGCGCCGGTGAAGGCACCGTTACCAATACCAAAACCGACTTTGCCACTAAGGTTTTTAGTCAGAGTACTTTGCAGCAAACCGTGAGTCGCAACGTTGACATCGGCGTTCAGGTTGCCTTCTACGGATGATAAAGCGGGAACCGGTTCGGCCAGTGACTGCAGGTTAATACCTTTAAGCCCTGCTACTGTGGTGACTTTCGGATTTCCCTTCTGGCGTACGTCCAGCCTGGTGTCCAGATCAATGGTGCCTTTATAGAAGGCCGAGTTGATTTTGACTTCCTGACGACCATTGGCAGCACGGAGCTGAACGCTGGGGTTTTCAAACTTCAGCTTGGCGACGATCAGTGAGTTCAGTTTAAGGGAACCTTTAATATCCAGAGGGCGCAAAGCATCTTCCGGAATCAGCGGAACTTCATTTGTGGAGGCTGGAGCCGGTTTCTGGCTGCCTGACGCTTCGCTGGGTTTTGCTGTCTCATCGGTTGGAGGTGGCAGGTAGTTGTCCAGATTCAGGTCGTTGCCAGAGAACTGGAAGGTCATAGCCTGAGTGTCCAGGTCAGCCACTTTGAAGTTGCCATCTATGTGGAAACTGTCCAGATTGAGTTTCAGGGTGTTGGCATCAAAATGTTTGCCGTCGGTTGTGAACTGACTGTTAAACGACAGCTTGTTGAGAGCCTTTGGGTCAGCCATGGGTGGTAATTCGACCTTGATCTGGTTTAGCAGTCTGGCTGGGTTAAATTCAGTGACATCCATTGAGCCATCAATCTGCATGGGCTTTTGTTGATAATTAATATTACCTACCAAATTAACGCTTTCGCCTTGAGCCACATCGGGTTTGGCACTGAGCTTATAGTTCTTCAGGGTGTATTGTCCGTTTTGCAGATCAAAACTGAAGTTGCCACTCAGGCCAGTCTGGAAGGCTAATGCGGGTTCGTTGCTGCTGATACGTGCCAGCAGTTCGAAATCAAAGGGTTCCTGATTACGAATGGCACCGGTTTTCAGACTCGCCTGATCAATGGTGTAGGTTTTTCCAGTGGCAAGATCCTGATACCGGACGACCAGATCATCAGCAATGACATTGGCAATATCGATTTGCAGAGGTTGCTTATTGCCGGATTTGTCTGATGTTGTGGAAGCTTCTGTTGAAGCTACTGTTGAAGCTTCTGCAGAGGTGGCTGTTGCGGAAGGTTTGTGGTTGGTTTCCCAGTTGCCCTTACCGTCTTTGTCCTTGATCAGGTTTAGCTTCAGACCGACCAGAGTGGCTGTCTGCATTTCGACTGTCTGACTCAGCAAAGGTAACAGCTTAACACTGACTTCAGCCTTACCCAGTTCGGCGAAGGGTTTGTCAGTGGCGCCTTTAACGTTGACATCCTGCAATGTTAATCCCAACCATGGGAAAACAGACCAGCCTATTGGTCCATCAATACTGAGAGTCAGTCCTGTGTTGTCGAAGACCAGCTGGCTGATTTTATCCCGGTAATTGTTAGGGTCGATGACTTTTGGAAGGACAAGGGCGGCGATAATGGTTATTAAGGCCAGTCCAGCCACCACAAAGACAAAAAACTTGGTAATGCGGGTCATGGTTTGCCTCGGTCGATGGGTTTTGGGTTGTTATAAAATCGTTATTCTCACAGTTTACTGATCTGGCAGCGTTCGGGACAGGGTTTGCAAAAGCTGAGGTGTTCAGGTTTCCCGGACTCCCAGCTTTTTAAGAGAGGTCAGAGGGCGGGTCCAGGGGTGCAGAACTCTGACGGCATCCTGCATAACAGGTGATTTTATGACCGATAAAGCTTCACCACTGCTGCCGAACTGACCCTGTAGCAGTACATACCAGTCTTTCTGGTTACGGCGGTAATGAACGGTGACGGCACTAGCCAGCTCGGGGAAGCGTTGCTTCATTTTTTCTATGGAATCGGGCTTATTGGCAGCAAACCATTGAATGGTATAGCTACCTTCTGAATCTTTCAGAAGGCTGACTGAAGGGCTGCTTTCAGGTTGTTTGTGGGCGACAGGCAGCCTTTTTGGTTGTGCCGCATGTTGGACAGTTCTGGCAGGCGGGTTTTGCCGAACCGGTTTTCCCAGTGCAACCAGCTGTCGCAGGCTATCGACGGAACGAATTCTGGGGTACAGCCGTGTGGCTATTCGGGCATAAGCCGGTTGTTCGAGTGCACGTTTTGCCAGTGTCGGATTGTCATAGGCGGGGCTGGCAAGAATATACCAGTTTCGACCACGCTTTCGATATTGTATGACCTGGGCATCTTCAAGATAGGCATAACGCTGTCTGGCGCGTTCGAGAGTTTCTTTTCTGCTACTGGCCAGCCACTGAATGGTATAACTCCCGGGCGGGGCATCCAACACTTTTTCTGGCACGCTTTGTTGTCGGGTCATTCGTCCGGAATGCGGATTTGGCGTCTGGTGTTTGTAGCCTTTCGGTGAGTCAGGCTTCTGCATCAGCTGCTGGAATGAGTGGGTGTTGTAATCGAAAGGCTCAGGAGCGGTCACCGAATTATAATCCTGATAGCTATAAGGCTCTTTCCTGCCTTGTTCCATGTTTGGATAGGCTGGCGCAATGCTGGCAAACATGGTTTCTGCAGGCTGGGGCGAACCCACAGGCATGCTGAACTGATCCGCAACCACGGGTTGCTCTTTAACCGGTTGATGAATGTCCGGACGCACAAGGTCCAGTTTCTGAATACTCGCGACAGAGCGGGTCCACGGGTACAGCTCTTTAATCATGCCGGAACGTGGGGCTGCCTTAAGCGCTCGATTGGCGGTATTTCGATCCGTGAAAGGGCCATCCAGAAGAACATACCAGACTTTACCATTTCGACGGTATTGAACAATGGCGGCATCTTGCAGAACCGGATAGTAATTCTGTAGCTCCCTGAGAGGTTTTGCTGTGTGCGCTGCCAGCCATTGCAGTACAAAGCTGCCATGGGGAGCATTCAGCAGACGCTTAAAGCTTTGATGCTCTGTAGTTACAACGTTTACAGGCTGAGCGCGCGTTGAGGGAAGACGTTGCTCTGGTGGCTGCCTGTTGATAGAAGGCTCACGGAATGGTTCGGGCGAAGACTCAGGATAAACCGGTGCCGATGGATAAGGCGTCTGCTGAGGCGTATTACGGAAACTGTCGTCAGGTGAAGAAGGGAAAGCCGGATTGTATTCCTGACGAGGAGGATAAAGGCTGCCGGAGGGTTCGGGCTCAGAATAACCACGAGCCTGTGTTGGCTGATAAGTTCTCTGTCTGGACACTTTTTCAAGGGGCTGATTATATTCGCTGGAAGCATCTCTCCGACACAGCCAGTCATTGTTCACATTCGATTTGCAGTCCCAGGAAGAACTCAGGGCGAGAGGTTTCGGAGGCAATAGAAGTGCGTCTGCCAAAGAAGCAGAGAAAGTAGCAAGCGCAGCCACGACAGAAAGGCTGAGTGGTTTACAGGTAAACAGCACTCGACCGGACATGAGCCAGATCCTTCTGATTCATTACTCTTAACAGAACAGATTTGTATGGTTAATGCAAGAGTTGTGTGTGAATTATTTATAACACACAAGATGTAGTGAATACTTTCAGAAGTACCGCTTCCGAAAAACGAGCCTCACTTTATGAAAGGCCAACACCTCATGGCCGCAATTTAAACAGCTATTATGTCTAAGGTTCTTTAGTGAGGATTTTATCATGAGGGCTCTCAGGAAGGTTCCGGGCGCGACTGTCACTACTATGCTGGTCAGCTTGCTGGTGGCTGGAAGTTTTTTATTTACTCCTGAGACGAAAGCTCTGGATACCGACTGTTTTCCTGTACTGGATGAAAAGCAGCCCCAGTATGTGGTGGTTTACGGGCGAAATATGCACGAAAACATCCGGGAAAAAAATATGAAAAAGAAGTACGACAGTCAGCTTCCTGTATGGGTCAGTGGTTATCAGCGTGGCTGGATGACCCGTATAAAAGAAGAAGGCAAATACACGACAATAGGTGCTGCACCTGAAGCCGGTAAACTGCTGAACGGCATTCTGGTGGAAGCGGGGCCGGGGTTAATTAACAGCTACGACAGAACCGAACATAGAATGTGTCGAACCCGTGTTGATCGTAAAGCGATTTCCTCAATGACGGGGCAGATGATACCGACAAAAGGTGAATTCTGGATCTATATCACTCAAAAAGCCTCCAGACACCAGCCAGCAGGCATGTTTCCAATTCTTATGTCAGAAGTGGATGAGTTTTTAACCGGTTGCATTGAACAGGCAAAGCAGTTCAATCTGACAAATTTTCCCGAGCAGTGTATTGATACCACCGATTTCTGGTCCAGACACTGGACCAATGATCGCGAGCGTCCGTTGACTGGCAGGCTGGTTCAGGTGAAACGTAGCAAAGTGGATGACCTGTTGAGCAAACTGAAGGGCGGTTTGTATGAAAATGTGAGAAGCGAGTGATAATCCGGTCAAGATAGTCTTGGCTACCTGTTTTCGGTGAAGGGGTTAATGCCTATAATGGCCTCTCCTCCGCGAGGAGTCTGTAACAGCTTATTTAAATAAGTCATAGAAAAATAACAACGTTCAGCCCTGCAAAAATACATAAGCAATAAATAACAGGAACCGGAGTTTTTAATGTCAGAGCGCAAAGCCAGTGTAGAGCGCAATACGCTGGAAACCAAGATCAGGGTTGATATCAATCTTGATGGAACCGGCAAAGGTCAGTTTGATACAGGTGTCTCTTTTCTGGAACACATGATGGATCAGATTGCCCGTCATGGCCTGATCGATCTTGATATAAAAGCTGCAGGTGATAACCACATCGACGATCACCACACGGTTGAAGATGTAGGCATTACCCTTGGTCAGGCATTCAGCAAAGCGATAGGTGATAAAAAAGGTATTACCCGCTACGGGCATTCTTATGTGCCGCTGGATGAAGCTTTGTCCAGAGTGGTTATCGATTTTTCCGGTCGTCCCGGTCTTGAGTTCAATGTTGATTTTACCCGGGCCCGCATCGGTCAGTTTGATGTTGATCTGTTCTATGAGTTCTTTCAGGGCTTTGTGAATCACGCCAATGTGACGCTTCACATCGACAACCTTCGTGGCCGTAATGCGCACCACCAGATTGAAACGGTATTCAAAGCATTTGGTCGTGCCCTGCGCATGGCACTGGAATTTGATCCGCGCATGACCGGTCAGATGCCTTCGACCAAGGGCTCGCTGTAAACTATGAAAACAGTGGCTGTCATTGATTATGGAATGGGCAACCTTCATTCCGCCAGTAAGGCTCTGGAGCATGTTGCAGATCGCAACACCCGGGTCGTTGTTACCTGTGATCCTGAAACCATTCTGCAGGCTGATCGCGTTGTCTTGCCCGGCGTAGGTGCCATCAGGGATTGTATGGCTGAAATCAGACGCAGAGGCGTTGATGATGTAGTCAGGCAGGTGGTGGCCTCTGAACGACCATTGTTGGGTATTTGTGTGGGTATGCAGGTCATGCTGAACCACAGTGAAGAAAATGGCGGCGTTGAGTGCCTCGGGTTGATGTCAGGGAATGTGAAGTTCTTTGGGCGCAACTTGAAAGATGCTGCCGGTAATAAACTGAAAGTGCCCCATATGGGTTGGAGCATGGTGGATCAGCATCAGCCCCATGCGTTGTGGCAGGGCATTGAGAAAAATGCCCGGTTTTATTTTGTCCACAGCTATCACGCCCATGCGGTTGATGATGAGGTGGCTGTTGGTCGTTGTGATTATGGTGTTAATTTCGACGTGGCTCTGGCAAAAGGCACTGTTTTTGCTGTGCAGTTTCATCCAGAAAAAAGCGCGGCTAACGGGCTCAGATTGCTGGAAAACTTTTTGCAGTGGTCTCCCTGAAGAAGCGATCGGGCAACACATTGAACGGTGAAACAGACGTTAAGCGATAAGAGTTAAGTAATGGATGAGTGGCCTCCCATGAGGGACCAGGACCCGCCTCCGGGTCGTGATGAAAAAAATATAGCCATGCTCGCGCACCTTTTACCCTTGCTGGGTTTTCTGATTCCGGGCATGAATATCGTGGTGCCGTTGCTGATCTGGCTGACCAAACGCAATGAGTCTGTCTATATTGATCATCATGCCAGAGAAGCCCTCAACTTCCAGATTTCCCTGACGTTGCTCGCTGCAATATGGTTTGCCCTGCAAATGATGCTGGTGGGTTTGTTTTTCCTTCCCCTTGTCCCCGTTGTTGTCATTCTTGCGTTGATACTGATGATTCGCGCTGGTCTTAAAGCCAGTGGCGGGAATTATTACCAATATCCGTTCTGTGTACGGTTTGTGAATTAAAACTGAAGGCTGTGTATGGGTTTAGCAAAAAGAATAATTCCCTGTCTTGATGTTGAAAATGGTCGTGTGGTGAAAGGCGTCCAGTTTGTGGATATCCGGGATGCCGGAGACCCGGTGGAAGTGGCTCGCCGTTACAATGACGAAGGCGCTGATGAAATTACTTTTCTGGACATTACTGCCAGCCATGAAGATCGTGATACTACGGTTCACACGGTTGAACGGATGGCCAGTGAAGTGTTTATTCCCCTGACTGTCGGAGGTGGTATTCGCAAGGTGGAAGATATTCGCACCATGCTGAACGCCGGCGCAGATAAAGTGAGTATTAATACGGCAGCTGTCTTTAATCCTGACTTTGTTCAGGAGGCAGCGGATCGCTTTGGTTCACAGTGTATTGTGGTAGCGATTGATGCCAAAAAAGTCAGCCTTTCCGGCGAAACGGATCGATGGGAAATTTTTACTCACGGTGGTCGTAAGCCAACAGGGCTGGATGCTGTTGAGTGGGCGGTCAATATGGAGCGGTTGGGAGCGGGTGAAATCCTTCTGACCAGTATGGATCAGGACGGTGTAAAGAACGGTTATGATCTGGGGGTTACCCGGGCTATTTCCGAAGCCTTGTCTATTCCGGTGATTGCTTCAGGCGGAGCTGGCAACCTGGATCATCTGGTGGACGGTATTCAGAAAGGAAAGGCCGATGCGGTACTGGCGGCGAGTATTTTTCATTTTGGTGAGTATTCTATCCCCGAAGCCAAGCTTTATATGGCAGATCGTGGTATTGAGATGAGGCTTTAGCAAGCAAAGTCGTTTATAGCTCTCATGGGCATGCCACCTATGAGAGCTATCAGTGACGAGTGCTCTAGGAGGCCGACCGAGAATAGACTGCCCTACTGCGGTGACAGCAAATTGGTCTGAAAAATCGCTTTTGTTCGTCAAATAGCTCGCTATTCTCCTTACAAAACCGCTTTTTCATCCTCAATTTTCTGCCATCCTCGCTACGGGCGCTATTCTCGGTCAGCCTCCTAGCGCAGTTTAAAACCTTTGCTGGCAAGAAAGGCTTTCATATGCGGCCGGGACTCTTTTCCGAGCAGTGCCGACATGTCCTGACTCCATACCCGATCCAGCTTACCTTTGGTGCGCTGGTGGTAATAATCCCGCATGACTTCATCGTATTGCGCTAATAACTGTTCATCCACAGGCTGATACTCTTCTTCCATAAGCACCATATCCACGGGTAGGCGCGGCTTCAGCTCCGGATCTTGATCCGGATAGCCCAGGCACAGACCAAAGACAGGATAAACGTTATCAGGCAGATTGATCAGTTCACTGATCTTTTCAGGATTGTTGCGGATACCGCCAATGTAGCAGATTCCCAAACCTTCAGATTCGGCAGCGACCACAACGTTCTGGGCAAACAAAGCAACATCAATAGTGGCGATCATGAAGTGTTCAGTCATGCCATCTGCCAATTGCTTACCTTCTTTTTCACAACAGACGGCTGAGCGATTGAGGTCAGCGCAGAACACCAGAAACTCGGCAGCGGAGGCTACATAGGGCTGGCCGCCTGCCAGTTCTGCCATGATGGTACGGGTTTGAGGGTTGCGGACGCGGACAACGCTGACTCCCTGAAGGTTGCTGGACGTCGCTGCACTTTGTCCTACAGCAATCAGTTGCCTTAATAATGAGTCTTCAATTGGCTGGTCGGTAAATTTGCGAATTGAACGATGCGACTGCAATAACTCGATAACGGATCGGTTCATTCTTATTCTCTTTCCAATTCCCTGCTCAGGTTGTAAGCCTGTTGGTTAATCTGATTTCTCTGGGCTTCTGCAACATCAGTTATCTGAACAATGTCTTCTGCATGCTCAGAGACACTGAACTCTGCCAGTTCGGTCGGCAACCAGCTTAACTGCTCTTTCAGCATATGCAAACCATCCTGTCCCGGCAGGCTGGCGAGCATTAGTGCGTTTCCGGCGGCACTGTCCACTTCATTGGGTGATTCATCACCGGGAAAGTCTGGAATGTCGTCGCTGACGCACAGCCCGATGCCCATCTGAATTTTAGCGATGGCATTTTCGGCAATGACCCGACTGACCGATTCTATAAGCAAGCTGCAGTTAAGAGCGTCCTGGGCAAAGTTGCGGCTTTCAAGGCTGGAAAAGCGCAGATAAGTATTGCCTTCCGGGGTATAGCTGATTTCGCCATTATAAATGCTGGCCGCCTGCTCTATAGCATCGGTGTGAGTGTGCAGTATGTCCATCATATCCTGATGGGAGATGAGCTGACGCAATCGGGGCAGGTTTTTATTACGTATACAGACGACGACGGACGTTTCATCCTGTTCTTCTTCGGACTCCTGGTCTTCATGCTCTTTGCTGGCCAACTTTTCTGTGAGCTGTTGCTCTACGAAGTGTGTCAGCAGCGTCAGCTCATTACCGGATTTGCCAGTGTTGACCAGTGGCGTTTGCAGCAAACCTCTTAACTGTCGCAGAACCAGCTCAAGCTTAGTGCTCAGCGTTGTGGCATATATTTGCAGGAAGATCAGCGCGGCAACCAGCAGAATAAGACTCACAGCGGTGATCACAACTAAAGCATCGCGAGCATTTTTGGTGAGCAGAGCTTCATCCAGTTGTAGACGGACATAACCGGCAATAACATCCTGGTAGTGGATAGGGGATGAGTAGGTTTGTCCGGAAACGACGGTTGAGTCTTCACTTTCGGAACTGGCGATTTTTCGATTATCAATACTGTAAATGGCTGCTCTGGCAACATAAGGCGTTTGTACCAGTTGATTGAGAAGCACACTAAGACTCAAACGATCGCCGGTGACCAGCATGTCGGTAGCAGCACTGGCTGTTTGCTGGCTTAACAATACGCCTATGGTGTCTGACTGATGCTGGCTGGCAGAGTGCATTTCAGAGCGGATAATCAAGCCACTGGTACCAACCACAGCAATAAAAAACAGGCTGAAAATGCACAGTAGCTGGTTCCGTATCGACAGTGAATACAGTCGATCAGTCATGCGTTTAATGAATACTATCGGCGAGCGCAAAGCCGAATCTCCTGAGAATAAAGACGGATATGCTTCTTATGATGACAGGCTATCAGTAAGAATAAAGTGATGAATTTCAATTTACCGGCCAACGGGCAGGAATTCTGTTGATACACACCGGTCGCTAACTGAAAGACTTGAACTTATCGGGTTGGCGCTGAGTGGGTTACAATAGCGGCCTGAGAATTAAAATAGCCGGATAAAAAGTGAGCGAAATACTGCTGATCAATGTCACAGGGCAGGATAAGCCCGGACTGACATCGTCCATTACATCCATCATGGCTGAGTATGGTCTGGAAATTCTGGATATTGGCCAATCGGTGATTCATGACACATTAACCTGGGGGATTCTGGTTCGCCTGCCTGAGGGAAAGGCATCTGCGCCGGTCATCAAGGAATTGATGTTCCACTTTCATGAGCACAGCCTGCAGTTCAACTATCAGCCTGTTTCTGGTGATGATTATGAACACTGGGTGAGTGAGCAGGGAAAGAAGCGGTATATTCTGACCTTACTGGCCCGGCATTTATCTGCAGAACAGATTGCCAGAGTGTCCAGCATTACCGCAGATCACGGTTTGAACATTGACGACATTCGTCGGCTTTCAGGGCGCCGCTCACTCAAACAGGAAGAGCAGGGCAGCCTGTCCTCCTGCCTTCAGTTTTCTGTTCGGGGTACGTCACCGGATCTGGCAAAGCTACGTTCAGACTTTTTGCATATTTCATCGGAGCTGGATGTGGATGTTGCTTTTCAGGAAGACAATGTCTTTCGTCGCAACCGGCGCCTGGTTGTGTTTGATATGGACTCTACCCTGATTGAAGCAGAAGTGATTGACCTGCTGGCAGAAGCTGCCGGAGCCGGAGAGAAAGTGGCAGAAATTACAGAGCGGGCGATGCGGGGAGAGCTTGATTTCAATGCCAGCTTTCATGAACGTCTGGCTATGCTGAAAGGGCTGGATGAATCGGTGCTGAAGAGTATTGCCGAACAGCTGCCCATGACCGAAGGTGCCGAGAGACTGATGAGCAGTCTGAAAGCTCTGGGTTACCGAACGGCGATATTATCCGGTGGTTTTACTTACTTTGCCCGGTATCTGCAGGAGCAGCTTGGCATCGACTATGTGTATGCCAATGAGCTGGACATTAAAGATGGAAAAGTGACTGGCGAGGTGAAAGGCGAGATTGTAAACGGTGAACGAAAAGCCAGTCTGTTAAAGCATATCGCGGTAAAAGAAGGTGTTGAGTTGGAACAGGTCATTGCTGTCGGCGACGGGGCCAATGATCTGCCAATGCTCAGTGTAGCGGGTCTGGGCATTGCTTTTCGTGCCAAGCCTCTGGTACAGAAGAATGCACGACAGTCAATTTCTACCTTGGGACTGGACAGCATTCTTTATCTGCTGGGCTTTAGTGAAAAAGATCTGGAGTCTCTCAACCGATAGCAACTTCCAACTATTTGAGTATTAAGCATTAAATTCAAAGGTCATTTCACTCATTGGTGAATGTAAGTAATTACCTTGAATATAATGCACCCCCAGGTGCCATAGCTGCGCCAGTGATTTTGAGCTTTCTACCTGGGGCATAATAATTCCGGAGACAAGCGGACTCAGGGGGGTAATGGTTTCAATTAGCTTTTCCTGCCTGTTACGCTCCAGCTGTCGTGCAAATTGCCCGTCCAGTTTTACCATGTCAGGTTTCAGATATTTCAAAGCCTTTAGTGTTTTGTTATCACCTGTGTAACGGGCAATGCACAGTTTGCAGCCCACAGGCTGAAGCTGTTTTTTCATAGCCTGTATCTGCAAAAGGTATTGGTGAGCTTCCTGTTCGGCTATCTGTAATATCAGCGATTCTCCCTTTATGCCGGCTTGTTTGACGAGGCCAGACAGTTGCTCCGAAAAACTGTTATTACAGACAGAAGCTGCGCTGATGTGGATCATTAATCGGGTATCTGCACCAAACTGATGGTTTTCTGCCAGAGCTTGCAATGCATGTTGAAGAACCCAGAGATCGATGTCTCTGGTCAAGCCGCACTCTTCCGCTGTGGTTATAAATTCTGCTGCTGGTATATCCTCACCGTCCGGATTTTTTAGCCGAATCAATACTTCGTAGCTTTCAGCACCGTCTCCCGTCAAGCTAACAATCGGTTGATACATTAGCTTGAAATAATCCTTGGCAAGAGCCTGACGGATGATAGCTTCTTTATCTCCCTTGTTGGCTCGGGCTTTGATGACAGATTGCCTGGAATATCGTGTTGCCCGGTTGCCTCCTTCCTGACGGCTTATGCTGCAGGCTGTTTCAGCCTCTTTAAACCACTGGCTGGCTGACACTTCCTGCCTGTTTATGGAATAGCCAATGCTGACAGAGGTATGAAGGCTTTGCTCACCGGCACTGACCAGGTGGCTGTTGATTGTTTTGCAGAGTTGCTGAAAAGATTCTGAAGAGTTTGCGCTACTGGTTGCTAAAAATACTTCGTCGGCGTAGTGCGCTACCTGACTGTCTGGCAAATGTTTTGCGATGAGCTCGGTCATTTCTTTTTGTACTGCTAATGCTCCGGCTGCATGGAATTCGGCACGAATATCATCATAGTTATCGAGGTGAAGCTTTACCAGTGAATGCCCTTTTGGCTGTTCTGAAAGCCGTTGCAACATATCAGTCTGACTAATGACCTGAGTTTCTCGAGTCTTGCCTGATTGGACCGGGTGTATAATGACCTGAAGGCAGGACTCGTCATCAAAGATGGCATTGGAAAGCACCATGTTCGCTTCAAACGTTTCACCGTTACTGCGTTTCAACCTTCCTTGAAAGGTACTTTGTAAGCTCGTATCCGCTTCAGGCAGCTTGAGTTTTTTTAATGCAATTTTAATGTCGTCTTTTTCCACTTCTGATATCAGGTCAATGAGAAACTCTCCTGCCAGATCGTCGTTATTCGAATACCCAAAAATGTTCAGATACGCTTCATTGGCATGAACGTGGGCTCCTTCGTGAACGTAGGCAATGGCAAGACTGGTATGTTTCAGTAACTGTTCACACCTTTGTTCGGTTTCTTTAAGAGTTTGTTGATGAGTTCTCAATGCGCCTCTGTCAGCCAGTGCTTTGAGTTCACGAATCGCTGCCTGTACGACATGCTCTGGTGAACAGTAGGAGATAGCGTCTTTAGCTCCGAGCTTTAGCCAGTCGTCGGCACTTTTTTTGGCTTGCTCTGGTAGAAGGACAATGACGGGTAGATCTGTGTGATGCCTCGACAAGGTTTGCAGTAATTGCTCAGCGGTCAGCGATGATACGGACTCTTCTGTCAGGCAGAGTGACCAGCTATCCTGTTTGAGTGCCTCTTCAAGTTCTTCAGGTGTCTGAATATTGCATGCTCGCACCGCCATTCCGTGGTTTCGAAATTTTTTTACCCAGTGTTCGGTTTTTTCGGGGCTGTCATGCAAAGTGATCAGGGAAAATGTGCTTATTTCTTGGCTCGGGTGCGGCATTGTTTTTATTCTGGAGCTGTTTTTAGCCAATAATAATGGGCAATGCTTACACAGTTCTAGTTCTTTTGCGGGAAAAATTCCGAGACATCTTTCACAGAAAGCGTCTGCCATTGTGGGCAGCCGGTAAAGCGCCAGTTCTGAATGATATTATTGCGATCGGTTGTAAAAGACTGTCGGCAGGTATTGAGCAGGTAGGCTGAACCCCAGTTAGAGACCCAGCTGTAGATACTTCTTCCATCAGTCAGTTTCAGGCTTGAACTCGGGGCTCCCCAGTTTGCAACGACCTCTTCAATATGATGCCCACGCCATGAGTCCATTACTTTTTCAGTGGTACTGCAGCCAGCACTTATTGCTGCAAACAAAAGACAGGTTAATTTAAACAATAGAGACTGCCTGAACACTCTTTCACCTTACAGCGAACTTTCCAGAAATCGAAACTGATACTGACTATAGCTTGGTGTAGATTCTACGCACTCTTGTAATTGACCTTTTCTGATTTTACCTCCCTCCAGAAGTATAAACTTCATTCCTGCTGTAAAAGGAATTCTCGGGGTGATCAGGGTCGGTTGGTTGTTAAGGGCAGGAATAGCTGGCAGCAGGAAAGCCCTTTGGTAGTGGCTGGCATCACGGGTTTTCTTGAGCGGTGTAATGGCGCAGGGCTTCGTATTAGCGCTTAATAGCTGGGCGCCAAGCATAATGCTATTGTCGTTTATGGCATGAACCCAGCGAGCACTTGCCAGTATCCAGTTTGCCTGTTTTCCTTCCTGTACGGCAATGAGCTCACCGGGAACCAGTGTTAACTCAGTATTGGCTCTTACCTGCAGGCAGTAGCCTCCTGCACTGGTATTCATTATTTTTCCAGAAAAAGAAGGGTAAAGCGGCCCACTGACAGGTGCCGCCTTAAAGTCAAGAGATCCCTTATCTTCAGAAGGCTTGTTGTCCTGCTCAACGTCATGTGCGTCTTCCCAGACATCGCCTTTATCCGGCATAAAACCACTCTTGCCCGCTTTGTGAGAGTCGGAATGTTTTTTGACCAGGTCATCAAACGGCTGCTTGCCCGACAAATAGTAGTGTGAAGCCGTGCTGCCGTAAGCAAACGAACAGTTTTCTGATCCTTCGTGGCGTATATGCTGCCTTTGTATGGGGGCTCCCCAGGCTGAAGCAAGGTGCTGAACCAGCTTTTTAGATAGTGACGTGGGTTTATTTTCCTCAATGGAGCGGGCGATTTTTTTCAGATGAGCACTCAGGATTCGAGTATCCAGCCCTTTCAGTCCAGGGTGCTCATTACTGGTCTCGGTTAATGTTGGGTGTAAACCTTCATCGGACAGTGTATTGACCATAAACCAGCAGTTCTGGTCAGGCTGATCAATAAGCTTACCGTGAGGGGCCCATAAACAGAGAGCTTTATTCACTTGTCGGATTTCTGCCTGATGCAGTTGGTTTGAACGACAGTGGCTAAGCAATAACATCCGCTTGTACTGATCAATAATGGTTAGTTCACGAGCTTTGGCTGTCAGAGCATCATCAATACTGCACTCCAGCAATTCGTGATGTTCGGCAATATAGATTAACTTGTGAGTATCCAGCCAGACCGTTTCGGGCACACTCCGGTAATGTTCCTGTGTTAGCAGCAATAGACTGTGACTTTCTGCAACCGCCCTGTGAAGGGGGGCGGCCATCAGTGCAGTATCTTCGTCTCTTTTGAGATGGATATCGACGACTGCTTTATAACAGGTGAACAGCAATACATGCAGTTGTTGGCACTTTCCCAGCAGGGAGAGCTGTTGCTCGGTGTGAACAATGCCTTCAGTCAGTTCATTGCGATTTATCTGCTGAGAGATGAAATAAATTACGGGCCTGACCAGTTCGACCAGCTTGTACAGCTCTTTTGACGGCATATTGAGTTTTGCAAGCTCTTTGAGGGCAAAACCCAGCTTTTTGGCACAATCGGGCAGGTTGGTTTTCGGCAATGCCTGAAGCCATTGATTTAATGATTGTGCGTCCGCACTACAAAAAGTCAGTGCCTTCAGGTTGCGTTCAGGTACCTGCAGCTGAGTCCCTTCAATCTGCGTGTCCATGACAATGATCCTGATATTTTCGGCCTGAATTCTTTCAGGTATTTATTCATCATAAACAGGCAACAGCCGGTAATGCAATTTTCGTCACCTTTGCTGATAGTAAGGTCAATAAAAGTGGCACTGGCACATTAATAGCCACTGAATCAACGATATCCAGATAGTCGTTGATATTTAAGGTCGTTGCTTTATCAACTCACCGGGATGATCGTCTTGCTGGCTTTTCCGGGGATATCCCGAACCAGCTTTGGGACAAGGTAGCCAGCGCATTCCTCCATCATGCCACGTATCAGAATTTGGGCGCTTTCCTCGGAAATGTCGAAATGGGCAGCGCCCTGCACTTTATCAAGCACATGCAAATAGTAGGGTAATACTCCCGCATCAAAGAGCTTTTCGCTCAGCGTAACCTGAGCATCAACACTATCGTTGATACCTTTTAATAAAACAGCCTGATTCAGAAGGGTTGCTCCAGCCATTTTCAGGCGATTAATAGCGGCTTTTACACTGTCATCAATTTCGTTGGCATGGTTACAGTGCAGTACAACGACGGTTTTTAATCGCGTCGAACGGAGCCAGTGCAACATATCATCAGAGACCCGGTCAGGCAGGACAACCGGCAGGCGGGAATGTATTCGCAGTGTTTTTACATGGGAAATACCAGCCAGATCGGATGTTAGTTGCTGCAGACGGCGGTCGCTGGCTGCCAGTGGATCGCCACCGGATAGAATCACTTCCCGAATAGAACTGTCACTTTTTATATAGTCCAGGGCTCTTTGAAGATGCTGGCCACTTAGCTGGTTATCCTGATACGGAAAATGACGGCGGAAGCAAAATCGACAATTCACAGCACAGGCACCGCTGGTGATCAGCAGTAAACGCCCACGGTACTTATGAATGATGCCTTCAGTCGGGTTTTTATCCTTCTCGCCAAGAGGGTCAAGACCAAAACCTGCGACATCAGTGAGTTCCTGCCCCACGGGCAGAACCTGTCTTAACAATGGATCGTTCGGGTTGCCGTATTCCATACGTGCTATAAATGAACGGGGAATCCGCATGGCGAAGGTCTTGCTGGCATCAAGGGCTGCAGGTAACAGGGTTGGTGCCAGACCCAGAATTTCCAGCAGCGCTTCTGGCCGGGTAACACAGTTCGCTAACTGCATTTGCCAGCTTTCAGAACGAGTCTGTTGGTTGCCGGTATGCACACCGGGTGCGGAACGGGTTATCATAGAGGTTTTTGCATTCACTGGTAGCGACTGATGGCTAGTTATAGTACCAACGAGTTTCGTTCAGGTCTTAAAGTAATGCTCGAAGGTGACCCATGTGTCATGATCGAGAACGAGTTTGTGAAACCCGGTAAAGGTCAGGCCTTTAACCGCGTTAAGTTCCGTAACCTGATGACTAACCGGGTATGGGAACGTACCTTCAAGTCTGGCGAAAGCATCGAAGCGGCTGACGTAATGGACTACGACATGGAGTACCTCTACACCGACGGTGAGTTCTGGCACTTCATGATGACCGATGGTTCTTACGAACAGCACGCTGCCAGTCAGGCTGCAGTGGGTGATACCATCGACTGGCTGAAAGAGCAGGAAGTATACAGTGTAACGCTTTACAATGGCTCACCATTGTCTGTCTCTGCACCTAACTTCGTTGAGCTGGAAGTGGTAGAAACCGACCCTGGTCTGAAAGGTGATACGGCTCAGGGCGGCTCCAAGCCTGCCAAGCTGTCTACCGGTGCAACCGTTAAAGTGCCACTGTTTATTGTTGAAGGTGAAGTGCTGAAGATTGATACCCGTACTGGCGAGTATGTGGGTCGAGTGAAGTAACACTGTGTAGCCCTGCCCTGGGATAGGCTTAATATCAGCGAGCTTATGTCAGGACAGGGGTATTTAAAATAGAATCAACGATTCTGTCTGTTTAGCTGGATAGCGTTTACACCATTCAAATTGCCGTTAAGAGTAACTGATCCGGACAACTGGCTATTCGTATGTGTGAGCTCAATACTCCCAGATAATTGTGCTGGTGATACCATTGCTTTTCTGGATTGAGGGCCAAAATTAACCTTTATTTGGTGTCCTTGGCACAAGACCGGCCTTCCATGTCGATGCTTGCGATGATGACCCTTTTTACCTTTCCCATGACCTCGTCTCATGCCTTTTTTGCCATGAACTCTGCCCTTTGGGGCCACAATGTAATCATTATTACCAATTTTATCTTTGAACAGCATTCTGGTGGATGCGTTTTGTATAAAAATCAGCACAGTATAATTTGAGGCTGAAGGCAGTGAACCGTTTAATTCATAAACTCCGTCTGGAATTGAGCACGCTGGTGCTGGAGTGGGCCTGGCAATGGCTGGCCCAGACATCAAACAGATTGCCAAACCGGCAGATAGTGCTTTAAACAACTTCATATTAACTTCCTTGTTACAATCAATTGCCTTTTCAGTATAGAAATGAACTCTATGAACGATTTCAAAACGGGAGCAGAAAGTTGATGACCGGTGATAACTGGCAACCTTCAGCTTCTTTAATGACGCTGCGCAAGAGAGCAACACTTCTTAAAGGTATCCGACAGTACTTTGACGAACAGGCCGTTCTGGAAGTTGAGACTCCCATGCTCTCTGGAGCCGCGACTGTTGATGTGTTTATTGATAGCTTTCAGGTTCAGTACCAGCCTTTGGGAGAAGGCTTACCAAGAAAGTGTTATCTGCATACTTCACCAGAATTTGCCATGAAGCGGCTATTAGCTGCAGGCAGTGGTAACATTTACTCTTTGGGACGGGTATTTCGTAACGGTGAAGCTGGTGGGCGACACAACCCGGAATTCACGATGCTGGAATATTATCGGGTTGGGATGGATCAACAGGGTCTGATGGATGATATGACAGCGTTATTGGGTTCTGTCTCGTCATTCGTAGAAGTCAGCCGCATCAGTTATGGGAAAGTATTTCAGCAATACCTTGATATAAACCCTCATACTGCAACATTGAGCGACCTGAACAGGCTTGTGCATCAGTATGTAGATGCTCATTTAGATAAACTGGACAGAAACGACTGCCTGGATCTTCTGTTTTCTTCTGTCATCGAGCCTGATCTCGGTAAAGAGTCTTCTGAAACCCTCGCAGGCGTATACGTTTATGACTACCCAGCCAGTATGTCAGCGTTAGCCCGAGTCCACACAAATAAAGAAGGGTATAAGGTAGCTGCCCGGTTTGAGCTCTTTGTAAATGGTGTTGAACTGGCGAATGGTTATCATGAGCTGACTGATGCTACGGAACAGAAAGAGCGCTTTATAAAAGAACAGGAGAAGCGATTGGCTCAGAATTACCCTGTTTACCCTTTCGATCAGAACCTGGTGACGGCTCTTGAACATGGGCTTCCGGATTGTGCAGGGGTTGCGATAGGCATTGATCGACTTTTAATGCTGATGCTTGGGAAAAAAGCGATTGCTGATGTGATTTCATTCGACTTTCATCGAGCCTGATAGGGTGAAGAGTCTTTCCTACTTTATATATAGGAAGGACTCTTCACCTGGACGTGATTAATTCCTAATTAC
>NZ_CP013251.1:2719616-2802205 GCF_001583435.1 Endozoicomonas montiporae CL-33 | reverse complement strand
TGAGCGAAGCTCTTCGACAGAGGCCAGATCTGACGCTTGTTAAAGTCGCTGATGGGGCAAAAGACAACTGGACCTACCTTGCCAATGAACTCCCTGAAGGTCACGAGGTTGTAGACTTCTATCATGCCGCAGAGCACCTGAAGAAAGCGTTTGACCTGTCCTATGGTGAAAACAGCAACAAATCCAGAGAAAAGTTCATCACCTATCGCCACATCCTCAAAGAGGAGCCCGAAGGTGTTGAAAAAGTCATCAAAGCTCTGGCTTACCAGCATAAACGACACCCTCGTCGATCGAAGTTGAAAACAGAGCTGGAGTACTTCAGAAGTAATCGAACCCGCATGAACTATGCTGAACACTTGTCGCACAACTTGCCAATAGGCTCAGGGGTTATTGAGGCTACTTGTAAAACCTTGGTAACGCAGCGAATGAAGTGTTCTGGAATGAGGTGGCGGCATCCCGGAGGCCAAGGTATTTTGACAGCAAGGTCATTAATTCAGAGTGGCATGTTCGACAATGGCTGGAAGTTACTGGCGGTGACCTACTGCGCCAAGGTCACGGAAGTGGGTATGGACAATGTCATCCCATTCCCCATGCAGAAAGGTGACTTGGAATTATAGTACCAGTCAATATGAGACTTTCACCCTAAGCAAAGCTGCACATTTCAGGGGGTTAGCTTCCCGACTCATATAGTTCTGTTTGATGTGCCAGGCCAGAATCAGTCCGGCAATATCTCTCTGATAGCTGTCCAGTTCTGGATCTCTTTCAGCCGCTTTTATCTCGTCAGTTCCGATTGCAGCAAACATCAGCTTTTCTGTCTGCCGAAACGGGCCTTTTCGGCCTCAGTTCTCGTTGGCAGGAATTCTCTTGCTTCGGAAATAGCTCGGCTGAATGACATTTGTCTTATTTCTGTGACCGTTTGCTTCAGTGTCATACAGAGCCAGTGTTGAAGTTTTGGTGAAAATCCGTTCTCAGGTCCAGGCCAGTAATCTTTGCGGTGGTTATGAAAAAGAGAGCTGAAAATCCATAAAGCCTGATGTGGCACGGTTTTGTTATCTGGCTGCTCATATTCGACCGCAAGGTTGGCATCATCAGGGACAAGCGCAAACGCTGTAAGAATCAGACTATTGACCTTATGCGTCGATTCGAGAGAAGTGAGCGTATCAATCATCACGCCCGGTGAAATTGGACTATCAGGCTTCAGTGCTAATCGGGTTAATAACCAGACAGAAGGCATAAAGTGGGCTTTTTCTGTCAGGTGACAAAAGTAATTCAGCCTTTCTTCATCTTCAAAAGCTGACGGATTAGAGCGGTATTCCTGATTCAAATGCAGCAGTTCAATATAGTCAGGCAATAGTTCGGAATAGGTATCCAGTAGCTCATAGGTAACCGCCTGCAAGCCAGGTTCATCTCCCCGTTTCATTTTGGTGATAGCTATAGCAAGGAGCATGCTACATGCCATCTTGTCACTCATTGAATGCTTCTGGCCTTCTGCTTTTTTCAAGGCTCCATCCAGATTTTCAAGAACAAAAGGATCAAGGTAGGCCGCTTCGCGGCGACTTTTTGTGCGGTGCAACCTTTTGGCTTTGACAAAAAACACACTCATTTTCCTGAACTATCCTTTCCCACTCTAACAACTGGAATGAAAGGATAGAGCCATAAAACGCTTACTCTTTGCTGTACTACTGCTACTCTCTTTCGTCTGTTTGGCTGAGACGCAGACAAAGAGTTTTATTGTAGAGGTTGAACATAACAACCAAAGCTTTTCTATAAAGCCTGATCTGGATGCATGGCCTGCAATGCCAGCCATTGATATGGAGCCATTGCGGAAAAACTCGGCAGACACTACTGACACAAGCAGCTATGCAGGATCAGACTCACCACCTGATGACAAGCCATACAGACCTCCCGGTTCCTGGCAAACCGTGACCACTGTGGTTGAGTCCATTTGGCAGCCTCTGTACGCCAATCGTGAAGTCATCGGTTACACATTAATTCTGACTCTCCAAAAACAGGGAAGCCCCCCTGAGTCCCAGCCTTATTTATGGCTACCTTTGGTAGCGACTGTCGTCGTCGGTTGGCTGACCAGAAAACACTGGAATCCAGAACTCCCTCTGTTCAGTCAAATGGATGAACAGGAGTCTAGTGAGCAGCATGAACTTCAAATCATCACGTTGATGAACTCGAATCAAGGAAGTTCTTTCTGGCTATCTTTCCCGGAACGACAACAGGACCAATCATTTGGCTCATGCTATTCCTTTGGATATTCACCTTCTTCAGGCTGCCTGTCTGGTAATTCTGGTGGCGGTGGCGGTTTTCCCCCTGGTTCCGCACATACCTTCGGCCAGCATTGTCCCGAGCATCCATGTAACAATGGACCTTGCACCTATGCCTCCAATCGCGGCGCAGACCAACATCCTGCTAATGGCCGGTGTCAGGATTACCGTATGGAACTGGATACATATATAGTGGAAGAGCTGTGTTTATCATTTCAATCTGCTACAGCTCCAGGTTCCAGCGCTTCTAATGGCTTTGGTAATTTTCCCGTTGCCTCTGCCCTACAGCCTTTAGAAGCAACTGAACAACATTTATGCGGTTTCTGTACTGACGGCTCCTGTTTTCTCTGCAAAAATCCTTGTCCTGCTCCTGAAGGAGTTACACATTGCCGAGAAGCTAGTTTTGTCAGGGCAATGGCCGCTCCCCAGACACAAACCTTAATCCACTTCTCTCATCCTCAACAACCGGGCTGCTTTCAAAACGGTACTAACGTTTTAACTCATATATCCCCTTCTTTCATAGCAAAGCAATATACGGGTTTTACACCATCTTCGTTTAGCTCATCTACCGCTAGCATTCAAACAGTTGTTACTGCAGAAACTGGTAGCACAACTAGCGAGCTGGAACCCCGTCCTGCTAAAAAGAAAAAGCTTCAGCACACTGGCTCTGAATCTGAATTTACGGGAGATAACTCTCAACAGCTGTTAAACCAGCATCTTAAGGAATTCCGTGCTTTGCGAACTCCCACAGATAACCTTTGTTGGCTGCATGCTATCAATTTATCCGCAAATGAAAACGTCTCTGGTCTGATTGAAAGGCTCATTGCCATGATTAAAAATTACTTAGAAGGTAATGCGCAGGAATTGACAACCGAATATCTAAATTTTCTCTCAGGCTGGGAAGCTGTACAGGGTGTAGAAAATGTCCGATTGGTTTTGAAACAACTCACCAATCGAGAATGGCCAGACTTCACTATTTTATTGCCGCTTCTGAGCCACTTACTCAAAAAAACTTTTGTCGTTGTCAATCTGCATGCCAGTGGATTGACTCAGGATCAGGTTTTTACCTACGCCAATCCTGATGATTTTCAAGTCACCATAGTCTCAGAAGCATCGTCTATAAGTACCACAGGGGAACCTGTATATCTGGGACTTCTATCCAATGATAATCACTTTGTCGGTATTCGGCCTAGCACCCAAGATGAAAACAATCCATACCGCTGTCCTGTTTGCTTTAACAACTTTACAGAAAACAGTGATATCAAGAGTACAAGTTGCTTTCACTACATCTGTAACCATTGTTTTGAGAAACTTAACAAACCAGAGTGGACGTGTCCTATATGCAGGGAGGAACAGAAGTTTATTCAAGCCCTGTCTACTCACAAAAGAAGAGACCACACCGGGCCACAAACCTGTGACGTGACAGTGGTCGGGGAGGATGGCCAGCAGCGGCCATGCGGGACGGTCTGCAAGAATGCGAAAGCCCTGTCTACTCACAAAAGAAGAGACCACACCGGGCCACAAACCTGTGACGTGACAGTGGTCGGGGAGGATGGCCAGCAGCGGCCATGCGGGACGGTCTGCAAGAATGCTCCAGCCCTGTCTACTCACAAAAGAAGAGACCACACCGGGCCACAAACCTGTGACATGACAGTGGTCGGGGAGGATGGCCAGCAGCGGCCATGCGGGACGGTCTGCAAGAATGCTCAAGCCCTGTCTACTCACAAAAACCAATATCACACCGGGCAAAAAACCTGTGACGTGACAGTGGTCGGGGAGGATGGCCAGCAGCGGCCATGCGGGACGGTCTGCAAGAATGCTCCAGCCCTGTCGAATCACAAAAGAAGAGACCACACCGGGCAACAAACCTGTGACGTGACAGTGGTCGGGGAGGATGGCCAGCAGCGGCCATGCGGGACGGTCTGCAAGAATGCTCAAGCCCTGTCGAATCACAAAAGCGAATATCACACCGGGCAACAAACCTGTGACGTGACAGTGGTCGGGGAGGATGGCCAGCAGCGGCCATGCGGGACGGTCTGCAAGAATGCTCCAGCCCTGTCGAATCACAAAAGAAGAGACCACACCGGGCAACAAACCTGTGACGTGACAGTGGTCGGGGAGGATGGCCAGCAGCGGCCATGCGGGACGGTCTGCAAGAATGCTCAAGCCCTGTCGTATCACAAAAGCCAATATCACACCGGGCCACAAACCTGTGACGTGACAGTGGTCGGGGAGGATGGCCAGCAGCGGCCATGCGGGACGGTCTGCAAGAATGCGAAAGCCCTGTCGAATCACAAAAGAAAACATCGAAAACGCAAGCATGGCGATCTCAGTTCATCGGAAGGTGAAGAGTGATTCGCCTCCCAACCCGACTTAAAACACTTTTCCAGAAAGGCGGCGCATGGTGGCACTTTTACCAGAAGCACAAACACCGCATACGTCCTGCCATTGTGGATAACGTCATCAAAATGCTCAGCTGCGGATTGACGGTGCGGGGCTATGCCGTGTTCCAGTGCAGCAACCCAAAATGCTCGCACCAGAAAAAAGTCTGCTTCAGTTGCAAGAGCCGGTTCTGTCCCACCTGCGGCAAGAAACTCACTGACCAGTGGATAGAACAGCAGAAAGCGATATTTCCGGATACCGAGTGGCAACACATCACCTTCACCATGCCCTCGGAACTCTGGGAGTTGTTCCGGTACAACCGGCAATTGCTGGGCGCACTCAGCGGATTGGCAGCCAAGGTTGTTCTGAAGCTGACCCGAAAAAAGGGAATATTGCCCGGCATCTTCACCGCCCTGCACACCTTCGGCCGTGACCTGAAGTGGAACGTGCATGTGCACCTGTCTGTCACCCGTGGCGGGCTGGCCAATGACAACAAAGACTGGAAGCCTCTCTTCTTCAGCAAGCAGGCACTCATGCCCATGTGGCGCTATGAAATCACCCAACTTTTACGGGAGAGCTACAGCCGAGGGGAACTGAAGCTTCCGAAAACCCTGCAAGCCATCTGTCCCAACAAAACCGGATTCAATCGTTGGCTCAATGGCCACTACCAGAAACCCTGGATCGTTCACTTTGCCAAACCCAGCAAGAATCACCACCGCAACATCAAATACCTGGGTCGCTACCTGAAACGCCCAGCCCTGTCCATGAGCCGCCTGAAACACTACGATGGCAAGGAGGTGATCTTCGGTTATCTGAACCATACCACCAAAGCGTATCTGCGTTTTACCAGCAAAGTGGAGGACTTCATCAAACGCCTGGTACAGCACATTCCGGACAAAGGCTTCCGCATGATCCGGTACTACGGTTTCCTGGCCACCCGAGTGCGCTCAAAGCTGTTACCGAAAGTTTATGATCTGCTGGAGCAGCCTGAGAGAAAAGCCATTCCGATCCGGTTCCCGGCGCTGATGAAAAACAGTTTTGGGGTAGACCCACTGGAATGTATCCTGTGCCAATCCAGGATGATTTTGACAGGCATCGTGCCGGGTAAAACACTGGCGGAGCTGCGGCAGTGCCATGAACGGCTGGCACTGGGCAGACCGGTTGCTCTGGAGTAACAGGGTCAGTGTGTCCTGAGCAAACAGAAGCAGAGAAATAGATGGTTTATTTCAACTTCACACCAATATCACCTGAAAAACTGCGGTTTTTTAGTGTCAGATAAAACGGCCTGATCTCTCTTCAGAAAAAACCATCAGAACTATACGACAACAGGTTTTCTATCTATGCTTTGAAATTCCTATACATCGAGCTGCCTGACAGATCATGTTTTGTAGATTCAGATAATAGCGACTTGTCATTTTCTGTATTTTCAGACTGTCTATCCTGCTTTGGCGGTATTGGCTGAGGCTGCCCTGAATCAGGAATCATCGTTGTATCATTCCATGGTTATCTTTCTGTATGTTCGACCAGATCCGAAACCACCTTAACTGTCGTACGATATGAAGTACGTCATACTCGATGCTGCAGTTTTTGATATTTGAGGGAGAGCAGGAAATGGCAGGGTGGCATAAGAGCAGACTACTACTGCAGCTCCGAATTCAAGCCTTGCGAGATTCCATCATAGCCACAGCAGCAGGTTGGAGGTAAGATCTCATAGGAACTTAATAACCGTCAAGTGTCGTATCTTGCTAATTCGCCCATTACCCGTTGTCACTGCCTTTCTGGATGCTTTGAATGATTCGCTCAAGTCCATCAATTCCTCTGCGCAGTTGAGTAGATCCCAGAAAGTGGCACTGGGCGTTTTTATCATGGGAATCGTGGTAACTAAAACTATTAACTGGGCTGCTTTTGAGCGCAGAAGCTTAGGCAGATTCAAAGCGACCCGTCTGTGCTGGATGTTTTATCAAGCAGAAATTGCATGGCAAAGCCTGCTACAGGCCAGCGTCAGAAATATTCTTCTACGCTATGGAATACAAAGTGGAACCCTTGCTATCGACGATACAGGAAAAAAGCGCACTAAAAGGACTTCAAAAATCGACGGTGCCCATAAGATAAAAGACAAATCAACAGGTGGTTATTTTAATGGGCAGGAACTGGTGTTTATGGTGCTCGTTACTGAAGTAGCTACCTTTCCAGTAGGGTTTCGCTTTTATATTCCTGACCCTGAGTTATCTGCATGGAGGAAGAAAGACAAGGCGCTCAGGAAGCAAGGCATTCAGAAAAAAGAACGACCGAACCGTCCTGAGCCAGATCATGTTCGTTACCCCACCATGCAGTCGTTGACGCTGGTTATGCTGCAAGAATTTGTTGATTCGTTTCCCAACATTACGATCAAAGCAATTCTCGCTGATGCACTGTATGGCACAGGAGACTTTATGGATAAGGCTGCGGAAATAACAGGCGGAGCCCAGGTTGTCAGCCAACTGCGCTCGAATCAGAAAGTATCCAACCGAAACCACTCGGAAGCGACTCTCAAAGCTTACTTTTCGCGCCAGAAAGGCGCTGAAACTCAACTCATAATACGCGGTGGCAAAGAAGAGCAGGTCACGATGCTGGCTGCTCGGCTGTATGTTAAGGCTCATGGGAAAAGACGTTTTGTTATTGCCCTGAAGTATGAGGGTGAAGAGGATTATCGCTATCTGGTGGCTTCAGATATGTCATGGCGGCATACCGACATAGCCAGGATTTACACCTTGAGGTGGTTGGTCGAGGTTTTCATTCAAGACTGGAAAGCTCATTGTGGCTGGAACAGGTTGAGCAAACAGCAAGGTGCTGACGGATCGCAGCGCGGCGTGATCCTGAGCCTGCTGTGCGAACACATGCTGTTACTGCACCCTGAGCAATTCGTCCTACTGAAAAACAAACAGGCCGGAATGCCCGCAGGCTGTCTGATCGAACGCCTCAATGCAGAAGCCTTGCTTGCTACGGTGAAATCAGTGGTTGAATCGGAAGATCCAGATACCGAGCTTAAGGCTCTGGCCTTAGCCTTAGAGCATACTTTGCCCAAGCGGGAGTCGAGCAGGCATATGGCTGGTAGAGACCTGGGAGAACAAAAGGCAACTGACTCACTCAAAGCACACGCCCGGAAGTTTAAACTTTTAGATGCAGCTTAGAATCGAGATAAATACGTTACTTGTTTAGGTAAAACTGCAGCATCGAGTCATATATTCAGTACAGAGTGTGTAAGTTTGCTGGTGAAAATGCCAAGTGTGCAGATAACCTTGTGGGCATTAAAAAAAACACAATACTGCAAACATCTAGCTTGTCGCATGCTTTGAAGTCGAGTAGTGTGCAGCTGAAAATAACAAAAAAGCAGTAACAGGGATCGTAATCAACATTATGTTCAATAGTCCTCTCCCCGGAAAATCCTGGCTGGCAGCGATTGCCACTGCCGTTGTTCTCAGCGTTTATCTACTGACGGCAGATATTACTGATATCAACGATTCTGCAAAAAAAGCTTTACCGTCAGCAGAGGCGATGACGGAAACGACACTGCCAACGGTCAACGCACGCCAGTTTAATCATCAGCTGATTCCAAGAACCATAACGTTATACGGTAAAACTCGCCCGGATCGGGTGATCACAGTCAGTTCAGAGCTGGCGGCACGCATCGTTGCTACTCAAGCTCAACGAGGAGCTTTGGTCAGGGAAGGGGAGGCGTTGGTCAACCTTCGGGAAGGTAGCCTGAAGGCTGAATTGAAATCAGCCCGGGCACAAGTAAAGAAAGCCCGCCTTGATCTGGACTCAGCCAGAACCTTGCAAAAGAAAAACCTGATTGCCGATAACCAGCTGCCACAACTTGAGCTGGCAGTGGCTGAAGCCGAATCGCGTTTGCAACGTTTACAGATTGATTTGGAGAATACCCGCATAGTGTCGCCGGTAACCGGTATTCTGCATGAACGAATGGTGGAGCTGGGCGATTTTATTGACCGTGGCAAACCGGTTGCAGAGATACTGGATCTGAATCCATTAATTGTCTCGGTAGATGTAACCCAGGAACTGATTCAGTCGTTATCTGTGGGCGATGACGCTGACATTCGTTTGTTGGGCGAACAGTCTGCTAACGCCACTGTCCGTTATATATCCCGCAAAGCCAATGACGCTACCAGAACGTTCACTGTTGAACTGGCCATTGCCAACCCTGATATGGAATTGCCTGCAGGCCTCAGTGTGGAAGCGGATCTGGTGATGGGGCAGGTGAGGGCTGTAGAACTCAGCCCGGCATTATTAAGCCTGAATGAGAGCGGGATACCGGGCATCAAATGGGTGGATCGAAATAATATTGTGCAGTTCACTTCTGCCGAGATTGTTAAGACTGGCAGTAACAGCCTTTGGCTGGGCGGGATACCTGCGACAGCCCGGATCATTACGCGGGGACAGGGATTTGTAAAAGAGGGAAGTCGTGTCGTAGTAGCAGGCAGTGATGCGACTCTGGTCGCAGGAGAGTAAGACTATGCATGCGATTATCAAGCTATTTCTCTCCCGGACGCGCACCGTATTGATGTTGTTTGTGCTGTTATTGTCTCTCGGAACACTGTCTTATATTACGATTCCTAAAGAAGCTGCACCCGATGTACCCATTCCTGTCGTTTATGTGTCAGTGCATTATGAAGGCATTTCCCCTGAAGACTCTGAACGACTGATGGTGCTTCCCCTTGAAAAAGAACTCAGGGGAATTGCAGGCATCAAAGAGATCACATCCACCGCATCACAATCTCACGCTTCCATTACGATTGAGTTCATTGCCGGGCTGGATATCACCAAGGTCATGGCGGATGTTCGGGACAAGGTCAATCAGGCCAAGAGTAAGCTTCCGGATGGCAGTGATGAGCCCGTAGTAAAACAGATTACCATTGCCAGTATGGAGCCGGTGATCACCGTTATTCTGTCTGGTGATATGCCGGAGAGAGCTCTGATACAGATTGCCAGAAAAGTGCGGGATGTTCTTGAAGGGCGTAGGGAAATTCTGGAAGTCACCATTGGCGGTGATCGTGAGGATGTTATTGATGTTGTTATTGACCCGTTAAAACTGGAAAGTTATGGATTGGTACCGGCCGATGTCGTTAATTTGGTTGGCAGCAACAACAAACTGGTAGCCGCAGGCAATGTCGATAATGGCAATGGTCGTTTTGCTGTTAAGGTACCCGCTGTTTATAAGACTCCGGCCGACATTTTGGCCCAGCCCGTCAAGGTAGACGGTGATAAAGTGATCACGTTTGCCGATGTTGCTACCGTTCGCAGTACGTTTAAGGACGGTGGCAGCTACGCCAGTATGAATGGTGAACCCAGTGTTTCACTGGAGGTCAAAAAGCGCCCGGGCGAAAACATCATTCAGACGATCGAAGTGACCAAAGCCATCGTTGCAGAGGTACAAAAACAGGCTCCCGACAGTTTACAGGTTGACTTCAGTAAAGATCAGTCCAAAGACGTACAATTGATGCTGCTTGATTTGCAAAATAACGTGCTGTCTGCCGTGATTCTGGTGGTTATCGTTATTCTTGGCGCGCTGGGGCTTCGTAGCTCAATTCTGGTCGGGCTGGCCATTCCGGGTGCTTTTCTGACCGGCATTCTGATGATCGCCATTTTCGGGCTGACCATCAATATGATTGTTTTGTTTGCCCTGATTATGTCCGTCGGCATGCTCGTTGACGGTGCAATTGTAGTCACCGAATTTGCTGACCGGAAAATGAGTGAAGGCCTGCCCAGAAAAGACGCTTATTTACAGGCTTCCCTGCGTATGTCATGGCCTATCACCGCCTCAACAGCAACGACACTGGCCGCCTTTTTCCCATTAATGTTCTGGCCGGGCATGATGGGGGAGTTCATGATGTACCTGCCGCTGACATTAATTGCCACACTGTCCGCATCACTGGTGATGGCTCTGATTTTCATCCCGACCATTGGCACACTCATTGGCAAACCCAGGGTACTATCGCCCACAGAAACAATAAACGTGAAAGCCTCTGAGGTCGGTGAACTGGCGACAATGGTCGGCTTATCAGGACGTTACACCCGTTTGCTGACAAAAGCCCTGAATCATCCGGGCAAGATAGTAGGCTCGGGTTTATTGCTGGTATGTGCGATTTACTGGGCTTTTGGCAGAGTAGGAAATGGGGTCGAGTTTTTTCCGAGTGTCGAAACCAATTATGCCCGGGTTAGTCTTTTAGCCAATACCAGCAACTACTCCATTGATGAAAAACACGACATTGTGAAACAGGCTGAAAACCTGTTGATGGAATTACCCGTCATCAAGTCCGTTTATGCAAGAACGGGTGATAAACAGAGCATAGGTACTCTGTCGCTTACACTGGTTGACTGGCAGTACCGGGGACCAGCACCTGAGGTCATGGAGCAGATAAAGGAAAAACTCTCGATTTTTTCAGGGCTTGATATTCTGGTTAACCGACAAAAAGACGGCCCGCCTTCTGGCGTACCATTAAGTCTCACTATTTTCTCTGAAAACCTTGGTCACCTTGATAACAGCCTCAGAATAGTCGAGCGCGTTCTTCGAAATCACCCCAAGGTCGTGAATATTGAACATAACGGATCGACTCCCGGTTATGAGTGGCAAATGAACATTGATCGTACCGAAGCTGCGCGCTTTGGTGCTGATGTCACCACCACTGGCAGTATGATCCAGATGGTGACGTCAGGACTGAAAGTTGGCAGCTATCGACCGGATAATAGCAATGATGAAGTTGATATCCGTATAAGGTTTCCGGAGCAGGATCGTCATCTTGAGAGCATCGACCGACTGAGACTGATGACGGCTGCAGGTCTGGTGCCGATCAGTCACTTTACCGATCGGACCATTGCCAGCAAACTGGATAATATTAATCACACCGATGGGCTGCGGAGTGTCAATATTGGTGGCGATCTGTTGGAGGGTGAGCAGCTTGGCAAGATTTTACCGGAAATATTTGCCGAGATTGAAGCCGCAGGCTTGCCCGACGGTGTCAGTGTTTCCATTAAAGGTGAACAAGCTGATCAGCAGGAAAGTCAGACCTTCCTGATAAAAGCCTTTGCCGTTGCGTTGTTCGTTATGGCAATGATTCTTGTCAGCCAGTTTAATAGCTTTTACCAGGCCTTCCTGATTATGTCTGCCGTGGTGCTGTCAACAGGTGGTGTGTTTATTGGCCTGCTCGTGACCGGGCAGCCTTTTGGCATTGTCATGAGTGGCATTGGTGTCATCTCTCTTGCAGGGATTATCGTCAACAATAATATTGTACTGATCGACACCTACAATACGCTAAGAGAGAGGGGGATGGATGCGACACAGGCGGTCTTGCGTACCGGAGCACAACGTTTACGACCTGTATTGCTCACCACTGTCACCACGGTACTGGGGCTGTTACCCATGGTACTGTCGGCCAACATAGATCTATTTGCTCATAAAATTGATATTGGTGCACCTTCAACACAAATGTGGAACCAGCTTTCAGTCGCCATTGCCAGCGGATTATCCTTTGCAACCGTACTGACACTGTTTATTACTCCTTGTCTGCTGGTGATAGCAGGCAGAAGAGAGGATCGGAGAAATAATCAAATTTAATCGTTGGTCTCATTGAATAGCCTGTGAACACAGGCTTGGGGCACAGGTCAGGCATCATTATAACATATAATTTAACATAATATATATTATGCGCAATCAAAGAACACAGATGATCATTCTGTTGCTAACGGTATAGCTTTATAGATTTATCTGGCTGCTCGTCGGCTGCTTATATGTAGACATATTGATTTATCCTGATTCTCTACCATGAATAGCCTTTCTTGAAATATCCATGTCTACAAGTTTTACATACGTTATGTGGCTAGGGATTTCTGCAAACTCAACATTTATTCATGAGAATGACACCCTCCGCTGTCACTGCTTTTGTAAACGCTCATAAAAATTCAGTCTCAACGCTCTTCATCCTGTATTCTCTAGCTTCCCATACTTAGCACTTTGGTTTTATTTATTAATAAACGACAGTGGTTTGTCTTTCGCAAAACATTTGACCGGTAAGGCGGAAAATAAAACCTTGCTTTCAAGCGATGTGCAGCAAGAGCTTTACTTCATTAGCGAAATCAGGAACGGCTTATTTTCTATATTGCAGGCTTTTTTATCTATTTATTAGCAATAAAGTCTCATTATCTTTTTTCCGCAAGGCCACGTCTCACAAGTGTTCCGAAATGTAACGTATGGAGCATTTATTTATATAAATTACGATAATATTTTATTAAATTTGCCTAAACAGGCTAAAAGTGTCTAATATTTGTTCTTGTGGGGTTGTAGTTCAAACCATAGGTTTTGTCGGATAATTTTTGTCTGATTAACAGGTTAAACGACGGCTCCATAGCAGCAACTCCCCCTCAACTAACGACAAGAGAACTGAAAGATGACAATAAAAGGGTTAATCAAACTCACTCAGCTTCTTCAGGAATATCCTCTGACGATCATCCAGTGGCAGATCCTTCTGGTTGTCTCTGAAAATCCAGGAGAAACCATCACTGATCTGGTCAATGAAGAAAAACTGACTTGCGGAACTCCCAGTGATATTGCTGTCAGTGTAAAGCGTCTGGGTGAAGGTCGTCATGACCGTCCTGGTCTCGGTTACATCAAGAAAGTACAACATGAAGCAGATGGCCGTTACTTCAAACTGACTCTTACCGCCAAAGGCAAAAAACTGGTCGAGAAGATCAAAAGCAAGTCTCGCACCATGAAGTGAAGTTGCTACTGCAGGCATGGGCTCAGTTATGCTGAGCGCTGGTTATTGGTTGAGTCCAGATTCCCAGCTTGAGCCCCTATCATTTCAATGATGAATGCACCCCCCGCATTTCATGATGCTGCCAGGCCAGGGATAAGCCTTATGCAGGCTTGCCAGCTCAAACAAACCACCCTCCTCTCTTTTCCCGTTCACAATATAGCCCTGAAGATTCACTAATAAACTATTTGCTTACGGGAGCCCAACTTAGACACCAACCACCTTTCTCAACCGTCCGATAGCCGAACAGCTGACAGCCGTTGTTTCTTTCCGGTTTAAAGAACATGCAGTTACCACAGTTGTCACCCTTTTTATACTTCGGATCTTTAGCCATTTGTGCATCCTTCACATAAGACAGAGCCTTGGCCATCGGCTCATCTTCAGAAACCTCTGTCTCTTCAGCTTTAGCAGGCAATGCATTAACCAGTGGAATTATGCTGATGGCTGCACCTGCTTTTAAGAATTGTCTGCGTTTCATTCAGTTTCTCCATTCTTCACTGTTTCTGTTTTATGCCTCTATGCGTATTACGTATTAAAACCGTGATTCGATCAAATTTATTTGAATACCGCCGATTACTACCGGTAAGTTCAGCTACGGGTTTTAACGTATTGATTTTTAAGAACTTTTGTGCATAAAAAATAACCAGCTGTTATAGTATTTTTCCCTGTAATTCCTGTGTTATTTAGCAAAAAAAAAACGCTATCAAATCATTGATACCCACATATGATGAATATAAATGCTAATAATTCATTAATTTCTAAATATAAGTGCATAAATACCCACATATAAGACAGTAGTAATATAATTTTTAATGCCTATTTATTTTATTTTATATGAAAATATATTCTAACCAGACATAAAAAAGCCGGACTAAATCCGGCAAGCACAACACTGAATAATGAGTTATTTTTTCTTTCTGGCTTTAACGATCCTGCCGCCCTTCAGGTACTTAAAGCCTTTTTTCAGCTTTCCTTTCCCCTTTGTTCCCGCTTTCCTGCTTACCGTTCTTTTAGCCATAGCTATTCCCTTTCCTCTTCCAGTTCATTAATCCGGTATTCGGCAACGGTTAAACGCTTGTCCATGCTGGTGATCTGGTTACTAATGCTGTCAGTCTTTCCAAGATCAACGCCCGACACCGTCAGCACCAGAGTCAGAAGGCCGTATAACAATCCATGTTTTTTAACGTCTTCCACGACATTAACCATTGCCTTTTTCTTTTACAAAGATTGCCGCCAGTGCCGACACGCCGCTGATAATTGCCGGTATGGCATTAGACAACGTTGCAGCCTCCGCAATTGTTACCCAACCGAAACCGGACGCAATCGCCGCTATGCCTGCCCATGTAGAAGGCTCTTTTAATCTATCCATGATCACCTACCTATCTATAAGAGTTTGCCTTTTTTCACCACCAGATAAACCACGCCGATCAACGCCGCCCCCAGTATTAAAGAATCTGTACGCATACCGCCGCCGCTGCCTTGATCTAATGCGTCGTCTACCTGCGCCCCGACGAATGAACCTGCGCCCAGTCCGGCGGTTAATGCCGCCGCGCCTATGATTAGTGGAATCATGCCAACGCTACCCCCGTCCTGATCAATTCCATTGAATAAGGCTGAATGCCGTTCTCATGCCGGATCATTGCCGCGATTAATGCCGGATAATGATTCGGTTCAACCGTGTTATAAGGCTGCAACCCTGTAGCTTGTGCGACTCCGTTTATATAACTTTCGGTGTCGTTTTCTGTTGGTGGTGCCCACGTTGCGATAATATCGCCCAGTGTCACCACGCCCCGCCGCCGGTAACTGGCTAACACCCGCGCCCCTGCACGTATTCCATAAACAGGGTTAGTAAATTCCTCAAACTCTGGATCATCGTCTTTTATCCGTTCGCCTTCCCACTGGTAATCAGTACCGGCATTCTCCCGAATGTTTAGCGGGTTGTTGTTTCTAATACCCCGCGGTAAATTTGTATATTGTTTCGCCTTATGCAGCATCAGCAAGCCCCCCGCCGCTAATACGGCAATGATTATTTTATTTCCGGTATCCATAGCCGCGCTTGTTCCTGTCCGGCTAGCATTAACGCCTGTTTTAATTGAGCAACTGTTACCGTTTTTACTACGTTGTCAGCTAATACCCATGTCATTGTGTCGGTGTCAGACTCCGCAACGGTGATCACCCGCGTCATTCTTTGTTGGCTGATTTCGTCACCGTCGAATGGCATCCCGTCCACCGTTACCACGATGTTTGCAAC
Organism: Endozoicomonas montiporae CL-33; assembly: GCF_001583435.1. Lineage (NCBI taxonomy): Bacteria > Pseudomonadati > Pseudomonadota > Gammaproteobacteria > Oceanospirillales > Endozoicomonadaceae > Endozoicomonas > Endozoicomonas montiporae. Next base: position 2,786,495 of record NZ_CP013251.1, on the reverse strand, counting down.
GTTTACCGTCCGTTGTATTTTCCATTCACGTATATCGTGTTGGTCTTTTAATGCCTGATCCAGCACCCAGCCGGAACCGTCCCATTGATCAAACTGCTGCGGCTTGTCTGTTGTTTGGGTTTCTGGAATTTCGCCCAGTTCTTTTATCGTTGATTCGGTTTTATCCGCTTTTGAATAGACCACCGTTCCCCGATGGTCGGCGATTAATTGCCATTGCTCGCCATCAAATACCGCCGCCTGATTCGTTTCGATTTCCGGCGGTGCAACCGGTGTAGCGTTTGCCGGTATCAGGTAGCCGCCTTTCGGGTTTTTCTGGCACTGTACCGGCCTTGTGTATTCGCCGGTTTTTGGGCTGAATTGATACCACTCCATCAGATCACCCCGTGATAAATGCACAACAGTGCGGTTGTTGATCTTGGTCGGTTTTCATTAGCAGTCGGTACGACACGACTAGCAAAAAAATCTATTCGAGTTGCACTACTTGATACGCCACCGCTCGCGCCTTGATTGCCGGTATCCCTGTAGGTTTTGAATGCGCCGTCGGTTCCCCAGACTGCGCCCAGCGGTTGAACATGCAAGCCCTGAAAAACACCGCCTGTTATATCCCTGATTGCGTCACCCTGAGCATACCCCGCCCAACGTCCAGAATTGCCCATCGGTCGTATAAAATCGGTGATCGGATTCAGTATTAAATCGTTACCGCTTTTTGTTATAAATGCGCTACCACAGTTCGCCAGATCCGGAAAATCGTTAATCCCATTGGGAATAGTGGAACCGTCCAGCGCAAAATAACCCGCCGGTATATGATTAAACGTAAACCACTCTAACCGCCCAACATATACAGGCTTCCTAGTCACTTGCTCCCATGTAGGCCAGTTGTCCGCTGTAACTGGCCTTTGTTTAATTAATTGCCAATTCACATCCATCAACCGCATTATTCGACAACCTCCATTAAATACACGGTCTGTGTCCCTGACCCATCGCCGCATAATTGCAGCTCGCCGCTAAATTCGGTGAAGTCGTGAGCGTGACCGCCGTACAATGGCAAACCTTTATTTTTTTCGCCTGCCAGCCAGACCCGCCCCGTATTGCCTGCGTCTGCGTACAGGGTTAATTTTTGCCGTGTACTATTGGCTGCAATGGTGAATATTTCCCCGTCCGATAGCGTTACTGGTGCCATGGGATTCACAGATTGAGCGTTTTTTATGGAGATCTCGCCATACACCGCCGAGTCGGATACATCGCCATAGCCGTAAATCAAACTGGCGACTAATTCACCAGACCCGAGACTGTTAATGATGCGTAGATTGCTCTGCTGTGTTTGCAGTTCGATTTTGCGTCCTGCGCTCATGTCGGCACTGTTGCCTGAATCGGTTTCGATTCTGAATCGTTTGTTTGCGGATTCGGCAAAAAAGAAATTGCCGGAAATGGCAAGATTCACTTCCTGACCTTCAGCCACCCGAACCGACAATGAGCGAATATTAAAACCTTGCTGGATCATTTAACCGCCCTCGATAGAATGTAAGCCGCCGCCACTGCTGCCGATCCGTAGGCCAACGGTCTGATAATATCGACGGTTAGACCGCCGTCCGGTGAATTGGCGGTATTCACAAACGCCAGCGCCTGCTTGAGATTGCCGGTGATGGCGTCAAATGCCGTGTTTGTGTTCTTACTTGCAAAATCAAACGCCTTATCAGTGCTACGGGTGTTCGCTGCCAGAACATCGTCAGCAAAATCAAACACCTGCCCTGTATTGTGTTCGATTAATGCGTTTGTGGTTCTGAGGTTTTCACCGCTTTGATCAATCACATCACCAGCAAGCCGCATCGCTTCATTAATGGCGTTATGGTCGGTAATGCTTATGGTCGAACCGGATACGTTCGACAGTATCAAGCCTTCATTGTCACCTGCCAATGACACCTGACTATTAGTGTTATTGGTGGTATTGCTGCTTCTGCTGCTACTGGAACCGCCGCCCATTAGTTAATCATCCATTGATAAATAGTTTCGCCGGTTGATCGCTGTTCGACTTTTTGAAAACCGGAAAACGTTTGTTTAATAAATCGGGCAAAGGCAGGCTTGAAGGTATGAAAGCGGATTGATTTTAGCCCCTGCTTTTTTGCTGCTGCCAGCAAATACACACACGCACTGACCAGACCCCGCCCCGCCGCACAACAGACGACTAATTCTCCGTTTTCAATTCGGGTAATCAGCCACAACCGCCCGCCATTTACTTTCCATAATTCCGCCTGCCCTGTTTCAATCTCGCGCCGGAAGTCATAACCGTAAAACGTGTCTCTTAATGCTCTATACGCCGTACCGGTTAACCGCCGCTGCCGATTAAAAGTTACTTTTTCTTTTTGATCAGCCATAAGGCCACCGCAGCCACCACTACAACCTTGATAATGGTGTCGTTTGTACTGTTGCCGAAATTGACCGCGCCGAAATTGATCGCGCCCGAATTGGCAGAGCCGCCCGCACTGGATTGACCAGCCGAACCGCCCTTCGCGCCTTTTAATGCCTCGCCTGCCAGTGATGCTGTACCAAACATCAGCGCACCACCTTATAAAGAATCAGACCCGCCAGTAATGCACCGCCGACATACAAGACACGGTTGTCCACGCCGTTGATCAGTGAACCGTCCTGATACTGCAAATCGGTTACATCGTTTGCTTGCGTTTGCTGTGACTGCAACTCGGCTTCACGGATCGCCGCCGCCTGATCCATGCCCTGCTGATAGGCATCGAAATTGTTCTGGGCTTTTGCGGTTTCAACGTCCACATAAGCCCCTAACAAACTGTCGAAAAAATTACCCATTTCGACCCCCTTAGATACCGCCCAGACCGGACAGGTATTCTGTGTATGCGACGATGGTATCCGCGCCGGACATTTCCAGAATCAGACGGAAATCGGAAAGACCTTGTAACGATACTTGGTTGCCCAGCTCGTTATCGGTCATCCAGTCCACGTGATACCAGCCGCTTTGCGGGTTTCTGCCGGAACGCTTCAGATAATCCTGCATTCGGGCTTTAGATAGTTCCCAAATGGTTTGTCCGTTAACTTCAATTCGAACTTTTTCGATCTTGTCAGACTTCAAATGCAAAGCCTGTAAGAACATTTCTTTTGGCAAGTTCTCAATTTCAAAATCCCCCGCCGCCGTTGCGCCGTAGGTGAAATTACGAACTTTCGTGATACTGCCCAGACCGTTAGCGTCTGCGTGTACCTGCCCGTTTTTGGTGTGGCTGTAACGTGGTGCATAGGCATCAATCGCCGGTGAACCGGTCGCCGCGCCAATGTTGAATTCAATTTGTGCCGTGTTCAGATCATAAACACCCATATTGAATACACGGGCTTGGGCTGCACTGGTGAAGTGCTTGCGCTTGAAAGTCAGCTCGATTTCATCACTCGCCACGTGGTAGCCGTAAAACTTCTGGATCGCTTCCAGATCCGCAACAGACTTATAGGACTGAATCGGCTTACTGTTGGCCTTTACATGAATTTCGGTGACTGCGCTTTTGTCGATATCGGTCAACTTCATGTTTACCGATTCGTAAGTCATCGCCCCAACGGGTAGACCCAATGTAGCGGTTTGATTCGCGCCGACATTAGTAATCTGACTCACTTTTAATGGTCTTGTGAATGACATTGCAAAAGCTCCCTTTTACTTGCCGGTCAGCTTACGGACGGTATCATTTTTGTTGCTGAGGTAGATAACCCCAACGGCTACCAGTGCCGAGGCCACAACAAATTTATAATCAGTCAGTTTATTAAGCATTTTGCTTTCCTTTCGGTTGTATGAAATAAGCGGTAACCATTGCCACGACTAAGCCAGCGGCAACGGTTACGACAAATTGCGTTTTTGCGTTCTTGCTCATAGTGAAGGTATAGCGGTTAGAACCTGTACCGCGTCAACCGGTAAACGGGCTGATAACCTATAGGTTCAAATGGACGAAAAAAAACCGGCTATTGCCGGTCGTGTTCTTTTGGATAGGGAGGACTATCACCTACGCTACATAGTGGAATATATCGAAATCCGACGATAGAAAGCACAACAGTTACAGCTATGAAAACAGTACAAAATATATTCATTTCCATTTGATCCCTTTAACCGGTTTGTATTTCAACTTCCTGATTTCCGGCTTGCTTGCTGCCCTGCCATCATCAAAAATAAAGTCGCTCAATTTTTCTTCATCCGGCTGTAACGCCGCTATATCATCAGCGGTGACATCTTTGCCAATGTACTTAGCCATCATTTCCGCATTCTTGCCCTTGAAGCACCCTATAAATTTTCGTTCGCACTGGTCATAAAAAGTCTTACTGATTTCTTGTGGTTTCTGCGTTACACCATGAAACCGTAGGCCAAACTTACGCCCCTGATTTAATAAAATAGCTGCATTAGGCGTAGCCTTGCCTGCGCTTTTACATACCTGACTCAATTCCTCCGCGATAGCGTACGTTATATAGTCACCGTCCAGTACTGCCCAGACCACCGAGCACCACCATTCAAAATCAGAAATACTGCTACCGGCATACGCCACCCTGAAACCCCTACCGGTTTTAATACCGGCCTTCAGTAATGTGATGAATGTTTTTTTATCATCCGTGTGTATGCCTGCATGGTCTGCGTTCACATCCCAGAGTATGACCCTAGCCCCACGGCTAGGGATTTCGGGATTCTGACTTAATGCCTGACTTTTCCCTGTGCCGCTTCCCCCTATATAGAGAGTATGCCGGTTAGGGTGTTGAGTATTCGGATTCACCGGTTTCAGCTTCATCCCCTGCCCCCTGTTCGGTTTCCTGCGGTGACTGTTGCGCGGCTTCGTGTGCCTTGATCTGTGACCAGATACCGAACCCCGCCGCCGCTACCACCATGCCTAATTCGATTTCTTCTCTGAAAGGCTTTAGCCAGTCCGGAAAATCGCTGCCGTACTTTTTGCATACAGGAACGGCTTTTTCTATCACCTGCCCCCTGATCCCGTCGTCGATCTGGACAAATGACCACCGCATTTTTACCAGTGTTTCAACCATCGACACCGCCATGACTGCGCCCTGTTGCGCTGCCACGTCTTCAGCATTGGCCTGCTGCTGTGCCTGTTCCGATTGCTCGACTTCAGCTAGCAGGGTTTCGGCTTCCTGTTCGTCCGGCGTGATCTGTTCCAACGCGTCCAGATTCTCTAGTGCCTGTTCCATTACATGCCCCCCCTGAATGGTAACAAGGTAATCGCCGCCACCGTTGCCACCAGTGCAAACAGTCCACGCCCTTTAGGTTCTTTGTTCGGTTCCGGTGCAGGTTCAACAACCGGTTTCGGTTCGGTTGTGTCCGGTTCCGGTGCAGGTTCGACAACCGACTTAACAACCGGTTTCGGTTCCGGTTGTACCTGCCCCTTTGTAGGTTCTTCGACGTTAGCAGGCCGCATGACTTCGACCCCATCCCGCCAGTTAGTTTCCAGATACAACCGGCTCTGTATCACCTTTCCGGTTCTCTGGTCGGTTCCGCACTCGCCGCAACGGGTATATAAAAACCGCCCTTTTCCCCGTTGTGCCTGACACACGTCAGCAATGCCGCCGCAGGCGTCACACTGGATGGTTCCCAGTGTTGGGTTATTCGTCCTTGGCATTTCCGTTGCCCTCCACATCCCCATAGTCAAATAAGCCTGAGTAGAATTGTTCGTATTCATCCTGTCCTATTTCTTCGCCACTACCTGCACAGGCATCACACGCTACAAATTCCTTATCATCATATTCACCTTCGAACCATCCACCCTCGCCGTCACACTCTAAACATGCATTATCCATAAGCCCAAATCCCCTCTATCTCTTCGTTGAAAAAATCAGACCCCGTACAGTTATTTACACGAGTCCAAGACGCTGCGCTCTGCGCAGCTTTTTCACTCTCCCGACGCTTGGGTCTGATCTCCCAGACCTTGAAGCGTGTGAGAATATTTTTCAGGCCAAAACAAACCCCCTTAATTTGCTCAACCACTTCGAAATATTGGTTTTCTTCCGGTTTTGCCAGTCGCCACGCCTGCAACTTGTAGGAGGCTTTCGGAACCATCACGCCGCCCATCAGCAACACGAACGCTGCCCAGTCTGCTGAGTCTGCCGCCTGTCTTATTGCATTCAGGTCAACCGCTTCCCGATCTTCTAACTGTTCGCACTCTGGTAAACATTGCTGTATCTCTTCCAACTGTTCCGGATTCAGCTTGCGCAGTTCCCGCCAGACCGTGACCGATGGGCCACCTAATACCTGAAACTGCCGGATACCCCAGCAACTCGCCCACGCCTCAACCCTTGCCTGTGTTTGATCAATTTCTAAGGATTGCTGTTCGCTGGACTCATAATCTAATTCGCCGTCCATGCCTTCAGCGCCGTCTATATTCTTGGTCAGATATTTAACGAGGTAGCCGGTCGCGCCCTGCTCCGGATCAATAACAAAGGAATCGACCCGCTTTTCCTCTGCGCCTTTTTCGTCTGGGGAATCTTTCAACGACCATTCACGAATAATACTTTCTGCCTGATCTGCCTGATCAGGATTAAAATACAACGACATATGCCAGTGGGGACAGCCGTCGTGATGCGGCTCGACCACCCTATAGCCGTAATAGCGGATCTCCTCGCGGCTAAACTTTGCGCGAATATTATCCCAGTTCCGACAAAGCCAGTCCTGAGCATCACGCGGCGTTAATCGTTCTTCATTCTCATAAAACGATTTATTCCTGAAACACTTGCGCCCGTTCCTGCCCTTTATCATGCAATGGAACCGGCTAGGGCACGTCAGGGTAAAACACCGCCCCTCATGCCCGAACATTTCCGCTATCTGATCGAACCCTTTAGCCCTGACTACCAACTCAGAGAAACGGTTACGCGGATTAGACAAACCCGCCGCCGCCAGTTCTGACAGTGTAAATATATTGCCGTCTTGGTCTTCAGCCTCCAACGATTCCAGCAAATCGGCATTACGTTTTTTTTGTCGCTTACGGTTAGCCAGACAAATGTCAGAGCAATATAAACCCCGATCCGCGTGAACAAGCCGTATATCACGGGCAACAGATTCTAATTTCCGGTTTAATGCAGTGCGAACCCGCCGCCGCCACCATTTATGGTCAAATAGCCGCGCCGTGGCTTCAATCCATGCAAGCTTTTTGTCGTCTTCTGTTTTACGACCCTGCATATCTAACGGGAACTCCAAACCCTGACTTTCTACAAAGTCTTTAGCGCCAAGCATTGCCGCGTCTGCGTCCACTTCATAAAAGCGTAGAAACTGGGTTTCGCATTCATGCGCCCGATCACTGCACCATTGTTTAATTTCTTTTTCAGTAGCAGACGGGTATAAACGATTGGCTTGATCACCGAGAAATAACTCATTATCCAGATGCTTTAAACGCTGATCGGCTTTTATGTAACCATTACGACGAGCTACATCAACATAATCAGCCGACAGAGCGTAAGCAATTGGACGATGACGGTTTAAGACGGATTGCCGTAATTCTTTACTGTCACGGCCTCCGATGTGGTTTAGTTTGTCGTTTATCATAGCGTTAGAAAGGGCAGAATTCGTCTATTTCTTTTAACTCATCCGTTACATCCCCAATAAGCTCTATGGATTTAATAGGAAGCTCTAAAAAATACCTATTAATACAATCCATCCGTTCTTCATTGACCCGATCAAACAGGTTGATCCATGCCGCACCTTCATCCTCACCATAAAACAGATGACAAGATTGACCACCCAACAGCGTATACGTGACAACGAACTTATAAGCCCTCATGCCGACACCCCCGCCATCAGGTTAAACGCTATAGCAAAGGCAAAACCAACGATAGTGACATCAACGCACCAGCTAAACCTAACCCATAGCCACCGCTTAAAAGCTGTACGTTTTTCTTCCTTAATGATGAAGGGAGGCATTATTTATCCTCCCCTAAAATTTGCTCTTTAATCAGTTCTAGTTGGCTGATAATGCCCTCATCCATGCCGCGGCCGTAATCAGACCGCATATTATTTTCAAGACTTCTTTTAGCATCCTTTAAACGTCCATCAATATACGCTTGCAACCAATCAAGTTTTTTCTGTTCTTCGCTTCTGGTGTCTCTGCTCATTGCCAAACCTCCCCTTGTATTTCCAACTCAGCCGCCGCCAGTTGTGCAACGTGGTGCAGCTTCATAGCGATTCGCATCAGTGTCGATCTGGGTAATTCATCAAGGATTGACTCGGTAGGCATCTTTGTGATTTGCACCGCCAGATGATGACGGGCGAACAGGTTGCGGCTGTTCCAGATGGAAGCGACAACAGATTCAGCGCCGTGTATATCCCTTATTGCCAGTTCCATTCCTTCGGGAGTGAGCAACGCCACGACGAATAAGGCTTTCTGTTTGCGGTAAAGGGACTGAATGGATTCCAGAGCCGCCATTAAGTCGTACTCTGTTTTTTCTGAGTAGATAGCCGCCGCTGTAGCTAGTTTGTCCGTTGCTGGAATGGTCGATTCCCTATCCGTGGGAACCACGTTTTGTGCAGTCATTATTGTTTACCTGTATCAGTTAGCGATGTAGCCGTAGGAGTTAAAACGGGGGGAGCTACCCCCCAACCTCGCTACAGGTAAACGTAAGTATGGACAAAGTTGTTCACATGAACAAATTCATACATGGTGACAATTTGTCATATACTCCTCTATTCTAAAAAACATCTAATTGAATAATTACCCATTTTGTAACGCTATGACCAACACAGAAGAACTATTAAAACAAGTACAAAAATCCATCAATAACGACACGATTTATGGACTGGCTAAAGCCCTGAATGTAAGTCGAAGTGCAATAAAATATTGGTTAAATGGACACCCTATAAGTGACCCTGAAGCCTTTCGTAGTGCGGGTTTGACGGGTTTAGACACTGACTATGTGATGTTCTCAATAGCTGCCGAACGGGCACAAAAAAAGGGTGATAATGAACTGTTTAAATACTGGTCAGACAAGTTAACCGGTCTAAATCTGGCTGTAATCCCTGTAAGTGCTTGTATTATCTCGTTTTTATTGTCTTTTCCTATGCCTGCTTAATCCTTCTGTATAAACAGGCTTTTCCACTGTTTTTACCCTTTCCCCCTGCCTAAAAAGTACACAAGTTCTAGTATTTTGGTAAATACTGGTGCATCCGTTCCGGTCTGATTTCCGATACCAGCTAACCCCCTGTTTTTTCTACCTTATTTCCGCTTATCCCTTGATATTCAACGACTTATCAATACCGCAATTACTACCGGTAAGTTCAGTTACCGGTAGTAATGAATTAAACTTGATACTATTAATACCAGTATTATAATACTGGTATTAATAGTTGGTTTTTTGCAAAATACGGTTGAAATATCGCCATGTCAGAGACAAATAAGGATTTACAGCGTCGTGAACTGGTTTTTCGGGTTCTGGACGATCTGAAGCAAAATGGAGAGCGGATAAACGCCGATAAAGTGGCCAGAATGGCTCAGATGGGAAAGCAGACCGTTCTGCCTTATTACAATGAATGGCGTTATCTGGATGATTCTGAGAAGGAGGTGGATACAGAACTGCCTGCAGATCTGGTCAGAGTACTTAAACGAGGTCTGGTACAGTGGAAGCATGAAGCCACCGAGGAGCAAAGAACCCTGCAGGAAGAAGCCAATCAGGAAATTGATAACCTTCAGGAGCAAAATCGCCAACTCACAGATGAACGACTCCACTTTAAAGAGCAGGCGGAGCAATTAACCAGTGAGAACAAGTCTCTTAAGGAAAGGATTACTCAGTTGCAAGATGGCAATACAGAACTGGAAAAACAGCAGGTTGCCCTGAACGAGCAGTTGAAAGGAGAGCTACAAAAGTCTGAAACTCTGGCTGAGCAGGCGGAACAGCTCAAGAAAGAACACGCTGATGCATTGAAAGCCCAGGAGCGTCAGCTGGACACAAAACACGATGCGCAAATGAACCACTGGATGAAAGTGGTCGATGATGAACGACGCTTGCGGGCTGACATCGAGCAGCAACTCAAGCAGGAGAAAGAAAACCAGTACAAACTGGAAAAAGAACGGAATGAAATACAATACCGTCTGGAGTCCAAGTCCCGTGCCCACCTTGAAGCCTGTGAAGAAAGAAACCAGCTGCGACAACAAAATAATGAACTGTCTGCGAAGCGACATCTATTGGAAAGCATCCAACAGCTGGCTAACTGTGATGAAGGCAAACTCCTGTCGGTTGTTACACAACTGAAAGACGACAGTGTCCATGCTGAACGACTAAAAGAGGAACTGACTGGAACAAATACACAGTTAAAACAACTGCAGGAGAAAATCGCTGAATCGGAGCAGGTCTTTAACCAGCTGCACCAGTTGGAAAAAGATCTGGAAAAAGAACGAGGCTTTTCCGAGGCGCTCAAATTAAGTCTAAGCCAGAATGCAGCTCAGGATAGTTCAGGAAAAAAGGCATAATCATTAATGATGACTGACTTGATGAATCCGGAGCACCTGCCACTCATGCGCTCGATACGCAGCGATGTGGCAGGTGCGGACAATCTGATGGGAGCCTCCAACGACAGCGAGGCTCTTACCCTGTTCCTTAATAAATCCGGTTCCCGTTCGCAGGAGACCCGACGGAGGTATGAGCGAGAGATTATTCGCTTTACCGCTTATATCTATCAGGAGCTGATGATCGATTATGCAGCAGTCAGGCTGAAACATTTACAAACCTACCTGCACTTTATCCAGAACCTGCCGGTACATTGGCTGAAGCCCGGTGTTTTACCGGGTAAGCCCGAAAAAATACTGTTCAGATCATCGATCAAGCCAGGCAAAAGCACTGACCAGGTGATTGATGTCTTGTCTACCTTTTTCGGGTTCCTTGAGCGCAATCGCTACACCATGGGCAACCCCGCTTCTTCTCTGGTCCGGTCCGGAGAAAAAATGGCCAGGGGCAGTAAAGTCATTCGCTATTTTCATGAGTCTGAATGGCAACATGTACGCGACTGCCTTGCCTCTTTGCCCTGCTCTACCACTAAGGAAGTGATGGAATCTGCGCGAACCCGTTTCATGATCAAAATGGCCTATGGATTGGCATTGCGTGAGTCTGAACTCACCGGGCAAACGTGTAATGATATCTATCCCGACAACGAAGGAGGCTATTATCTCAGCGTGTTGGGTAAAGGAAGAAAACGACGGAACCTGCCTGTTAATCCGCAATTGATTGAGACCATAAAAGACTACCGGAATTTCTATGGCTATACCGGTATTAGCGGCAACGCACTGCCTCTCGCTCCCAGACGACGAAAAAGTGGTGGCGTTATAGCGGGTCTGACCTCAAGGGGTTTACGCTTCTGGTGGCAAGGGTTTATGCAATATTGTGCTGAAAAAACGGATGACATTAACCTTCAGAACCGTCTTGAGGCGATGCCTTTTCACGCTTTGCGACATACGGCATTGACACACCTTGCCAGAAAAATGGATATTGAAGACTTGGCTATTTTTGCCGGACACGACAGCATCAATACAACCAGTCAGTACTATCATGTTGAAGCACGTCGCCTAAAAGCCCTGACGATCGACCACCAACTCTAAATTCGAGGAATGTTTCGCATGTCCAGCACAATACTGACCATGACAGCCCCTCTCAATCAGTACCTTGTTGCCAATGGATTGCGGGAACACTCTGTGCTGGCAGAGCTTCGACAGCTCACCAGCCATCATGAGTTCAGCAATATGCAGATATCGCCCGAGCAGGGACAGATGATGGCATTACTGACAAAACTGGTGAATGCAAAACACACCATCGAGATTGGTGTTTTTACGGGCTACAGCGCTTTAGCTGTGGCTTTGGCATTACCAGACAACGGTCATATTGTTGCCTGTGACATCAGTGATGACTATACCCGCACAGCCCGAAGTTTCTGGGAAAAAGCCGGAGTCGATCATAAAATTGATCTGCGTCTGGCTCCGGCTAGCGAAACACTCAGCCATCTTATCGAACAACAACAGTCGGGCACTTTTGATATGGCTTTTATCGATGCCGATAAAACAGGTTACGATCATTATTACGAACAGTGTCTACAACTGATTCGCCCCGGGGGGCTGATTCTGATTGATAACGTTCTCTGGAGCGGCCGTGTTGCGGATGACACCTGTACTGATGAAGACACCGCTGCTATTAAAGTTCTCAATCGGAAAATCCATAATGACGATCGGGTTGATATGATGATCCTTCCGATTTCTGACGGGTTGACGATAGCCATTAAACGAGACATTTAGAATAAGGAAATTTCAGCTCTGGCATGGAATGCAAAAGCTGCCATAAACCGGTTCACGGCAACGCTCTGAAGGCACTGGGTGCCAACTGGCACCCACACTGCTTTACCTGTCGAACCTGCAAACGACCATTATTCAATGAAAAGTTCATTGCTTTTAATGGCCGCCCCTTTCACCCTGGCTGCCTTCGTTGTCCCGGATGCCGTAAAACAGTAAGAAATAAATACATAGAGCACGATGGCATGCCATGGCATCTTGACTGCCATCGCAAAAAACACAGACCTTTATGTGATGTTTGTCGTAAACCATTGAAGACAAATTATCTGGTTGATTTCTGGGGCAACGCTTTTTGTAATACCCACACAAACTATTCAAACTGCTCCAGCTGCGGGCGGATTGTTTGTAAAAATCTGACGGATGGTGGCATGTTACATCCTGACGGGTTACTGATCTGCAATATGTGCACTTTAAGAGGGGTTGATACTCAGGAGCGAGCCGAAGATCTGCTGGATGAAATGCGACTGGCTCTGGCATCGGTCGGGCTTAAGCTTAACCAGACCCAAACACCGGTTGCACTGTGTGATCGTGATGAATTGAGAGAGGCAAGCCGACATAACTTCCACAATGAACGTCCTATCCTTGGTTTGGCACAATGGACAACGACTTTTTCAGGTGGCCGTATTACTGGCAGGCATTTCAATCACATTCTCATTCAGAATAAATTACCGGAAGAGCATTATCGAACCATTGCCATCCATGAGTTAACGCATGCCTGGTTTTTTTATAATCATTACCATGAGTTGCCGTTAGAGGTAGAAGAAGGCATGTGTGTCTTGATGGAATATATCTGGTTGAAGAATCAGGCGACAAAAGAGGCTGAATATCGGCGTACTCTGATAGAAAAGAGCCAGGATCCGATTTACGGTCAGGGCTTTCAAAAAGCCAGAGCGGCACTCAAGCTTATGCCTCTGAAAGTTCTGTTACGTTTTCTGAAAGAAAAGAATAGCTTCCCTACCCGGCTCAGTGCATTCTTTTATCACTGAGCACTGACTGGCTTGAGATGCTTTACAGGCCTTTGCGGGTTATCAAGGTTCTCATATCAGCATCCAGTGGTAGTTGAAAATCAACGCTACCGAGCACCAGATTGCTGTTCGTATCTATAAGACGGGCATTAACATAGACTGTTTTGCTGGCGACTGCATAGGTTCCTGTAAGAATTGCACTGGCATGATGGTTTTTACTTAATGCAGCCAGTCTTCTGGACAGGGTAAATTCCCCACCTTTTTTTCTCTGATAAACACATCGCTGCGCATTTTAATCTCTTTCAGTCGAAAACCCTGATCCATTAAACCTGAAGCCAGCTGCTCTGAAATAATCCTGCCCAGGGTCGATGTGGTGCTTAGATTGTCAATATTCGACAGGCTGGTCGAAAGAATAATGGCATTCTCTGATAAAGAATCCTCAACCTTATCTGCCAGTCTTTCTGAGGCTTCAACGGTCACTTCAACAAGATCAACCTGCTCGTCATAGGCTGGCTTGGATTGGCAGCCTGAAAATAAGATACTCATGTTACGCACCCCTTCATCGACTGAAGTTTCTGGAACGATGATTTCAATGCAGTAAGATAAAGCTTTGCCCGCAACTCAAAATGGTTTAAATCAAGCTTATTAGCCAGCACCTCGAGACGAAATGCCGAATATATCGACATAAACAGATGATTACTCTGCGTCAAAACTGTATAAGTCGGTGACTTGGCCATTGACGCATTAGATTTGAGTGTTTTATGGAAGACTTCAACTTTCCACCGTTTTTTGTAGATCGCCTTCAAAGCCTCTGTGTCACACTCAAGATCACTGCATACCAGATAGAGAATGCCCTTACTGCCATCTTTGCTTGTAAAGACCTGCCGGAACAGCAGAACGGGGAAGTCCACGCCTGCAATCCAGCCTTTGATGGGCTTTTCTTCTGAGAAGTCAATGGAATCTATACGCTGTGAGCGCCCCTGACTTTTATCTTCCTCACTCAACGAAACCTTCCGGTTTGACTTGCTGGCCATGACAAAATGCTTATCGCATTTGTGTCGTATATACAGCATGTTGTCGTTAGAACAGAACCAGCTATCTGCCAGCACGTAACGATATTTGATCTGATTATCACAACAAACTTTCAGCATCTCCCGAAAGTCTTCGTTCTTAGTAGTTTCAGCCTTGCGTTTAACTTTTTCATACGCATCGAACAAATCCAAACTGTTTCATCTCAGTAACTGGCTGTATGAAAAAACCAGCCGGTCGCCTTACCGATAAGAAAAGAACCACTACCTTGGCTGCATTCTTATTCCCCCGTCAAGACGTATACACTCTCCATTGAGATAATCATTTTCAACGATAAATTGAGCCAGATGAGCCACTTCTTCGGGTCTGCCAAGACGTTTCGGGTTCAAAACACTGTTCGACAGTGATTCAATAAACTCAGGTGCCAACGAGTCAAACATCGGGGTTTTGATCAATCCGGGAACAATGGTATTGCAACGAATTCCCAGACTCGCAAGATCTCTGGCAACAGGGAGCGTCAGACCGGCCACACCGGCCTTCGAGGCACTATAGGCAGCCTGCCCCATTTGCCCTTCAAAGGCTGCAATCGAAGCCGTATTGATAATCACCCCACGACCACTTTCATCAGATACCAGCTGGTTCAGCGCCATTTTTTCCGCAGCCAGCCGTATCACATTAAACGTCCCTGTCAGGTTAATATCAATGACTCTTTTGAATGTTTCCAGAGGAAAGGGGCCTTGCTTTCCAATAGTTCTGGCTGCATCGGCAACTCCGGCAAAATTACAGCAGATATGAATCTGACCAAACTCTTCACTGGTGGCATCCATACCGGACTGAACAGAGGATTCATCCGTTACATCCACAGGACAGAAAATAGCAGCTCCGCCCAACTCTTTCAGTAAGGCTGCTGCTTTTCTCTCATTAACATCGAAAATCGCGACATGAGCACCGTGAGCGACAAAGTGTCGGGCTGTTGCTTCTCCGATTCCGGATGCACCACCACTGATGACAGCCACTTTATTTTTAATATCCATGTCGCCCTCTTATTTCAGTGCCTGCAGAATACTGGAAAAATCCAGCCGCCCATGGCCTTTCTTCTTATGAGTCATATAAAGGTTGCGTGCTGCACTGCCCATTGGCACAGCAGACTGGCTCTCCAGTGCCGCTGTCATGGCCAGGCCAAGATCCTTAACCATCAGGTCCACCATAAATCCGGGTTGATACTGATGACTTGACGGAGCATTTTCCATCACACCCGGGTAAGGGTTATAGACTTCCAGTGACCAGTTTCTGCCAGAGCTTGCCAGCATGATCTCTGACAGCACTTTGGGGTCAAGCCCGTGATCAACACCCAATTGGAGTGCTTCAGCAGTGCCGGTCATCAATACAGACAACAGCATATTGTTACAGATTTTTGCGGTCTGCCCGGCACCTGCCGCCCCGGCATGAAACAGATTTTTACCCATATCTTTCAAAACGGGTTCCGCACGAAGAAAGGCGGTTTCAGCCCCGCCACACATAAAGCTCAAAGTACCGGCCTGTGCTGCTGCCACACCACCGGAAACCGGTGCATCAATCATCTCAAAGCCTTTTTCTGCGGCAGCTGCGGCCACCTGTTTTGCGGTTTGAGAATCAATGGTGCTGCAATCGATTAACAGTGGCGAACCGTCAAGGTTGGATAAAAGACCACTGTCTCCCAGATAAACCATTTCAACATGCTTCCCTGCGGGCAGCATGGTGATAATAAACTCTGCCTCTTCCGAAGCAGCCAGAGCGCTGGTGGCCGATGTTGCGCCCTGATCGACCAGTTGTTGCATTAACTCACTGACCAGATCAAAAACAACCACGTTGTGTCCGGCTTTGAGCAGGTTGGCCGCCATAGGACCACCCATATTTCCCAGACCTATAAAAGCAACCTTTGCCATTTTATTGTTATCCTTTTAGCGGGCATTGATCGTTATGCATTCTTCCATTGAGGTTTGCGCTTCTCGAGGAAAGCACTGACACCTTCCTGCTGATCGTCTGTATCAAACAGATCAAGAAAACGCTCCCGCTCTTCCGGCAGAGCCGCATTTATCGAGGTATTTCTGGCATGATGAATCAGCTGTTTGCAATAACTGACAGCGATGGGGCTCTGTTCAGCTACTTTTGCCGCCAATACAAAAGCACTGTCTTTTGCAGAACCCATTGCCACCACTTCTTCAATGAGTCCTATCTTTTCAGCCTGCCCCGCAGTGATGCGCTCACCACACAATATCATCCGTTTTGCCCAGCCTTCTCCAACCAGCCACGACAGGCGTTGCGTACCTCCTGCTGCAGGTAATAATCCTACCTTCGCTTCCGGCAGTGCCAGCTGCGCATGATTCTCTGCAATGCGGATATCACAGGCCAGCGCCACTTCAAGTCCACCGCCCATGGCAAAACCATTAATCGCAGCAATGGTAACACCACGAAAATCAGACAGGGCCTCAAAGGCTTTACCAAAGGCTTTAGCCATATCCAGCGCCGCCACCTTATCGCCCGAGTTAAACAGCTTCAGATCGGCACCAGCAGAGAAAAACTTCTCGCCCGCACCGGTAATAACCAGCGCATAAATGCTTCGGTCAGCGTTCAGCTGCTCAACCAGCTCATAAAGCCCCTGAAGGTTTTCCAGATCCCAGGTATTGGCACCGGGGTTATCCAGCGTAATCAGGGCTGTGTGATCAATAATGTTCAGTTTTAGTTTTTCGGTTGGACTTTTAATCATCGAATCACCTCCGGGACGTTGTCCATTAACAAACGACGACCAATGATCATACGCATGATTTCATTGGTTCCTTCCAGTATCTGGTGAACCCGGGTATCCCTGACAAAACGTTCAAGCGGATATTCCCGGATATAGCCGTAGCCTCCATGAATCTGCAGCGCTTCATTACAGATGTTGAAACAGAGATCCGTCGCCAGTCGTTTAGCCATGGAGCAGTAAATACCCGCCTCGGGTTCATTATGATCAAGCTTCCATGCTGCCAGCCTCACCATCTGTCGGGCGGCCACCAGTTCTGTCACCATGTCTGCCAACTTGAACTGTGTGACCTGAAAGTCGGCAATGGCCTGACCAAACTGTTCACGCTCTTTGCTGTAGGCAATCGCATGGTCGAGTGCCGCCTGAGCGGTACCGACTGAACAACTGGCAATGTTAATTCGCCCGCCATCCAGAGCTTCCATTGCCATATTGAAGCCCTGACCTTCGTCTCCGAGTCTGTAACTGACAGGAACTCTGACACCGTCGAACGTTACCTGTCGTGTTGGCTGACAGTTCCAACCCATTTTGGTTTCTGACTTGCCGTAATGAATACCGTCACTTTCTGCAGGTATCGCCAGCGCAGTCACACCTTTCGCTCCCGGACCTCCGGTTCTGACCATCACCACCAGAATATCAGTAGCTCCTGCACCACTGATAAAGACTTTACTGCCGTGAACGATGTAGTGATCTGCGTCTTGTTTAGCGCACGTTACGAGCGAAGCCGCATCCGAGCCAGAGCCCGGCTCGGTGAGACAGTAAGAAGCCAGTTTCTGTCCTGACGCCAGGTTTTCACCCCATTGCTCCAGCAGGGTTTCACTTCCATAGCGGCCAACCATGTTAGTGGCCATGTTATGAATCGTCATAAACGCGGTAGTCGCCGTACAACCGTAAGCCAGTTCTTCAAATATCAGGCTGGCATCCAGCCGTGGCAGATTCATCCCGCCAATCTCTTCAGGGGCATAGAGAGACATCAGACCAAGATCGCCAGCCTCTTTGAAAACGTCCACAGGAAATCTATGCTCTTCATCCCACTGTGCAGCACCGGGAGCCAGAGTATCCCGGGAAAATGCCCGTGCCGTACTGACAAATGCTTTCTGGTCATCGCTTAAAGAAAAGTCCATGACTCTGCCTCATTATTTCAGGTGAATAGTGAGATTGGGTTGGCTGACTGTTTCATCATCGTCGTATTTCCAGCGGGCAGTCACCGTCTTGGTGTCGGTATAAAAACGAACGGCCTGTTTACCATAGGCGTGCAAATCTCCCATGAAGGAACCTTTCCAGCCGGTAAAGGAGAAAAACGGCAATGGCACAGGAATCGGAACATTAATACCGACCTGCCCGACCTGAACCTCATGCTGATATTTGCGGGCGGCACCACCGGAGCGGGTGAAGATGGATGTACCATTGCCATAAGGGTTGGCATTCACCAATTCAATCGCCTGTTCCAGAGAATCCACACAGATACAACACAGGACTGGCCCGAAAACCTCCTGCTGATAAATTGCCATTTCAGGTGAAACATCGGTAAACAGTGTCGGACCTATCCAGTTACCTTCCGGCAGACCCTCAACCTCACACTGACTGCCATCCAGCAGACAGGTAGCTTCTTGTTTTCCCTGTTCAATAAGATCAAGAATGCGTGCTTTGGCTGCCTGGCTGATGACCGGACCATAAGCAGCATCAGGGTCGTTCCACGCCCCGGGACGTAAGCCGCTCAACTGTTCTTTCAAATCAGCTATCCATTCCTTGCTCTGCCCAACAAAGACAGCAACACTGATGGCCATGCAACGCTGACCTGCAGCCCCAACCGATGCCCCCACAAGATTGCCCAAAGCCTGCTCCTTATCTGCATCCGGCATAATGACGCAGTGATTTTTGGCACCTGCCATACACTGCACCCGTTTCATATGGTCGGTGCCGATTTTGTAAATAGACTGGCCTACTCTGGAAGAACCTACAAAGGAAACCGCTTTTGTGTCAGGGTGCTTGAGCAATCTTTCAACCTGTGCCTGCCCGCCATGAATCAGTTGCACGACACCGTCAGGAACACCCGCCTTAACCAGCAGTTCCAGCAAACGCACCGGCGTTAGCGGTACCTGCTCACTGGGTTTGAGAATAAACGTATTGCCACAGGCAATGGCCAGAGGAAACATCCATAAAGGAATCATGGCCGGAAAGTTAAAGGGAGTAATACCAACACAGACGCCCAGTGGTTGCATATAGCTGTATGTGTCGATTCCACCGGCGACATTTTCAACGGTTTCCCCCATCAGCAAAGCAGGAATATTCACGGCCTGTTCCACTACTTCTATACCACGCCATACATCGCCTTTGGCATCATCGAAGGTTTTACCGGTATCGGTTGCCAATAGTTCTGCCAGCTCATCGTGGTGTTCCTTGAGCAATGCCTGATAGCGCATCATCAATCTTGCACGTTCGGGAACAGGGACTTCTTTCCAGGATGCAAATGCCTGTCTGGCACCGGCTATGGCCTGCTCTATTTCATTTTCAGTGGACATGGGAAGCTCGGCTAGCGCTTCCTGAGTGGCAGGGTTAAGCACGGGGAGCGTGCTGGTGGCTGTTGACCTGACAAACTGACCATTAATAAATAGTGGAACCCGATGAGTCATGGTATCCCCCGACATTTTGTTATTATTTTTCCAAGATAACAGACAGCTTCTGTGTACTTCTACTATTGGGCGGTAAAAGTCCATAACAATGATAAGAAATACTGATGAGAGATATAACCAAAATAGAGGAGTCAGAAAACAGCAATCTATGTAATGTTAACCGAACACAGGTAAGTGATTAAAACTATAAGAACAAATTTCCAGAAAAGGGAGGGAGTTCAGTCAATGACGCCAACTGTTGAAGCCGATCAGTATGCCGAAGTGGATTTTATGCTGCATACGCCTATCTATCGTCAATCTGTCGAACTGCTCGAATCCTGGCCTCTTTCTCCGCCTGACCAAACTATTGATACCATCAATGCCAACCTGTCAGCCGGTCAGTGCTTTCAGCATATTCGTTTCGACTCTTTGTTAACTCTCTTTGGTCAGTGGTTTGCCAATCAGCAACTGTACAGTTTACACCTCAAGATCCGTTTCCCTGTTGATGATACTGATCAGGCTATTGATATCACCGTTGTTGATACTCGCTTCAGACGCATCAAGTTCTATTCGGAAAATGGTGCCTACCTGCCAGAAACACTGCGCTTCTACCAGCAGACACATAAAAGTCAGGTACTTGATCTTTATTTACACAACAGTGGACGTTTCTGGATTGAGTTGTATCCGGACTAAACACCTGAGTGAAACATTGTCTGATATGGGCAACAGCTTGTCCCTTCAACAGCGGTAGTGGCACAGTTCTGTGATTCTAGCCCTGTCTGCTAAAATACGACATTCGGCAACTTTGAAAAATGCGGTTTAAAAATGTGCCTTACGCAAGTCCTCTGTACAACATGTGGCAGTAACCAAGTTCGGCCTTTCGGATACAGCACTCATGATGTTCCACGATACTATTGCTGTAATGACAAATGTGAAATCAAAACCTTCATGCTTGAATATCGCTACAAGGCCTGTGAGCCTGGCGTTAAAGAAAAAATCATCGATATGGCAATAAATGGCAGCGGAATCAGGGATACAAGTAAAGTACTCGGAATAAGCAAGACAACAGTAATAAAGACTCTAAAAAAAAAGAAAGCGGTCTGGTAAAGGTCAACCCAAATATTCAAACTATTGATCTCAAGTCAGATGCAATTATTCATGTAGGGCTTGTCTGCCAAGAGGCTGAGCTAGATGAGCAGTGGTCGTATGTTCATGATAAATCGAACCAACGCTGGCTTTGGTATGCTGTTGATCACGCTACAAATACCGTGCTTGCTTATGTTTTCGGAAAACGGAAAGATGAAGTTTTTAAAGAACTCAAAACACTTCTGAAGCCATTTGGTATTAATAAATTTTACACCGATGATTGGGGAGCCTATGAGCGACACCTTGATGAAAACATGCATATTATTGGTAAAGCAAACACTCAGAAGATAGAGCGTAAAAACCTTAATTTTCGGACTTGGATTAAACGGTTGGCCAGAAAGACAATTTGTTTTTCAAAGCTCGAAAAGATGCACGATATTGTTATTGGATTATTGATTAATAAAGTTGAGTTTGGGGTCAATATTCACGCGATATAACAGTTCTGGCCCACTACCCAACAGCTATCGTCATAACCGGCTGAATGCCAAAGTTAATATCTAAGTTATAGTCTGACGATAAAGGAAGACCATCCTGTGCCTCATTTACAATTTGAGTTTAATAAACCCCTCAATGGCTCGTCTAAAGTTGAATTTTCCAATCAGGTCAGAGCAATATTCGCCCGAATAATGGATACAGGCACTGACCATATCGCTATTTCCATCAGGGAAGTCGAACCATACAATCTGAGCATTGGCAGAGCCAGACCGGAAGACAGTGTTTGTCTCATGAATCTCGACATACGCGAAGGCCGAACCATTAGCCAGAGACGAGAACTGGCCATTGATTACATGACACTGGTCGAGTCATTGTTTGAAATACCGCCTGCCCATCAGTACATCACCTTTACCCAGCACCCGGGAGAGGACTTTCACCTGATTGAAAAATATCTGGCAGAGTGGGCTCCCAAGGAAGATCCGCTGGCATAACGATTGTTGGAAAAGGCTGATACACTTCAGCCTTTTCCAACCTGACATCACAACCATGCTCGACAATCCGCAACATGCCATTATTTCATGGAGTGGCGGCAAAGATGCCTGCTACGCCCTTCACCTTGCCAGACAGTCTGGTTTTATTCCCGTAGCACTGTTCACCATGCTCAGTGAAGATGGTGAGCACACCAGTGCTTATGGTTTGAATAAAGAGGTACTTGAGGCGCAGGCCAATGCATTGAATCTGCCTATCCTGTTTCGGTCATCAGGTCGGGGGGAATATGAGCAGCAGTTAAAATCAGTTATCAGTGAATGCCAAAACCGTTTTAATGCTACAACCGTCGTTTTTGGTGATATTGACCTTGAAGCCCATAAAGTATGGTATGAGCGGGTAACTGCAGAAGCTGACATTGCCCCCTGTTTCCCGTTATGGCAGAGAAACAGGGAGCAATTGCTGAATGAAATGTTAGATGCCGGGATAACAACCATGCTGGTCAGTGTCCAGTCAAAGCAGTTACCCAAGGATTTTCTGGGGCAGATAATGACACCGGAACTGGCAGTAAGGATTAAACAATCTGGCGTATGCCCCAGCGGAGAGGACGGCGAATTTCATAGTCTTGTGATTGATGCTCCACTGTTCAGCAAGTCACTGAATATCAAGACAGGTGACTGTCGTATGATTGAACATGGCTATACGGCTCTTGATATCAGTCTGCAAATTTAGCAGCAGTCACTCATTGCTGCCAAGAGCCGGTACATATCAACATGCTCCTCAATGGCATCGGCGATTCGATCAATTCCGTGCTCACGAATCTTATCGTAATCCGGAACTTCAATATCCTGTCGGCCTGCCCAGTGCAGTATGGCCTGACACGACTCGGCATGATCAAAAATACCGTGCAGATAGGTACCAAAAATCAGACCGTCGTCTGAGATCACAGCGTCGGTATGGTGCTGCAACCGGATAACAGGCTGTTCCAGTGCTGATCCAGAGGTCATGCCGGCATGGATTTCATAGCCTGTGACTTTGGCCGGAAGCTGATCAGGGAAATTCAGGACACCGGTTACACGACGCAACTGTTTCTGTTCGCCAATGGTTGTTTCCAGTGCCAGCAAACCAAGACCTTCAGTACTGCCTGCATCACCTTCGCTACCTTTGGGGTCATGCACCCATTGTCCAAGCATCTGATAGCCTCCACAGATTCCCATGACTTTTCCGCCATAGCGAAGGTGTCTGAATAAGTCTTTGTCCCAACCATTATCCCTGATAAAGGCCAGATCAGTGCGAGTGCTTTTACTGCCTGGCAGGATGATCAGGTCACAGGCGGGCAGCGGCTGACCTTTCCATATGAACTGAATATCAATATCCGGGTGCAGGCGCAAAACATCAAAGTCAGTATGATTGCTCATACGACTGATAACAGGTACTGCAATGGTCAGTTTATCAGATCGGTCAGTATTCAGCTGCTGCTCGGCGACGGCATCTTCTGCTTCCAGGTGCAGTCCGTGCAGATAAGGCAATACACCTAATACCTGTTTGCCCACCTCTTTTTCAAGCCAGTCGATACCCGAATAAAGCAGTTTAATATCACCACGGAACCGATTGATAATAAATCCTTTAACCCGCTTCTGCTCGGAAGGTGATAACAGTTTAAAAGTGCCGTATAAATGAGCAAACACACCTCCCCGGTCAATATCCGACACAATAATCACCGGGCAGTCTGCCGCTTCAGCAAAGCCCATGTTGGCAACATCATTATCACGTAAATTAATTTCTGCCGGGCTGCCAGCTCCTTCAACGACAACAGCCTGATAGTGATTCTGCAGACGGTGGTAGGAAGCCAGAATCGCTTTCAGCACTTCAGGTTTAAATGCATGGTATTCAACAGCATTCATTTCACCAATAGCCTGCCCGTTGACAATCACCTGGGCGCCAATATCAGAATTGGGTTTTAACAGGACTGGGTTCATATCCGAGTGAGGCTCTATGCCACAAGCCTGAGCCTGAACCGCCTGGGCCCGCCCGATTTCACCATCATCAATGGTGACAGCACTGTTCAAAGCCATATTCTGCGGTTTAAAGGGGGCAACGGTTATCCCTCGTCGCCTGAGTACCCGGCATAAGCCAGCGGCAATAACACTTTTACCCGCATCAGAGGTAGTTCCCTGAACCATCAGGCTCATGGGTGGATGTGTCTGTGCGTTAGGTTGTGCTTTTGATGAAGAATGAGACATGGATGACAATGTTCCCTGAAACAGCCGCGAGCAAAGAAAATTTGTTCTCACCGTGCAGTAAGAGCAAATTTCATGACATCTGAAACAGCGAATTATCTAATACAGAATCCGTATCGGAAACAGGAAAAATCACAGTATTGTCTGTGTTATTGTTTTTGAGAAAGTGAAATTGGAGGCGAGTACCGGAGTCGAACCGGTCTACGTGGATTTGCAATCCAGTGCATAACCGCTTTGCTAACTCGCCGCGCGGGGTTGTAGTTTAAACAAAACCGTTAAAACTACAAGTGCTTGAAAATGGAGGCGAGTACCGGAGTCGAACCGGTCTACGTGGATTTGCAATCCAGTGCATAACCGCTTTGCTAACTCGCCTTGTCGTTGAAGACATGTCACAAGACTATCAATGTGTTTTAAATAATCAAGAAGTTGTTTTAAAACAATGCCTTGCGAACGCGGCGCTATAGTATGAAAAACCTAACCACTATGCAAGTTTTAATGTTAACCGTGTTCAAAAACTCTCATATTTCCTGAAAGAGGAGAGTCAGAGAGCTTTTGCTCTCTGACTCTGTGTAGAGCATCTTTTTATGGTCGCCCCTGTGGCCAGGCCATACGTTCAGGCTCAAGCACTTCTTTAATTTGCTCTTCGGTCATCAGACCTTTTTCCCGAATCAGCTCAACCAGACCTTTTCCGGTTTTTAATGCTTCTGCCGCCAGAGCGGTTGAAGGCTTGTAACCCAGCACCGGCACCAGTGCGGTCACCACCCCCACACTGTGATCTACATAGTGCATACAGGCATCGCGATTGGCAGTAATGCCATCTATACAATTGCTTCGCAGCGTACATGAACCATTCATCATCATTCGTATGGATTCCAGAACCGAAGCGGCAATCACCGGTTCCATAACGTTTAACTGCAACTGGGCAGCCTGCGCCGCCATGCTCACTGTCAGGTCATTACCCATTATCTTGAAGCAAACCTGATTCACCACCTCGGGTATAACAGGGTTAACCTTACCGGGCATGATCGATGAACCGGGCTGACGCTCCGGCAGGTTGATTTCACCGAATCCCGCCCTGGGTCCTGACACCATCAGTCGCAGATCATTACAGACCTTAATCAGTTTGATGGCCAGACTGCGCAAATGGGCAGAATAGGTGACAAATCCCTGTGTATCCGAGGTAGCTTCCACCAGATCCTGTGCCAGCTCAAACGGAAAGCCGGTTTCCTTACGCAGATATTCGACGACTTTGTCAGAATAACCGGCAGGGGCATTCAAACCGGTACCCACAGCCGTTCCACCCATATTAATGTGCAACAGCATTCTGGCACCGTTCTCGAGTCCGGCAATTTCGCCCTCAATGGTTAAGGCAAACGCTTCAAATTCTTGCCCAAGAGTCATGGGCACGGCATCCTGAAGATGAGTACGTCCCATTTTTAATACATCTTCAAACTCCCGACCTTTGGCGCGGAAGGCCGCCACCAGACGTTTCAGTTCGGCCAGTAACCGCTGATTACTGGTGAGCATGGTCAGTTTCAGTGCTGTTGGGTAGGCGTCATTTGTCGATTGAGAAGCGTTCACATCATCATTTGGCCGACAGTGCTGATAGTCACCTTTCTCATACCCCATCAATTCCAGCGCCCTGTTGGCAATGACTTCATTAACATTCATATTGGTAGACGTCCCTGCCCCTCCCTGAATCACATCAACAGAAAATTGCTCAAGCCATTTGCCCTGAACAATTTCATGAGCTGCTGCTTCAATACCATCACACACCTCACTGCTGATGACGCCGCAGTCCCGGTTTGCTTTAGCTGCGGCAATTTTTACGTGGGCAAACGATGAAATGAAGTCCGGATAAAGAGAAATGGGAATGCCGGATATCTGGAAATTCTCCATAGCCCGTGCTGTCTGAACCCCGAAGTAGGCATCGGCAGGCACTTCCTTGTCTCCCAGCAAATCCCGTTCGGTACGGGTATCTCCGGGCAAAAGTTCAAGAGAGTCAGGTGTATTCCGGGGTGCCAGCCTTGTCAGTCGCATCAGAAGATTGTTAATGATCCGACCATAAGCCCGGATCTTCAGAGCATCATCACTGTCGAGCATCTCTCGAATTTTGGCTCCGTCTGCCACGAGTGCCTCTACCGACGTTTTGGCAATGGCCGTGGTAAAATTATCAGCCTCTCCAAGCATGACCCCTTCACCCAATGCGTCACCCTGTTCATAGGTGATTAATGCCTGTGACGGTTTGCCTTCTGTCATTTGCAATATTTCTACACTGCCAGACTGGATCAGCACCAGTTCGTCACGCCGGGTTCCTTCTTTATGGATCACCTCCCCTGCAGCAAAATGCTTCACTGAAAAGAGTTTGGCAGCCTGCTCGGCCTGTTCAGCTTCCAGTTCCTGAAGAACCGGTATTCTGGAGATAATCTCAGCAACTGTGCTCATTAGGATAAACCTGTTGATATGCGGCAATACTATGGAAAACCATTGTCGTAGGAATGAAATCCATAGTTGATTCATCAAGCAAAGGAGAGGCATTCATCACTGGTTATACAGTGCATAACTGAACCAGAATGTGACGTCAGCCAGCCACTAGCAGTTTAGACAGATTTGCAGAATACGCTTAACGTTATGTTGGATAAGGTGTTGGCTGGAGGCGATCAGAAGACTGAGGAAAATTCATAAAATCAGAACCATAGGTATAGTGTGTAAGACGCGGACACATGGGCCACCCCTCTTTCACATTGAGCCAGAGTCTTAACATCAGGCGACCTTTCTTACCCTCTTCATCCATAAAGGCTGTGCGACTATGCAACCATGAGTGATTATTCCAGACCGCCATATCGCCAGGTTGCAAACCCGGAGTGATTTTAAAATCCGGCGAATTGGCAATTTCATCTATCCGGTTAAGGGCTG
The DNA here is from genome assembly GCF_001583435.1 of Endozoicomonas montiporae CL-33. NCBI lineage: Bacteria > Pseudomonadati > Pseudomonadota > Gammaproteobacteria > Oceanospirillales > Endozoicomonadaceae > Endozoicomonas > Endozoicomonas montiporae. The sequence continues at coordinate 2,759,576 of NZ_CP013251.1, read as the reverse complement.
CCAGTTGAACGTCAGTCAGTACTTCATGCCTTAATTCTGCAGCATAATCGATGAAAAAGCGCACCAGACTGATGCTTTTAATGTCGTTTGAGCTGGATATAACCGGAATTCTATAGTTGGTCACCTGCTTGCCCCGATAGGGCATGGCGTAGTAAAAGCCCTGCTCCAGTGATGACATCAGACTGTTATCTTCCTCACCGAGCTGCGCATCAATAGCCAGTAAAGGTGTGAAGGATGTCAACCCTCCCGCCTGCCCGGCCGGCCGGACACACAGTAGGCAAACAATATCACCCCGGTCTGTGTGCATCTCCAGTTCTTTGCAACTGGTAAAACCCCGGACACGAAACCCGTCTCCTTCAATGTTTTCAACCCTGCCGAGCAAGTCACCTGTCGTGTTTTGTGCAATGGGAGTACCAAACTGACACCCAAGGTACCAGAATAAAAAGTTGCGTTCTCGAGGCGAGAATTGCTCAACCGGCAACGCCTTGAATATCAACAAAACAGACTGATGCAGAACCTGCTGTCGGTAGTTGTCTAGTTGCGGCATGAGCTGCGACAGATTCAGCGACTGAGGTGTTGAATATAAATCGGAAACCCTGACTGCAGCTTTGACTCTGTCAACCAATATTGCCTTTTCGGAAGTACTGAGTTCAACGAAGTGAACTAACGACCGGGAACTAAAGTCGTTCTGTGCAACGGTGAGATGCTTGTCCATAGACTTAACAAAAGTGCTATATAAAGTGGAAATAAAGTAGTCCAGCTGGAATAGGTTTGCACATAAAAAAAACGACGAATACAGGCAGTGAACAACCCTGATGTTGAATTATCATGAATGCTAATACAAAGAGGTTGTATGTATTTATACCGGTTTACTTATACCAGCCTTGTGTTTTATGGTGCAAAAAACACGCCGTACATAACAGGACACTTTAATGTTTTCAGGTTTCACCATGCGTTTTGAAAAAGCTTCTACAGAAGCCCGCATTGCTGTGCCTGTCCTATCCGTCTCTGTACTAGTCATTAGCGATTAGCTGACGGTGTGATACTTCCGTCAGCCCGGCTGGCGGAAGAAGGATCATTGAAATAGTCCCCTTCCCCGCCAGCTCCTGATGGAATCTAAATTGAACCAGAATCAGGAGTGTTCATGGCATATACAACAAGCAACAAAGCGTTAAGTTTAAAAGACACGGTCGTTATCAGTCTGATGACGTTTGCGCTGTTTCTGGGTGCGGGTAATGTGATTTTTCCACCGGCCCTGGGCCTTGAGGCAGGTACCAGCCTGTTGCCTGCTATGTCTGGCTTTCTATTTACGGCTGTTGGTTTGCCTGCGTTTGCATTGATTGTGCTCGGGATGGTCGGGCAGGCCAGCCGCCTGACTTCTCCGCTGGCGACTTTGCTGGGACGAGGCTTCTGGATTGCCCTGTTCATTGCCATCGGGCCCGCTTTTGCTATGCCCCGTGCGGTAACCGTTGCTTATGAAATGGGTTTGCGCCCCTTTGTACAGGGTGACTATCTGCTGCCCTTCGCAGTTGTGTTTTCTCTTGTTACCTTACTCCTGGCGTATAATTCGCAAAAACTGGTGGACTGGATTGGTAAGATCATGACACCGGCCATGATCATCATGCTGGCAGCCATTGCTGTTGCTGCCCTTATTGCACCTCTTGGCAGGCCTGTTGCTCCGGGCGGTCAGTACGCTATCAAACCTGTCACCGAAGGCATTATGCAGGGCTATATGACCATGGACGCATTAGCTGCCGTTGGTTTTGGCTGGGTTATCATTCAGGCTATTAGCAGCAAAGGTGTTACCTCTTCAGCACAGATTGCCAGATCAACGGTTCATATTGCCCTGATCTACTCGGTATTAATGGGTGGTTGCTATCTGGCTCTTGGTTATGTGGGAGCCACTGCGAGCACGATTACTCAGGGAGTAACCAATGGTGGTGAAATTCTGAGTTTGTATGTCTATGAAATTTTTGGTGGTGCCGGACAATTACTGCTTGCAGCTATTATTATTCTCGCCTGCCTGAGTACTACGGTTGGCTTGACTCAGGCGAATGCCGAGTATTTCAGCTCAACATTCCGCGCGAACCGAAACTATATTTCTTACGCCGTTGTTATCGTCACCTGCATTATTGCCAACTTTGGCCTTGAGCAGATTATCACTGTCAGCCTGCCCGCTATCCTTATTCTGTGTCCGGTGGCACTCGCTCTGGTTCTGGCATCGTTTGTGTCTCACCACTTCCCGCGTGTGAAACCGTCTCACAACGTTGTAATGATTCTGACGCTTATTTTTGGTGCCATTGATGCGATGAGTATCATGGGCGCGATACCTGCCAGTCTTGACGCAACGTTCACTGCCAGCCTGCCACTTTACACTGTTCACACCAGTTGGCTGATTCCCTGTCTGACCGGTATTGCCGTACAGAGCCTGATGTCTTTCCTGCCCGGCAAAGCCGCCCGCACTTCAGAAGCTACCTGATGTAGACATACCCAACCCGAAGACTCGGGTTGGGATTCAATGACCACTGTATGAATGATTGCCGCAGATCACTGGCAGATCGTGTCAGGACTGAAATATCATGGCAGGCACAACCTCTTTCGCCGGTACATTCAGGAATAACAAATGAAAACCATTGGCATGTTGGGTGGTATGAGCTGGGAGTCTACATCCAGCTATTACACGATGATCAACGAAGGCGTCAAACAGTCACTTGGCGGGTTGAATTCGGCAAAAATATGCCTCTACAGTGTTAATTTCTCTGAAATTGAACAGTTGCAGCATCAGGGCAAATGGGGTGAAACTGCGGAAATCCTGTCGGAAGCGGCGCAGTCCGTTCAGGCGGGAGGAGCTGATTTTCTGTTAATCTGCACCAACACCATGCACAAAGTTGCCCCTGAAATTGAACAGGCTATTTCCATTCCACTGCTGCACATTGCTGATGCCACGGCAGAAAAATTGAAAAACGACGGCGTGAAGACAGTTGGACTGCTCGGAACCCGATTCACCATGGAACAGGACTTTTATAAAGGCCGATTGTCCGACAGACACGGGATCGACGTCATTATTCCGAATCAGCAACAGCGTGACATCGTTCACGATATAATTTATTCCGAACTGTGTCTTGGATTAGTGAAAGATAACTCCAGACAGGCATACCTGAACATTATAAATGAACTTCATAAACAGGGTGCTGAAGCCATCATTCTTGGATGCACAGAGATAGCGCTGCTGGTTCAGCAGAAACACACGTCGGTTCCTTTATATGACACGACGGCAATCCATGCAGAACACGCTGTGCAATTTGCGCTTAGCCACTAACATTCCGCCTGTCAGCACTTCATTTTTTGTCTGCTACGTTCCAGCCATATTCTCGTATGGGAGTGTATAACTCTCATACACAGATATGGCCCTGATATTGCTTAGTAAAGATTGCAATAACGCACAACCTTGCAATTAATCAGAACTAGAAGGAACTAGCCATGTCTTCACTGCATCTGTCTTCCCATGCAATCCCCCTGAGAGCTCCGGAATACTGCTACTTTACAATTACCAAACCGTCCCATATCAGCAGCGAGCAATATAAACTCGCCCTGTTGAAAAAAGGTATTGTGATCATCAGCCTGGGCTTTAAAGATGATTCGGCAACCACCATGGAGCGGATTGTCAGCCAGTTAGGACAGGTACACGAACATGATTCACAGGGGCGTACGGTCTGGGATGTCAAAATAGGTGGCCAGACCGGGCATGAAGCTATGGCCATTTCACATAGTGATAATGAGTTCTGCCTGCACAATGACGGTGCTTTTGAGCTCGATATGCCCGGCTACTTTGGTCTGTATGTGGTCGAGTCTGACAAGCTGGGAGGTGGGAACAATATCCTTGTCTGTGCTGACAGGGTTATTGAAAATCTATCGGAGAAAACTTTCCGGCTTTTGTCTTCTAAAAAGTTCAGATTGAGAGTGCCCGAAGAATTTCATAAAAACGATGACTTTATTGAAGCAACGCTCATTGATGACAATCACGCCTTCCGCTACCGACATGACATTATCGAACGAAGTTCCTGTACCGCTGAAGAACTGGAGGCATTAAAAGAACTGGAGTTGCAGCTTTCATTGCCGCAAAATATGATCAAAGTCAGTCTTGAAGATGGACAGATTATGCTGTTGGATAACCAGCGTTACCTTCACGCAAGAACCAGAATTAAAGATAAAAACAGACATCTGAAGCGTATTCGCTTCAATATGCCTTGACTGCATAAGGTTGCCTGACAGTGGCTATGGACATGCTTCCTGTCATTTTGCTGCTAATAATGATGGCAGGTGCAGCCCATGGAGCATTGGGGTTTGGCTTTCCAATGCTCTCCACTCCCATTCTCGCACTCGCATATGACCTGCAAACCGCTGTTGTTCTGACAATGATTCCATCCAGTGTAGTTATTATTCTGAGCCTTTATAACTGCCGGGGCATAAATATTGATTACGAAAAGTATTATCCGATTATCCTAATGACAACAATCGGTAGTTTCTCTGGTGCTTGGCTGCTGACATGGGTAAACCCTGATATTCTAAAACTACTTCTCGCAGCCTCCATTTTAATTTACCTGTTCTCTGCACCGCTCAAACAATTTATCTCAATGCTGTCAGCCAGAGCACTTCTCTTTCCTGCAATCATGGGCAGTTTTGCAGGCGTGATAGGTGGTGCAACCAATGCCGTTTCGCCGGTGCTGATGATGTATTTGCTGGAAGTAACAGAGTCTAAAAAAGAAATCATTGTTATATCAAACATCTGTTTTCTGCTTAGTAAAATGACACAGCTGGCGATTTTATCGATGCATCTGACAACGGATGATCTTGATCCCCTTCTGTCTGGCTTTATTGTCACCGCGGCCAGCATTGGCCTGATCGCAGGATTCTGGCTACAACACAGGATAGATGAAACCCGATACAGATCTATTATTCGGGGTATTTTATTTACTTTTATGTTTACACTGTTTTTTGAGGGAGGCTCCAATTTGTTTTTTTGATGTACTGTTAAATAGTCGTTTAAATTACTCTTATCTGATTATTATTATTGTTTTTAGATTAATGGCCTATAATTAGTGCCTGTCAGAAAACCTCTGAAAAACGGCAGTCGTTCTTGGCCGACAGAAGTTGATAACGGCTGGATTTGAGTTACCAGACGAACAAAGGATGTTTTTTGTACCGCACTGTTCAAAATACAACCTGATTCGACTATCTACAAGCGCAGTAATCTCTCATGCCCGGCATGATCAAAAGTAAACTGACGGAAGCCTGGCTGAAAGGCTACTGACGATCTCTGGTCAGCAGAATTTTACCCAGCCGTTTCAGGTTGCTGGCGACAACAGCCAGTGCGACATAGCGCTCAAAGCCTTCTATCCCTTTATCCGGGCATTTGTCGAGACCATTCGCTTCCAGTGCGTTGATATCGGATTCAACGGCTGAGTGCTTCCTTCTTGCCCGGATAAATTCCGGGTGGCATTCCCGTTTTTTGTCATTGGCTGACAGCCTGCCTTTCTTGGGAAGAACTGAATGCTCCAGAAGAACTTCCAGCTTTTCAAGATTGCCCGGACTCCAGAAGCCTTTGTCGTAGCTCACCTGGCTTAATGTCGGGAACCGCTTTTTGGCAGCCTCAGCCATAGGTACTGTAACCTGGTCGTCTGTTTGTTTTTGCATGACCTGATGATGCAAAGTAAAACCGAACTGATCCTGCAACACGCAGACCCGTAACCCCAGTTCAACCGGAGTTCCGGCTTTGCCTTTGCTGATCCATTCTGTATGAGGCTCAAAGATTGAGAACACCTTCTCATTATGGGGAATCTGCTCATGTTCTATCACCCGTCGGTAAATCAGGTTTATCTGGTGACGACTGTGGGCTATGTGATATTTGAGGTTTTCCAGCCTTGGCTCATCCGGTTGCTTTTTCACCAGCAAGGACAAGGTCGTTTCAGCTCTGCGGACAATTGAAAGGCTGTACTTTATGTACTCGAGATGAGCCATCTCAATATCGTGCTGCCGCTGCTGCTGTTTCAGTTCACAGGTCGCACTGGAATGCTTCAGGTTTCGAGCCTTGTTGTAGCGCTTGCGATGCTGATCTTTGAGGTATTTGCGCTGACGCCAGCCCGGAAGCTGGTACTGATTGGCAAGAGCTGACGCAAACTCAATACTCTTACGGCAAGCGTCGCTCAGAAGGCTGATATCCGTGGGGAAATGGACATCGGTTTTGACTACGAACGAATCGGTACGGCCATGTAGTGGCTCATCTTTTTTTTAACCAGCTGGTGACCTGCATCCACCGTGACCTGGTTAATCTGATCCAGTATCTCCGGTGTGAAGAGGCTGATGTTGTCCTGTAATGTTTGTATGTGGTAGGTGTGGGTACAATAGGGACCATGCCCGAGCATTTTCCGTAATGTCCCATGTTCATTAGCCAACTCTTGCAGGCGGTCGTAGTCACAATTAGTGACAAGGCGCAGAGTGCCAAAGACCAGAATGTTCCAGAGGTCCATACCAGGACGACCATTGTGCCGACTGGCAGGAATTATGTTCTCAAGCACCTGAAAAACCCTGTGTCGCAGATCAGGTGTTATCCAGATATGTTGCAGCCCCCGGAGCAGGCGGGGAATGTCGTCTCTGGACTTGGGATTAAACGTGATGGCGGAGATATCAACTTCGCCCAACTGCATTTGTGGGTTGATGGTTTGGCGCATAAATGTGGAAACAGCCTGTTTTGGAAAATCTTCGAGTACTATATGGGGCTACAGGCTGCTGTTTTCAAGTGTTTGTGGGTTTTCGGACAGGCACTAATTATTTTAAATCATCCATCTTAATAAATAATTAAACTCTTTTTTCTTAACCAGTATCCTTAAAGAATTTAATTCACTGGTTTATAATAGGCATCCTGATTCTTTCTACTATCACCTTTCTCGCTACAGTCATTTTTGTAGCTACTGGCTATGCAACCTGAAATTTATGAGCAAACCCCTTCCAATACTGATTCTTGATAAAAACGACTTTACCATGAGCATCAACATCCACAAAAAGCGCTGGCGGTGCATCGATGTAAGTCCGGTAAGAGGTATGCCAAAAGGCTTTCTGGTCGTCAGGCTGACTTATCAAACCAGTACAAAGTTCACCATTGTTGTTTATAAAGTCCATGAACTATTAACAACAACCAAGGAAATAACTTTTGAATTCGAGATACTAAGAAAGCTTTTGAAATACGAATTCAATAAAGTCGCAAAACTCTATCCGATTAATTTTATTCTTCCTTACAATAAACTCATTAAGCAAGCTAGTATTGATAAACTGGCGGATCAGGAAAGATCCATTGGGTGTAAGCGGTAATTAATGTAGGAAGAAACAACATTTTCTGTCTATTTTAAGATATTGAAAATCTTACAGCCTTCACCATATGCCCGCTCAAGTTATCTCTTCAGAAAACAACGAAACGCAGATCCTGATTACCATCCAGCATGGTGACTCAATGCTTGACTTTGAGACTGCTCTTCAGGGTAGCCTCAACGAAGCAGGCGTGCTTGGGGTAGAAAAACAGCTTGAAGCCATGGACACCGATGGTTCGCCTATAAAAGTAGGCGGGATTACCATGAGCAGCAAGCACAAAAAAGAACCCAAAGTGTATGAAACTTCATGGGGTTCCGTTAAGTTGGCACGCTATGTATATCAAAGCAGTCAGGGTGGTGAAACCTTTTGTCCCCTGGATCAGAATGCGCGAATCATTGTCAACTCGACTCCTGCTTTTGCCCGGCTCGTCAGTTGGAAATATGCACAAATGGCTGCTCCCCAGGTAGAAGAAGACTTACTACAAAACCATGGCCGCAAGAGTAGTCGTTCGACGCTTAGAGATCTGGCTGATGTCGTAGCAAGCATCGCTCAGGCAAAAGAAGAAAAATGGGCATACGACATACCCGATTTGCCTAAGGCAGTAAAAACAATAGGCATCGGCCTTGATGGAGCCAACCTTCTTTATTACGAAGGCTATCGTGAAGCCATGTGTGGCACGATAAGCCTTTATGATGACGAAGGGGAGCGGCTCCATACCATCTATTGTGCAGAGGCACCAGAATACGGCAAGGGAACCTTTAAAAGCAGATTTTCAAGAGAAATCAACAAGGTTAAAGCGCGATATCCTGATGCAGTTTATGTGGGAATTGCTGACGGAGCAGCGGATAACTGGACTTTTTTAGAGCCCTTTACAACCGTGCAGGTGCTGGACTTTTACCATGTCTCTGAATATGTTGCCGGGGCTGCTGAGGCTCTTTATCCCGGCAAAAAAGCATCACAGGAGAGGCATGCATGGTTGAAGCAGAAACTACACGACTTGAAACATGAAAAGGGTGCAGCCAAAAGACTTCAGGAAGAGCTTGATAGTGCAAAGCCAGGCAACAACCGTACTGCGTCTCTGGAAAAGTTAATCAGTGCCAGAACGTATTTCAAAAATCATTGGCATCAGATGATTTATCCGCAAGCGAGAGAGCAGAACTTGCCGATAGGTTCGGGAGTGACTGAAGCAGGCTGTAAAACATTGGTGAAACAGAGAATGTGCCGTTCAGGAATGCGCTGGAAGGAGCAGGGAGCATCGATGTTGCTGACGTTAAGGGCACTGGTTTGCACATCCGGATCCTGGAATGCATTTTGGTCAAAAATGAGCCGTTACGGATTCCCTGTCACACACAACCTTCCTCCAGTACATTAATTAGGCAGCACACCCGATCCATTAATATCGACCTTGATGGGAATATGACCCTGCTGTTACCTTCATTTGCGAGAAGAGGATTAAACCATTTTTCAGGCAAGCTGGAAAAGCTTATTTCGGTTCTAACCCGAATATTTCATAAAAGGAGGCAAGTTCCGCCCAATCACTTGATATAATTGGGTCGAACAAAAGAAAGCTTCGGAAGAAGCAAACCGGAACTTGCCATGCCCAAATCTACACAAGAACAGCTTCGTTTTCATCCCTCAAATGGAAAAACCATCCGGGCAGACTTCAATGGTGGGGAGTTATCTTCTGACTTTGGCACTCTGCTGCTACGGGAAACCATTCTGCAGAGCGGTCTTATCTGCAAAATGACTGATGCCATCAATGACAGACGCCATCAATCCTATATCGACCACTCCCTGAAAGAACTTCTGGTTCAGCGGGTTCTGCAAATGGCCTGCGGCTATGAAGATGCCAACGACAGTAACCGTTTGCGTAAAGACCCTATGTTCAAACTGGCCACTGGTCGCAATCCGTTGGACAGCGATAACCATCTCGCATCAGCGCCCACTTTTACCCGGCTGGGACAATCTATGACCCGCTCCGACATTTACAGGATGGCTGAAGCATTTGTGCATCACTTTATCAGCAGTTACAAGCTGCCACCTCCGGTGATCGTTATCGATCTTGATCATACACCGGCCATTACTCATGGTGGCCAGCAGATGAACCTGTTTAATGCCAAATATCAGGACTACTGCTACTTGCCCCTGATGATTTTTGAGGGACTCAGCGGCAAGCTGATTACGGCGATTCTTCGTCCGGGGAAAACCCCAACGGGCAAGGAAAATGCAGCCATTCTCGAACGGGTCATTCGGCTGCTTCGGAAAAAGTGGCCGAAAACCCATCTACTGGTTCGGGGAGACAGCCACTTCGCTCAACCAGAGTTAATGTGGGTGGTTCAGAATGCCCCTCATTCGGATTATGTCTTGGGCAAAGGTGCAGGCCACAAAACGGCTTTGCGGCCAAAAGCCAAAGAGTTGTTGGATGAAGCGCGTCAAGCTCTGAAGGTCAAGACTGAGCTGGCAAGACTGAACAACATGCCAGAACCTGATCGGCTCAGACTTTACGGGGAAGCAGAATACCAGGCCAAGAGCTGGAAAGGTCTCGATACCCGGATAATTTACAAGGCGGAGGTCAACCAAAAAGGCGACAACCCTCGTTTCATTGTGACGTCGATGAAGGAAGCTTCTCCAGAGGTAATTTATGAAGAGCTTTACTGTCCAAGAGGACAGGATGAGAACTTCATCAAACATCTGAAAAGTGATCTGTCCGGCGACAGATTGTCCGATCAGGGCTTTTTGGCTAACCATTTGAGAATGTTTTATGCCTGTGCCGCTTATGTTTTGCACTATGAGTTAAGAACCAAGACTTTGAAAGGTACGGAGCTGGAAAAAGCGCAGCCATCAACGGTGATCATGAAGCTCTGTAAAGTTGCAGTCAAAGTGGTTGAATATAAAGACCGAATTAAACTTCATCTGCCGCGTAGCTGCCCATTCAAGAGGCTTTTGCAGCATGTGACAGAAGTCTTTTACCAGATGCCGATACTTCGACCGGGGTAGCAACTTTCATAAGACTCAATCAAGGTACATAGCAACCAGATGAAAGAGCCTTGGGGCTTTCCGTTATCCTGAAATAGCAGGATTCGTTGATTAGCGTCTAATCTGTAAGCAAGTATGGGCTGCAATGTCTTTCACATGGTTAACAGAGCAACAGGCTTGCGGAAAAGTCCAAAATTAAGAGGATGGGATGGTAGTTGCTGCTTGTTTATGAAATATCCGGGCTAACAGAACACGACAATGCTTATTTAGACTGGAAAAAACAGTAACAGAAGCACTCATTAGAACAATAATAACGCACGATCTAAGGCATCAGACTGTTCAAATAAATGTTTAGTAGAGCTTGATGGTATTCGTGGCGACACTCATTGCATCTGAGGCTTGCTACAGACAAAGGTCTGTGAATAATGGTGTAGAATACAGAAACAGCTGCAGATCACTAAAATCTGCAGCTTTTCATGTTATATAGCTGTGCGCATATCACACGACTATCTGAATTGGTGCCCGGAGCCGGAATCGAACCGGCACGACCTAACGGTCGGCAGATTTTAAGTCTCATGTGTAAATCAGTTATATCAATACTTCCAGAGATAGGTTTTTAATAGTGGCACCAAAGTGGCACCACGACTAAATTTCAGGGATGGCATTAGTGGCTTCGCGCTGGTCAACGGTGCGGCTATTGAAATAGCTCATGGTGGTGGCGAGTGATGAATGATCGGCAAGTTGCTGGACGATTTGTGGCTTTACACCTTCATTTAAAAGGTGCGTTGTCATTGTGGCACGGAATCCCCAGTGGAATGGCTTGATGTATGGCAGACCAACGTCGTTGAAAATCTTTGCAGCGTAGTGGCTGATATTGCTGCTATCGGTTAGCCACTGGCTGCCGTCACCTTTATCAAGAAACCATTTTTCCCGCCTGGAACGACCCGCCAGATCCTGCTTTAAAAATTCAAAAAGCTGATCATTGATAGGCTTGTTCGGGAACTTCATTTTTTTAGGCTGCCACTTCAGCTCTGGCACATTGCGGATCCGTATAATTCGCTGTTTCAGGTCAATGGCCGACAGTGGCAACGACCAAATGGCACCCAGTCGCAGCAGTGTATTGGTTGCCAACATAAATGCGCGGTACATATTGTTGATTGCACATAAATCTTTTGGCCGTGTGTATTCGTCCATGCGTTTTATTATTAATGATTTTGCCTTACCCAGTTCTGAAACCGAGTAGGTTTCCATATCCTTTTTAGGCACCTGCGGCATTTTCAACTCATGACGTTTATCAATAATTTCATGGGCATAACACCAACGCAGAAAGATGCCTAAATGCCGGACGTGCATATTTTGCGAGGCTGGTGCCATGGTCGAGCCTGCCTGCTTACCGGGTAACTGTTTCAGGTGCTTTATAAACTTCACATTTGAACCCCGGTTAAAATCCCGAACTTCATGATTACCCAGTGCTTTCAGATAATAATCCACTGACCGGACATACAGTTTCACGGTTTTATCATCGTTCGTGACAGATAATTCATCCTTCCACAAATCGCGTGCCTGCTGCACCGTCATCCGCCGCTTATCTGCTTTCTGTTTTTTGCGGGTTTCTTCTTTCTGCTCCTGCTCACCCTTCAGCTTATTGGCTGCTTCTTCATACAAGTCATGCAGCTTGAAACTTTGTGCATCCTTATCCATGTGTGCGATAGACGACACCGAACAAAGCACCCGCCGGATACCATTGCGCCCACGCTGCCAACCGCCCGGTGGTGGGAATTGTCCGACCCAGTTTCCCCGGTCTATTTTGTATCGTTTGCGTGCGGCCATTAGTATCGGCTCCCGATCCAGACCACCTGCCCTATGACTTCCACCATTTCCGGCTTTAGCTGATAACTTTTGTACGAACTGTTATCGCTGATCACATCAACACCGGCACCCGGTAACCACTGCAACCGCTTCAAAAAAACATTGTTTTCAATCTTCACCAGAAAGATGCCATCACCACTGGTGCGACTGGTATCAATCAATACTTTGTCACCCTTGCTGATAGTACTGGCCATGGAGTCCTCACCAGACTGAAACATTACGCAGTGGTCCGGATTCGACTGTATTTCATTAACCAGGTAGCTGCGCTCCAGCATGACGGGCGACTTGCCATTATCAAAGTACGAAATAGGCACAAAGCCGTTGCTCTTTGTTTCACCTTCGACCCCGGACTGCTCACCACCTTCTACCAGCCACACCAGTGGCACATCGCCCGCCTTTGCAATGGACTGGATCTGATTTAATCCCGGATTAGGGATTTCGTTCCGTATCAATCGAGAAAGCTGTGATGCACTAACGCCCGATAGCTTATTCAGCGCACTGGATCCGCCCACCTTTTCCTGAACAAATCGAATCCGTGCACCCATTGTTTTTAGTTCGTAGTACATCTAACCCTCCCGATCATATATGCAAAAACGTCCCAAATCTGGGTTGTAATCCCTCCTGAAAATGATATTCTCACATCTGGGATGTATGCCCATATTTGCACGTTTAACCCTATTTTTGCGTGTTTCGTTTCTAGCTAGGGCATTTTTAGCAAGTTCGGGAATATTTTGCAATGACGGAAGATGAAATGACTTTATTTATTAATCGCCTTGCCCGCTTACTGACCAGTAGCAATGACGTGGATATTCGCATCGATGAGTTCTTAACCAGAGACGAGGTATGTGACCGTCTGAAAGTCACCCGCGAAACCCTGCGCAAGCGGATCCGTTCCGGAGAGTTCCCCGAAGCCGTCAAAGTGGCCGGGCAAGAACGCTGGCCAACCTCCCTGATCAATCAGCACATTTACAAAACCAACCATCATTTGACCGCCAGTCGGGATCTGCGGAACGAAGCCCGCGCAGCTATTGAAGAGGCGATGGCATGAATCAGTATCAATATTTTCGTGTTACCACGCCCCAGGGGGAACTGGTGGATTGTGTTTATACATGCAATGAGAAATCAGCAGCCAAGATTGCATTTGAACTGTTTGCGAAAGATTTTCCCCAGCTAAAAAGCTGGGCAGACCTTAGAGTAGAAGCTCAAGGAGACGACCATGTTTCATTTTGACAGGGATGCAGAAATTGTTGATGCCCTGCGTAACGATCACTCTTTCAGCTTTAAAGAAACCTCCAAAGTATTGCGCTATGGCCGGTGTCCTGAGTGCAACCGCAAATCAGTATGGGTAAAGATAGAGAAGCCCGGACGTGTTTTTTGTGATCATACCGATAGCTGCGGTTACACAGAAACTACCCGCAGCCTTTACCCGGATCTGTATGAAAACTATGTCGAACGATTCCCTGCAACAGTTGACGATCCGAATGCCACAGCACGAGCCTATCTGGAAGAGGCTCGCGGTTTTAATTCTGGAATTATTGCCGGGTGGTATTCGCAGGGATGTTTTCAGTCAAACGGTCTTATGGCTCCTACTGTTTATATAAAGCTTTGGGAAGGAGCCTTTGAAGAGCGCTTGATTGATAAAAATCATATTGCTCAAGCCAAAAGAAAGAACAACTACTCAAGAAATACACCGAAGGAAGACCGCCACTGGCAGCCGCCTGGCTTTACTCTGGAAGAAGGCGATATCTGTGTAATCACTGAAGGCATTTTTAATGCTTGGGTGTTTTACCACCTTAATCAGGATATTCAGACCAATTACAAAGCAGTTGCAGCTTTTGGCGGTAGTAATCTTGCTCGCAACTTAATTAAAGAGAATGTCGGTAGAGATATTGTTTGGGTACTGGCATATGACAATGATAATGGCGGATTGAAACACCTTTCAGACCATATCAAGTTTATAGAGGATCTGGGTGAAACCGTACAAGTAATGCTTTGTCGCGGAAAGAAAGACTGGAATGAAGAATATGTCGACGGAAATTTAGATCGTAAATATCTAAACGAAAGCCTGTGGCGTGGTTGTCTATCTCAGGCAAAAGATGAGAAAGAAAAAGCATTCTGGCTATGGCTAAGAAATCCACTGCCCAGACTTGTTATTGACCATGGTAATGCCTTATGGCGCTTTAAGCTCAGTGATAAGGCACTGTCTGATTTTGAAGAAACATTCGGTGAAGATAGCCGCAGTCATTTCTGGACAGAACCAGATGCAGAGCTTTCATCGGCAATGAAAGTTTTTGCTGGGTATTCTGGACAACCTGTACAGATTAGCCCTGTATACCCTGAATTCCTGTACACAGAAGAAGATTCTGTAACCAGAGATCGGTGGTATGTGTTTCGCATTACTTTTAAGAACCGAAGCCAGCCAAGAATAATTTCCCTAACGGCCGGTGACCTGAAAAGCCCAGGCGCTTTTAGTGAAGCACTGAAAGACAATACTCCAGGTGGGCGTTTTAATGGTGACGCCAATGATATGGAAATACTCGAAAAACGTTGGTTTGACTATGGCATCAATATTGTAAGAACCCTGTCTTTTATTGGCTATGACAAAGATACAGGTGTTTATGCATTTGTTGGGGAAGACAATCCAAACAATCCTAACGCCCCCAAAGACTTTGGCTTTTATAACAGCAGCATGCTGAAAAGCAACCAGATGGGCTATTTGCAAGCTGGGAACCACAGCATTAAAAGTAATGCAAATGACATCAAACTGACCCGATCTAATAAACAATGGACACCTGACTGGCTACCGCTTTTTCACCGTGTATTTACCGATAAAGGCATCGTAGCGATGGCATGGTGGCTTGGAACCCTTTTTGCGGAACAAGTTAGAAAGGAATTTAAAAGCTGGCCATTTCTTGAAGTAACTGGTGAAGCTGGCGCTGGTAAATCCGCCATGCTGAACATCTTGTGGCGTCTGGTAGGTAGAGAAAACTATGAAGGAGACAGCCCCCAGCGGGGTTCAAATGTTGGCTCTGCTCGGGGCATGGCACAGGCTTCAAACTTTCCTTTTGTTCTTCTGGAAGGTGATGCAGACAGCAAATTTAATGTAGAAGAACTGAAGCCTCTGACTGACTACGGCGGCATCCTGCGCCGTACTGGTTTAAAAAAACGTGGGACAGACACAGACGTTATTACCTTTAAAGGTGGCTTGTGTATTAGCCAAAACAACATGGTTAATGGCTCAGAAGCCATTATGTCGAGAATAGTTCACCTGCACTGTACCCGAGACCACCACATACCAGGTGAGTCCGATATTTGGTTTCGCAAGATGATGAATCTTCGGGCTGAAGACTTATGTGGCTGGCGAGACCTTGCCTTGGAAAATGAAGGCAGAATTTTAGCTCGGTTCCGAAAGGAGTTTGCCCGGCTGGAAATTGAATTCAAACGTCGTAACAGCAAAATGATGATCCGTATCGCTGAATTCCATGCCATGACAGCGGCATTTATCCACTGTCTGCAAATTATCTTTAGCCCTAAATATCTGACAAATGTCATGTGTCAGCATCTTGAAGAGTACGTGTGGGAAAGAGCGCAGGATAGAGAGAAGAGGCGCAGAACTGATGATCCATTAGTCGAGCAGTTCTGGGAATATTTCGAACATATGAACCGCCCAGGTTCAGACAGCTTTGGCCGAGACAGACTGAACCATTCAATAAAGCCGGAATACATCGCTATCAAAATGACTGAGTTCGAAGCTATGTGCAAGCAGCACAACCTGAATGGCCTAAGTACCCGCATGCGAGACCTGAAGCCATTACTAAAAAACAACCAGAGACACCCATTTGTAAAGATCGGAAACGTTAAAAGCAAGATCCTCGGCAATGGAGAAACTGCCTATTGCTGGATTTTTGAAAAAGATCCCAGAGACAAAAAGAAGCAAGCATAAACCGGAACAGTGGGTATATGCCAAAAACACCGCACTACCCGCACCAATGATTAGAAAAACCTTAAAAGACAGATATACCAATGACTTACACAGATATAGACAACTTCACTTTTACTGCACCAAGCATGAACCGAGGTGCAAATTTTGAATTTATAAAACTGCACCAGCATGGAACCCGCAACCCCAGAGAAATCAAAGGCTTGAGAAAAACAGTGAACTAAGGTGCAGCTTCCAGCTTCACCTTCAAACCCGCATGAGACAAGGGCTACAGCTTGAAGTGCGGAAAGCGCGGAAATTTCACAACCTACCCTGCGGAAAACAGAACATGATGAACGCCAGAGAAGAAGCCAGACAGGAAAACCACAAACGCGACTGCCTAGCCAGACACCTGATCAGCCAGCCATTCAGCCAGCAGCGCGACTTTTTAAAAACCATGAAGGTGCCAGCTCTTAAACAGGACATTACCCGCCGCATGAGAGAGCAGCTTGCCCTGCAAATTGCCGACATGCCCCAAAACCTGCGCCAGATGCGGTTCACCCAGTTGAAAGAACTGGCCAAGCGAAGCCAGCGCAATTACGAGTGGTACGTGGATATCCGCAACCGCGTCAACGACATATTAAAGACCAGGAACGCCAGTCATGTTTAACAGCCCACTGTTCAGGCTGGCTGATCGGTACCCTGCACTGGATCTGATCAAGCTGAAAATACTGGCAATGGTGGCAGATTATGAAGGCGCTGCCATTTGTGACATTGCTGCCGAGCTGGCCATGCCGCACACCGAAGTTCAGCACCAGGTGGCCATGTTGGCAAAAGGCAGACGAGGCAGGGAAAAACACGGCATGGATCTGTTAATGGTCGGTGCCGATCCTTACGACAAACGACGCACCAGTCTGCGACTCACAAAAAAAGGCTGGACAGTCTTTCAAACCATTAAAGTGTTAACCGGGGAGTAAGCACCATGCAAATAACAATGGAACAGTACACAGCATCCACCCGCGCTTTGATCAATCTGGCGTACTCTGGCACATCCGCAGCCAAGACCGCCGCGCAGGTTTTGCTCAGTGCGTTCAACGGTGAAGAGTGGCAGCTAAATATTAATGACCTCAGTCTGCTGGACTCTAACCATTTGCGTCATGCACTGACGTTTATTGTTGCGCGGGTAACACTGGGTACAGAGCCACAGGAGCTAATCGAGAACGGCAATCAGGTATTTCTGGATTTATGGGACAGCTGGAACCATTACAACGTCAATAACCGCTGGAAACGCCAGTGCCCGGAATGCTACGGAACCGGCAAACAGTACAGCAACATGGACGACGACAACGACCTGACCACAGAAATCTGCATCAACTGCAATGGCACCAGCTATGTCAGTGAAGGAGTGTACGCATGACGACGGTAACCACCAGAGAGCCCGACGTTTATAAGGTAGACATGACGGTCAATGGCAGAGTGAAAGGCGAATCAGCCAGTAGCGTTGTCCGGCATACGTTCTATGTAAAAAACTGCCCTTGTGATACCTGCCCATGGTTAAACCGCTGCACAAAGTTCTGCAAAAAATTTAACTACTGGGTACGCACCGGCAAAGAGATGGTTGATGATTGGGAGTAAAAAAAAGCCCACTGGAAAAAGGCCAGTGGGCGTAAAAGCGAACAGTCAAATAGGGCAAATTAGTTTGCTGGAATCCGGCAAACTAATACATAAGAACACCACACAAAAACCTATGACTGATTACTTACGGCAGACCACACAAATCATTGATGTTTGTTGCAATAATCAGTTTCCTGAATTATAGTTCTAATCGTTCCAGCAAAATCTGGAATCCGGATTATCACCCCGGTCTAAAAGGGCAGCACAAGCCGCCGACATGCGGTTTTTTTTGTGCCAGAATTCAGCATACCTGCCAGTTAATGACAGGCTTGTTGGGGCTGCGAAAGCAGGCCGGTTACCTTTTACCGGTGGTGATAACCCTGACAAGCCTGTCGCCAATCAGACTTATCACCCTGGGCGACAGGCTCCACCAAAAGGAGCCCAACATGACAAACGTCGTCGCCTACCGCCCAGAGTTTCGCGAAGTATCCGGATCCGCCGCTGCTGCGGTCATGCTCTCCCAGTTTTTCTACTGGTCACAGAACAAAACCACCCGCCAGCGCAATGGCTGGTTCTACAAAACCGCCAAACAAATCACCGAAGAAACCGGACTCACCCGCAGCGAACAGGAAACCGCACGCCGCCGCCTGATTGCAGCCGGACTCATGCAGGAAAAGCTGTGCGGTGTACCTGCAAAAGTCTGGTTCTGCCTTGACCTGCACACACTCGCCAGCCAACTAAAACGCATCGGATCGGCACTGGCCGACACTCTGCTGGAAGTCACCCGCCCTATTGCCAAGGTCAGCAAGAAAACCGCCATGAAAGCAGTAGACATGGTGAAAGAATTTACTGGCCAGCAAGACGCAAAACCCATGGCAACCTTTGTTGATCACAAAGCCCCGTTTATTCAATTTTCAGCAGACGACTTTGCCGAATGCAATATGATGATCCGCAATTACATCGGACATATTGAACAGTGCGCCACTAATAATAAAAAACCGGAACTGGTGCGATTGTTTCGCCGGTTCGGATTGAATAGCCATTATGTACAAAAGTGTTTTACCAACCACCTGAAGCAATTTATTAGCTGGTTTGATAAAGCGAAAGATTCATTAGAGCCATGGAAAAAAGAACTATTAATGGCTGATTATAAGGGACTCACCGAAGAAGCCTGGGAACAAGCCAAAAACGTCACACCTGCCACGATTAATGCTTAACGGAGTAACACCATGAATACACAAAAACACCTCCGTAACACGTTACTGACCATCACTTTAATTATGACCTTCGGTTTCGGCTGGTCACTGGCTCCCGGTTATCAGGGTGGATTGTTTGCCTTAACACTGGTCACCATGCAGGCTGCTGCACTGCTGCAACTGCCTGCGATGTTTCAGGAAGAAAAGCGCAAGGATTCAGGCTGGGGAATGCTGGTGTGTGGTGGCAGCGTTGTTGCTGTGGTTGCTTTCAGTGTGATGGCGAGCGTAGCCACATTGTCGGCCGCCGAAGACCGCGACATGCAAATCCGCCAGCAACGGGAAACCCTGCAAAGTGCCATCAACGGTTATATGGCAAGGGACTATGTCACCCGCGCACTGGAAGTACAGAAAGAACTGGACGCGCTGCCTGTTATCCAGCCCACCGGATTGTACTCTGCCGCTGTAAGAATTGAGCAAGTAACACCGTTACCGGGCGTTACTGTAGTCAATGGCTTTATTGTTCTGGTGGCATTAATGCTGGACGGGCTGGTGATACTGCTATCCCGTAGCACTCAGCCAGTAACGAACCGACTGTATTCCGAAGCACCACAGGCACCCGTAACCCATGAAGTAACAGAGCAACCCCCCGTTACTATCAGCGTTACTCCTGAAGTTCAAAGCGTTATTGAAGCACTGGACAATGGTAAAATTGAGCGACTCTCAGTAAGACAAGTTCGGGATCTGCTCAAGTGCAGCCAGAGTGATGCTATGACTATCACCAGAACCTGTAAGCAGTTGGAATTGAAGGTGTAAGCAGATGCAAGACAACAATATCAATCAACTAGCACTGCTGGAACTATCAATAGAATTAAAAGCCCTACAACGGCAAAAACCAAGAACACCTGAAGAACACCGAAGCCGAAGAGAGCAAATTACCGCAGTTGGTGAACTGATCAGCGTTATTAATTATGTAGAACAAACCAACAGCCAAGCGGCTAGGAGTCAGATGTGATTCAAATAATGGAAATTCCTCTTCAGCACATTGGGATGATTGAGCTTGTTTCCTTTTTCGTAGCAGAAGCATATAACCAAACAGGTAGTAAATTCAGTGTAAACTGGCATGGTTCAAAAGGGTATTTAAGCCATTTAGAAATTAGTGCTGAAGGTTTTCAAAAAGAAGACACCAACAGAGTTTTTAGGAATGACTTATTTACCAAGAATGGAAAGTTTAGGAAAAAGACACTGGAGGTTAGTTATTGTCATGACAGTGGTGTTCACTTGAAAATCAAATAACCTTTAATAAAAAGCCAGACATCAATCTGGCTTTTTTCAACGGAGCAAAGACAATGGAAGAAAACAATAAGTACCGAAAATGGTTGCAACAGGTGGCTGATACATCACACAGCCATATAGAACCTTACCGTGGTGATAAACCATGGAGAAGATACTACGAACAAGGCTTAACACCGAAACAAGCATTCCTGAAAGAATATCCAAGGTATGAGGAAAATAACGATCAAGAGATTTTCAGAATGTTTGAGAAAATCACAGTCAATAATAATGAACCGGCATGCGTTCATTACACTATGGACGATTACCCGGAGATTGTTAAAGACTACCCGTAAAACTGGCTATAGAGTTAGGTGAATAATCAGAAGTAACCGATTAAAAAGCCAGACATCAATCTGGCTTTTTACCTTCCAGCGCATCAATTTTTTCACTCAGCCTTTGAAGCTCCACCAACACCTGCGCCAGCGTGCTCTCCTGCTCCAGTGACGACTCTACCCGATGAAGGTACTCACTGTTGATCGAACGTTTATTCTGTCTTGCAGCCTTGCTAATTTTTTCGTGCACCTCTTCAGGTACCCGCAGGCTGTAGACAGGCCATGACCTGCTCATTGCAGCCTCCCGTATGTATACCGTGCTAACACATATTGTGTTAGCTATCCCAGTCTTACGGGTAACTGCACCGTGCAGTTAATCAAAAAACTGCTAACTTACTGTCAGGTCAAAAAAAAATCCGATACAAAATCAGGTAGGACAATGTCGAACGATAAATTAGACGACAAAGCAAAGTGGCTTATTAACACGCTGAAAGAGCCAATGAAAGAACCGGGCACAACGTTAAACTATGACCCTTTGAATAAAAAACTGATTCTGATACAGATGCCGTGTCATGACTGCGTCTCAGAAGCTGCTTCGGATGAAGAACGAAAGGAAAAGGCGATGAACTTACTTGAGATGGTGAACACTCTGATCGATGCGGCAGCTACACATGAACAGATAACTCTCAGTAAAGGCACTCTGGCGGGCATGAGTCAAACATTGATGCGGATCCGGAACCTGATCCATACCCAGTACACCGAGTACAAACTGGATCCATAAAAAAAGGGGCTATGAAAGCCCCAAAGGTATGGAGTGTTTGTTAGGTCTGCGCCAGTAGTCGCTGCTTTTCAGCGAGTGGCATACGACGGAAAAACTCTATCAATAAATTATCTGTTTCAGTTTTAGGAGGCCGGATATCATTCATGTGTGCCAGGCTCATTTTGAACCGGGCATCACAGTCCGCATTCTGGCAAATACAGTACAACTCGCGCACTGAATCACTGATTGTGTTCGTGTCGGTTATTCGTGATTTAGACCGGCAGTGTGGGCAAGTAACTCGCATGGGGCGCTCTTCATAATCCGTTGTACCTACATGAGACATTCTACAGCCTTCTATCCATCAATTGCATCTTTTACAGGTGTTTGGGTAACGTTACTCAGGTGCCACCTGAGCCAGTGCCGGAAAATCAAACTGAAATGGCGTTACCCGACGAAAGTGTTTATTCAAGTCCATAAAGGACTGCGCCAGTGGTTTAGTTTCATTCTGAACGTACACACGGCTAACCTTTTCAATGTCGGCTGAATTGGTTTCTTCAGGAATCACCGCCGACAGCTCGCCCCGCACCCGGTGTGCCACAATGACATCCTTTGCCGACAGATTTTTAACCCGTTCAAATTCATCACGCTGGCTGATATCACCCACAGGTATTACCTGGACACTGTCTTTTTTTCCGTTCGGGATATTCATATACAGGGATTTAAAATTACCGACACCTTTTCCACTGGAGACTTTCTTACGGATCTCATCTTCCACTTCCGGCTTAATGGATGGATCAGTGGTATAGAGAATGTACCCAATGTGGCACCCGTTTTTGTAATACCTGCGCCTGAACAATGTTGCATCTTCATTCAGCAATGCAGACTGCAAACCACCCAGCCAGTCCGGAACCCCGTAAATCTGTTGACCCGTATCGTATTCTGCGGCACGAATCACAGAACCCGGATAAAACTCCGTCTTTCCGGTACCCACAGGATCAAGCATTAAATACTGCTCCTGCCCATCGTTGGTATCCGGCATGCGCCGCATATTCAACGCAGGCAGGTGCGAGATACGGGTGACTTCACGGAAATAGTTAGTATGGATCTGAAAATACGCCTCACCGAATACCAGGTAATCCAGCACCGCCGCTTTAAAGTCACTAATAGCTATCAGTGGATTCTCCACAAAGAAATTAGCCAACATATTGCGCCGGAATATCAGGCAACTTCCATGGTGGGCATTGGCATGCCGCATTCGTGACAAACCGGATCGGGAGATAGGCGGTTCATAATAACCATTGTATGGATGAAGAATAGAGCCAAGGCCGTCGAGCAAATTACCGGAAAGTACTTGTTCCGGCTCTCCAAAAGTAATACTGAATTCACTGCCGTTGCTTTGCTTTTCAGGCCGAACCTTTTTAGTCTGCGTTTGTCTGTTCCGTTTTCTGGCCATGATTAATCATCCGAGAATATATAAGTGGATTCACGCTGCTGCCGATAGTCGAGCCCTTCATTAATCAAGGCATGCATCACCGCCCAGGCTGCATCGGCATGTCCGGTTCGTTCGGATCGGTCGGCGACATAAGTAATCTGGCCACTGCCAGTGGTGGTGCGTCGAATGGTCATAAACCCTGCAGCAATATCCGAATGCACCGCATCCCATTGAATCCGGTTCGAGGTGATAACATCCTGCGCTTTCAACACCAGACGGGTTTTACTGTCGATGGAATAAATAATGGGAGTCGCTGCCGGGTAAAACTGCTGAACCAGATCAAACACACCGGAGCCTGGTCCGGTGACATCGATGCCGATATACTCCACATTGTACTTCTGACAAAGATCCTGAATGCACGCCGCCTGGTATTGCCACGCCACATTTTTTAGAGTGATTTTTTCCAGCACTCTGAATTTACCACCCGGCTTTAATGGCGGTGCGATAATCGCTATACAAGCACCATCCCTTGTACGGCTGGGGTCGTAACCAATCCATACCGGATAATTACCAAAAGGCCGGTCACTTTCAGGATCAAAATCACGGAAGTCGCTAATCTCACAAAGTGCCTTTTCCAGTTCCGACAGTTTGAAAATGCTGGCAGTGTCATCAATAAACCGGCATTCAAACAGCTGGGCGAACGCATCCGGATCATATTCAGTGCGCAACTGTTCAACATCAAACAGGTCACAACCACCTGATTCAGCATTGTGAATGGTGATAACTTTGCGCCACTGACCATCGGGACACACCAGCCCCGCTTCCAGTGCTTTATGGTCGGGAAATTTATCTTCTGGCTGATTCTTTCTGCGCAGGCGTTCGTTATGAATATCACCCGACCAGAACGGATACGCCTGATGTGATTTAGCAGAAGGCGTTGAAAAATAGGTTTTTCGCCAATGCTTATGAGTCGATACCGCTGACGCAACCTTGTTTAATTTTTCAAAGTTCGGTATCCAGAAATACTCATCCACATAAACGTCACCATGATAACCCTGTGACGTTGCCGAATTAGTAGAAAGAAAATAAAGAGTAGAAGTGCCATAATCAGAAATGATTTTGACCTTATCCTTACCCTTTAATTCAACACCGAACCATTCCTGTGCAAACCCGACAATGTATTCACGGAATAAATCAGACTGCGCTTTTGATGCGGATAAAAAGACTTTGTTCCTGCCACTGGTCAGGGCATCCACAAAGGCTTCAGCCGAAAAATAATAAGTAGCACCAATCTGGCGAGATTTAAGAATGTTTCGGGTGCGCTGGTTTCGGTTCAGCCATAACTCATGCTGATAGGAGAACAGGCCAGCGAGAAACGGCTCCAGTATTTCCTCTTCGGATAAACCCCTGAAGTCATTATTCCTGCGTTTGCCTTTGGCTTTTCGTCTGCGTCTTTGCGGTTTCTGTTCGTCACCTTCGGATAAAACAACGGTTTCATCCTCTGAATCCTTCAGGGCTGGCGCAGGCTTCACTACCTTGTTTTGATGGTCATACAGCTTTTGCATGCGCTCCATAACACCGACAATGCGCTCCATTTCGTCCAGATCGCCCGGCTGTTTATCTTCCATATCAGCCAGCAGCACCATGCGCCGGGCAAGCGCCTGCATCGGCTCTTCATCGGAGAGCAGATCATCCCAGCTGTACTTATTTATCCAGAAATAAATGGTACGACGAGGCACGCCAGTCTGGCGGACTATTTCCGCCACCCGGTACTTTTTTAAAAACAGGCTTTTTACAGCATTGCGCACTTCATCGGTATAACTCATACAGTGCAGCTTAAAGATTTAAAGACCGCTTTTAATTAACTTTGATTCGTTCTGTTTCTGATTCAATTAATAACGGAATGGATCGGCATTTAATTCGTTGTTAGGTGTTTAAATCCTGCTTATTGTCACCCTGACAGTAATGATTTTTAAATTTGAATCAGTTGGTCGGGATGAATCAATGCTATTAACAGAATGGAAAACAATCGGCACGGCTGGTGACACCATAGACGGTCGTAAAATTTCCGAACAGGATTTAAAAGACGCGGCAGAAACCTACGACACCGACGAATACACCGCTGTTTTAAATTCCGATCATGCCCTGTCGTGGTATGGCAGCTTTGGTCATGTCCATCAGGTACGTGTAAGTAAAGACAAGAAAGACCGCACCATTCTGCAAGCGAAACTATCCCCGAATAAACGACTGCTGGAAATGAACAGCCAGAATCAGCGCGTATTTTTCAGTATGGAATTAATGGACAACTTTGCAGGCACCGGGAAAACCTACCTTTCCGGACTTGCCCTGACCGACCAGCCTGCCAGCCTGGGCACCAGCATTCTGAAGTTTTCCAGCAAGCACAAAGACAACGACGTTCGTTTTTCTAAGCCGGAAGAACTCTTCCTTGATTTAGAGAGCAGTGCAGAGGGTAAGGCCATGGATGGCTTTTTTTCCCGCATGTTCAGCGCATTTCTTAAAAATGATCCAGCAGCCCGCCAAATTGTAAAACTGGCAAATCAATCCAATCTACCTGAGAAGGACAATAAGTACATGGACAATCAGCAATTTGAAGAGCTAAAAAGCATTCACACCAAAGCATTTGAAGCCATGACTGCTTTTTCCGCACCCAAACAAAGCAGTGAAGGTGCAAAGGAAAAACCTAAAAGCGAAAAATCACAAGAAGATAATCTCCAAACTCAGACACTAGCTGCAATTAAAGAGCTAAACGAAACTATCAAAGGTTTTTCAGAAAAACCTGATGGAAAGGAAGTTAAAAAACCATCTGAACAAACAATTGCAGAGCAAACCTTAGCTGCTATTCAGGATCTCTCTGCATCTTTTCAATCTTTGAAACAAGAAGTTCCAGCAGGACAAAAGCCACCGGCTGGTCGTGGAGCTGCACTTGAAAAGGGCTTTGTGTAGTTCTTTCTGTCCGGGGTGGGAAATAAGGTCATAACAATCGAGAGGCAAACATGCTGGAACGCACAGTCAAACAATTCGCCATGCTGCAACAGGCCATGGCTAAAGCCTACGGAGTAACAGACGTTACCCGTCGTTTTAACGTTTCCATTCCGATGGAGATTTCACTAAATCAGGCAGTACTGGATTCTAATGATTTTCTGAATCGCATTACTACCCTGCCCAAAGTGGACAAGGTAGGCAAGCCATCAAGAGTGCGGATCAGTAGCACACTGGCCAGCCGAACCGACACCAGTGATGGCACCAAACAACGGAAACCCACCAAGATGAAAGCCCCGGAAGGTATCGAATACCGTCTGGAGCAAACCAACTTTGACGTGGCGTTTGATTACGAAACACTGGACTCCTGGGCACGTTTCGACAATTTCATGGAACTGTATATGAATGCGGTTTACCAGCGTATCGGGCTGGATCGTATTCTGATTGGTTTTAATGGTTCCAGTGCTGAAAAAAACACTGACCGCGAAACCAACCCACTGCTACAGGATGTAAACAAAGGCTGGCTGCACCTGCTGGAAACCCATCACCCTGAGAACTTCATGACCGAGTCACAGGAAGACTCCGGTCAAATCACGCTGGGCGCAGCGGGCGACTTTAAGAATCTGGATCATTTGGTTTACAGCGTTGGCTCCATGATCGGTGATGCCAGCAAAAGCGGTGATGAAGTGGCGATTGTTGGTCGCGGCCTGATTGCTCACGACAGTGGCAAGGCACTGGCAAAGTTTGCCCAACAGCCCACCGAGAAATCCAACATCATGGTGCTGGAGAAATCCTATGGCGGCTATCCGTCTATTGTCGTTCCCGGATTCCCTGCAAACGGTGTGATGGTGACCGATCTGGACAACCTGCATCTGTATTATCAGGAAGGCCGGATGCGTCGTAAGTCTGAAGATCAGTCCGCATCCGATCAGGTCGTGGATTTTATCAGCTCCAATGAAGCCTACATGCTGGAAGACTTTGATGCCGCTGCTGCCATTGACGCAGCCAATGTGGTGATCAAAGACGAAGAAGCAACACCGGCTTGAGGCTAAAGGGGGATCAGATGAATTACGGTTGGGATTTTAAACAGCGCATGCAGCAAAAGAAAAAGGCTGCAAAGGAACAACAGCGCATCGAGGCCGCTGCACGGGAAACCTTGCAAGTGACTGCGAAGGATTACCAACAATTTCAATTATTGTTGGCAAGTCTGGAGTCAGACCTCAAGCGCCTGTCTGCTCACCCAACCGGTGAACCCAGAGACACCATCAAGCGTGACGAACTGATCCCCCGTTATCTGCCCTATGTGACCGAATACCGGGAACAAGGCGAAGTCTTCAAAAATCCGGTACTGGTGCAGCTGGTGATCTGGTTTTTTGATACCGGACAAATTCACCAGGCTATCGACTGGGCACTGCTGGCGATTGAACAGAAGCAGCCTATGCCGGAACGATTCAACCGAAGCCTGCAAACCTTTGTGGCGGATTGTGTTCTTGACTGGAGCAAGATGCAGAAAGCCAGAGGCGATGGTATCGAACCCTATTTCTCCCAGGTGTTTCAGCGCCTGATGGACGACCACTGGCCGGTACCTGCTGCGGTGCAGGCAAAGTACCACAAGCAGGCTGGCGATCTGACCATGGAAGCTGGACAACTCCAGCAGGCGCTGAATTTTTATGTGCGGGCGATGGAGCTGGATCCACGCCGCGCCAAGTGTATTACCCGAATCAATGAGATTCGCAAGAAATTAGACAGAGCTGAATCGGCGGTTAGCTCTGGTGATGTCTCCCCCCCCGCCGTGGGCACCCTGGCTGGCGGTGCACAGGCTGAGAGCCTGGAAACACCTGAAAGCCAGGGCGAGCCCACCCTAATTGACGCAGGCAGCTTTATGGAAACTTCCGAAGCCTACCTGCAGGGAGAGGCCGAATGAGTTTTAGCGGCCTTCCCGACCAGGCAGTGGACAGCACCGTCAGTAACGACGGTTTCTGGCCAGACCTGGACACTGGCGAATTCCAGAAAAATTACCGTCTGCCCGCTGAGTATGAGCTGGGCATGGTGGAAGACAACCTGCAGCTGGGCATGGCATCGGTAAACCATACCCTGCGCAAGTGGAAAGCAGAGCAACAGGAAGCCGGGCACGACTCTATGGACTCCGTACCCAGCGACCAGATCGGCGGCGACAAACTGACCCTGATCTATTACCGCCGTGCGGTGTTCTGCCATGCCAAGGCGCTGCTGCTGCAACAGTTTGCCACCACAGACCGACGGGAAGCCGCCAACAACGAAGCCAAGGAAAGCGAAGAGACCGAAGACAAGTTTCTGGAGTTTTCCCGCCATGCCATTACCGACTTTCTGGGGCTGTGCCGCATAGGAGTGTATGACCTGTGAAACTGCTGCAAGGACTATCAGCACACCTGCTGGGCAAAAGCAGACTGAAGCGGGAAAACTTCCATGCTCTGGCTGACAAGGGCGAACTGACCCTGACCGGCAAGCATCTGGGCAACGGCATCGAGCTGGCCCGGTTTAAATACGACGGTGTTATCCAGATTGAGCGTTACCCCGGTGATGCCTTTGAAATCATGGCGCAGGTGATGGGCTGGCTGTCAGAACACGACACTGACCGGGAGCACCTGGAGCTGGCAGAGCCGGAAATCAATATCGATCTGAATGACCGCACAACCGCAGACATTGAACTGGTGGTGGAGTTTGACGAACCCATCCAGCTGATACCGGATCCGGAAGGCTCCATCAGCGCCTACGGGCAGCAGTGGCGAGTGGATACCGTTCCAATCGATATAGCAGAAGAGCTGGATGACATGGAGGGCATCACGGATGGCGGCATCGGCTGATCCCTTCCAGTTTGCGGAAGACCAGAAAGCCCGGCTGACACTGTTTGAGCAGCTGGACGTTCTGACCATGCCTCCCCATCGCCAGAGAAAACTGGTGAAGCGGATGGCCACTGAAGTCCGCAATCGCGGCAGGCAGAACATCCGCCAGCAGAAAACCGTATCCGGTTCGCCCATGAAGGCGAGAAAGAACACCCGGAACCGCCGCAAGATGCTGCGCAATATGGGCAAGCAAATGGCGGTATTCCCCAGGGGCAAGGCGCAGGCCGACGTAACGTGGAAAAACACCCTGACCGGCAGGATTGCCTACCAACAACAGCATGGCGTGCCGGAAACCATGACCGCTTCAAAGATGAAACGGATACATGGCCAGCCCAATTACAACGCCCCTGCCTCCCGCGATATGGCAAGGGCACTGCTGGCAGAAGGTTATCGCCAGCCGGTGAAAGGCAAGAATGGCCGCACCCGGCTGAAGCGAGCCAGCCAGAAGCAAATTATGAAGACCATGACCATCGGGCAGGCCGGGTTGGTATTGAAGGCTCTGCGGGATAGTCAGAAAAAACAGCGCTGGACAATTCGCACACCGGCACGCCCGTTTTTAGGTGCCAGCCCGGATAACGTTGACCAGATGCTGCACCAGCTGGCTAAAGAGTCGCTGGCCGGATTGCGGGCGAAGGGAGCCCGGTAAGGGAACAGCAATTAAGACCAGGAGCAAAACATGGCCATTGGTGGCGTACAAATCAACAACCTGAACCTGATGCAAGGCCCATTAAATGAGGTAGAGCGTTACTTCCTCTATATCGGTGCGGGTACCAAGAACCAGGGCAAGGTTTTAACCGTCGATAACGGCACTGACTTCGACGAGCTGCTGGGCACCGAAGACAGCACCCTGAAAACCCAGCTGATTGCCGCCCGCCAGAATGCCGGGCAGAACTGGGGCGCAGTGGTTTATGTGCTCGCTACCGGTGAAGACTGGGACAAGGCAGTGGATATCTGTATGCCACAGGTAACGGTGGAAACCATTGTGGTCACTGAAGCCATCAGCGCCAAGACCGATCTGGAAGCGATGCACGCCAAAGCCCAGGACATTATGGGCGAATACCAGCGCCCACTGTTCTTTATTGCTGCATCAAGAAAAATTGATACAGATTCCGAGGACTGGAGCACCTACGTCACCGAACAGAAGAAGCTGACTGATGGCATTGCAGGTAACCAGGTAATGGTGGTGCCCACCCTGTGGGGACATGACCAGGGCACTCTGGCCGGACGACTCTGCAACCGTGCTGTGACTGTTGCAGATTCCCCCATGCGGGTGGCCACCGGGCCATTGATTGGTGAATGGGGTGAGAAGCCAGTGGATATGGACGACCGCGAAATTGATATGAGCATTTTGCGCGAGCTGGACTCTGCCCGCTTCAGTGTTCCCCAGTGGTACCCGGATTACGACGGCATGTACTGGGCTGACGGCAATATGCTGGATGTGGAAGATGGTGACTACCAGACCGTGGAAAACCTGCGGGTAGTCCAGAAGGTTATGCGCCGGATCCGCCCGCTGGCTATCGCCCGAATCGCAGACCGCAAGCTGAACAGTACACCTGCCAGTGAAGCATCAAACAAAACCTATTTTATGCGCCCGCTGTTTGAGATGAGCCACAGCACCGAAGTGCTGGGCACAGTGTTCCCTGGTGAAGTGCAACCACCCGAGGACGAAGACATCACCATCACCTGGCCTACCCGTGATGCGGTAGAGCTGTTTGTGGTGGTGCGGCCTTACAACAGCGCCAAGTCCATCACCGCCAACATTGCCCTGGATCTGGTTTAAGGAGAAAACAATGACCCAACGAATTAGCGGCAAGAATTTTGATATTACTGTGGGCGACTTCTCTGTGCGTGTTGCCCAGGCCAGTCTGGAAATCACCGACAACAGCGCCGTTGCAAAAGATTCCGGTGTGCCCAATGGCTGGGTGGACGGTGATGTGGAAGCCTCTGGTGAATTACAGGTGGATGCCAGCAACCTGAAGCTGATTGTGGAAGCCGCAGGCAAGGCTGGCAGTTTCCGCAGCCTGGCACCTTCTGACATTACATTTTTCGCCAAGACCCCAAACAACGAAATCAAGGTGCAGGCGTTTGGCTGCAAGCTGAAGGTTTCCAGCCTGCTGGATATCGACACCAACGGCGGCGAGAAGCACCTGACCACTATTCCGTTTGATGTTACCAGCCCTGATTTTGTGCGGATTAATGGTGTGCGGTATCTGTCCAAAGCCGACACGGACGGGCTGATCTAATGAAAGTAGGACAACACTTTTCATTCTTTGCCCAGACCACACTGCAGCTTTACCGGCTGCCATGCAGCCCTGCGGCAGTGCGGTTACTGGCCATGATTGCCGCCCATGAATCCGGTGGATTTCGATATGTCCAGCAGTTGAAGAATGGCCCGGCTAAAGGACTCCTGCAGATGGAGCCCGTAGGGCTGAAAGAAGTACAGCGCTATTTGAAGCTGCGGCCTGAAAAATTCCGGGAGATGCCAAAGGCTGAAGCCCTGCACCTGGATCAATTGATATTCGATGCCCAGCTAGCAATTGCCTGTGCCCGGGTGTTCTTTATGGCAAAACCTGAACCACTGCCCTGTGCTGATGACATTGAAGGGCTGGCCAGATACGCCAAGGAACACTGGAACACAGACTCCGGCAAAGCTATCTGGGAAGACTACGCCGACGCTTACCGGAGGTACTGCACATGACCACAATCTTTCTAAAAATGCTGCTTGAAGCCATGAAAGCCATGGTGGGCAAGATGATGTTTTCAGTGGTATCCGAGCGATTCCTTTCCCGCATGGTTTGTCTGGGACTGCGCAAGATCGCGGCTAAAAGCACTAACGACTTCACCCGGGAAGCGGCTGAAGCAATGATCGACGGGCTTAAGCGCCCTGATCTGCCAAAAATCAAGTAAGGAAGCAAGCATGGATCAGGACACTGTACTCAAGCTGCTGATGTACGTTGTTGGGTTTCTGGTGACCTGGAACGTGTATCTGTTTAAGCGAACGCTGGACAACGAGCGCCAGCAAAGCAAGTTCGAGCTGTCTGTAGCCAAGAACTACACCAGCAAGGAAGACCTGAAAGAAATGCTGACCAGCATGGAAAGCCGACTGGAGAAACAGCTGGCCAGCTTTATCAAGACCATTAAGGGGTGAGAGATGGAAAAGAAAATCAATGTAACCGTGAACGGAAATGAACTTACGTTCAATGTCACCACTGAAGATTACAACAAGTACGTCAACGAATTGATGCCTGATAACAAGATCGGGCCAGCCAAGAACTTTCTGGTACGTACCGTTGATGAAGCCAGTAAAAAGCATGTAACAGAGCTGCTGGCCTTGCCAGGTGTAGAAATGCAATTGGCCAGCAAGGTCATTGATGACTTTCTGCCGGATATCCAAATCGACCTGGGAAAGCCGAGCGCCTAGCAAAGCAAATCGAAGGCAACGATCTGGAGCGTATTTGCCTGTTGTCGCGCAAATGGTTTCCAGATCGGGTGCCGGATTCGCGGAGTATGGGCGAAGCACTCTATCTGGAAAAAGATCACTGGGAAAAGATGGCTACCGCCATCGGCAATGGAATCGGTAAAGCACTCAAGGCGTAATCAATGGCAACCAAGCTGGAAAAACTGATGTTTAGCATCAGCCTGCTGGATCAGGTAACCGAGCCAGCTGGCAAGATTCAGAAAACACTGGATTCCGTATCCCAGAGCGCAAAAAGCGCCTTTGGTGATATTGGTGCCGGTGCCCTGAGTATGGCCGGTGCCGGTGTTGCCATGCAGCAGATGTTAATGCCTGCCATTGAGTTAGACCGCGCCATGGGTGAAGTGGCCAGTCTGGGAGTCCAGCAGAATGCCCTGGATCAACTGGCCGATACCGCCCTGAATTTCAGCACCAGTTATGGCAAGAGCGCCGCCGAATTTGTCAGCAGTGCTTATGATATCCAGTCCGCTATTGCTGGGCTGTCTGGCCGTGAGCTGTCGGCCTTTACCGAAGCCTCTGGCGTGTTGGCTGCTGCCACCAAAGCCGACACCGCTACCGTGACCAACTACATGGGCACCATGTACGGAATTTTCTCCGATACCGCCAACAAGATGGGCAAAGCCGAATGGGTAGAACAGGTGGCAGGCATGACCGCCAGCGCCGTGCAGATGTTCAAAACCAACGGTAACGAAATGTCCAGCGCCTTTGGTGCGTTGGGTAAGTCGGCTACTGCAATGGGCATCGAAATGTCGGAACAGATGGCGATTCTGGGCACCATGCAGGCCACCATGTCCGGCTCTGAAGCCGCCACTAAATACAAGGCGTTTCTGGCTGGTGTGGGCAAGGCTCAGGATGCACTGGGTATGTCGTTTACCGATTCCGAAGGCAAGCTGCTGGGTGTAATGGACATTATGACCCAGCTGCAAAACCGCTATGGCGATAGCCTGACAGTGGCTGACACTGACGAGCTGGCCAAAGCATTCGGCAGCTCTGAAGCCGTTGCGATGGTCACTCTGTTAATGAACCAGACCAACGCACTGGGCAGCAGCATCGACCAGCTGGGCAAAACCAAGGGAATGGAGCAGGCCATGTTGATGGCCGACGCAATGGTGGATCCCTGGGAGCAATTAAGCGCCGGTATTAATGCGGTGCGGATTGGTTTTGGCTCTGCCTTGTTACCCGTTATTAATCCGCTGGTTAGCAAGATGGCCGACGGTGCCAGTGTACTTACCCAGTGGACGCGCACATTCCCCAATATCACCCGCTGGATTGGTTATGGCGTGTTGTCCATTACCGCTATGACCGCCGCGCTGGGTGCCATGACTCTGGCCAGTGGTATCGCCAAGATTGCAATGATGGGTTATGGCACTGCCACTGCCATTGCCATGGGAGCCATTAATTTGATGAAAGGTGCCCTGGTTGCCTTCCGGGCAGTGATGCTGGCGGTAAACCTTGTGATGTTTGCCAACCCCATCGGGCTATTTGTCGGACTTGTTGCAGCTCTGTCTGCTGGCATAGCAGCCGCTGTGATTGATTGGGACAAATTTAAAGCATCTCTGGGAGATATCAGCGTTTTCGGACTTCTGGGCGATGCCGCAGGCTGGGTGATCCGCATGCTGAACCGAATCCCCGGTATAAATATCGGCGGCGAAGATGGAGCCAGCGCACCAACAGTAGCCAGCCTGGACACTCCGAAAACTTCCACAGTACCTGCTGGCGGTATTTCCAAGACCATCAACAACGCTGTCACCAACAACAGCAATCGCGGTGGCAATACCGTCAACGTAACAACCAGCCAGCAGATCAACAGCCACAACATCGAAGAAATGATGTGGCAGTGGGGTGGGTAATGTCAGAACAACAGTGGATCGACATTTTAATTAAAGACCGCGACATCGCACTGGATGTTGCGGGTATGCCTGCCTACACCGATGACCGCGCCAGCATCGCCCAGGACATTAAGCACATGATTCTGGAAACCGGAATCTTGATTGAACTGGTCGCAGATCGCAGCCGTGAGAACTGGCTGAACAATATGAACCGGCTGGAGCTGATGGTGGAAGAAGACGTGCGGATTGTTCCTGGCACCGTGAAGATCGAGCGCCCCCGCACCGAAGTGATCAACCTGACCGCAAACACAACCATGGGGCCAATACTCTGGCCGTTTACCCTGGAGGAAATTAATGCCTATCAATAACCACCAGGAAGACTTCGAACAAATCGTCCAGGCCGCAGGCATCCCAACCACCGAAGAAGAGATGCGTGCCGAATGGGATCAGATCAACGAAGACAACGGCAGCCAGATCAGCAACGACTCCCGCTGGTCACCCTTCTGGCGCTTAATCTCTGAAATTGTCACCAAGCCCGCACTGTGGACGGTGCAATTCCTGATTAACCAGCTACTGCCCAACAGCTTTATCAAAACAGCCACAGGCATGTTTCTGGACATCCTCGCCTGGGCACTGAACCTGATCCGCAAGGATGCCACCAAAGCCATCGGCATGCTGACCTTTACCCGGGAAAGCACCGGCACCGCAGTCTCCATCCCTGCGGGAACTGTCGTGCAGTCCACGCCGATCAACGGGCAGGTGTACGAACTGATCACCCTGACCGATACCCAGTTCCCCGAAGGCGAGCTGACCGTTGATGTAAATGCCGAAGCCAGGGAAGCAGGCGAAAACTACAATCTGGCACCGGGCTATTACTCCGTTCTGCCAGAAGACATTGCCGGAGTGACCGAAGTCAACAACGGGCAGGAATGGCTAACCACACCAGGCGCAGATAAAGAGAGCGACGACGAACTGCGCCTGCGCTGCCGCAACCAGTTTACTGCCGTGGGGCTGTTCCACCACGACGCAGCCTATAAACAAATCATCAGCGAATTTGCCGGGATCCGCACCGACTATCTCTATTTTGAGCACGAAGCCCCACGCGGCCCCGGCACTGCCAACTGTTACATCATGATCGAATCAGGCATACCGCCCCAGGACTTTATCGACGATATCAACCAGCACGTAGACGACAACGGCTATCACGGTCACGGCGACAGCATGATCTGCTACCCGATGCCCGATGTGGAAACCGATGTGGTTGTCACCGTCTGGCCTGTTGCCAATCTAAACGCGCAGGAGCGCACCGGCCTGCAGGAAGGTGTAGCAAATTACATCCGCGCCGCCTTTCGCCAGAACAACGAATACAGCCCGACCCAGACATGGCCACAAAGCCGCTTTTCATTCTCCAAACTGACCCAGGAGCTGCACCGCACCTTTCCGGAGATTGAAAGCCTGGACTTTGAAAACCGCGATATTGTCACCGCCATTGAGCTGGCGACACTAGGCGAACTGACTGTGAAGCTGGAGTACTGATCATGATCAAGCTCCAGTTGCCACATTGGCTGTCCGGTGAAGAACTGACAAAGCTGAAGAACAGCGCACAAACCTGGTTCGAGCGTGTGGCCAGCTGGACAGCCTGGCCATTGCAGCAGCTGGATCCGCTGACCTGTTCCCCCGGCATTCTGGAGCTGATCGCCTGGCAACGGGACATTACCCGTTATGCCGGTGAACCCATGGGGCTGTACCGCAAGCGGGTGAGCTTCGCTTACATCAACGCCAAAGATGCAGGCAGCACCGCTGGCTTTATCCGTATTTGTGAACGGCTCGGAATCGGGCACATCACCACCCAGGAGCGGCAGGAAGGCTGGGACTGGGACATCATCAATATTTATTTAGACGACAACCAGCTGGCAGACAACCCCGACCTGCTGCGGGAGATTATCCGCATGTATGGCCGCACCTGCCGCCGGTACAACTTTATTCTGGAGACCCCGGTACTGGCGTATATGCGCTGTGGCGAATTTTCCCACACCGCCAGCACTGCTGTGGCCTCCATGCCGAACCCCGGCATTAGATCTCAGGCGCACGAAGTGGCGCTGAACACGGCAACCGTCGTCGCCAGCTTGATAAAGAACTGAAGCCGAAGCCAGTAGAACGATTAGGGAGAGAAACATGGCAGCAATTACATATAAAGGGGAAAGCCTGATCGCCACCAAGCAGGCCAATGGCGAGGTAATGAATATAGACCGGGTTATCCTGGCTAATATCCCCGGTCTGGATCCGGGCAAGCCGGTAGACCGCAACGAGCAGCTGCCGCCTGCGGAGCATATTGTCCTGGACGAACCTGTCTCCCAGCATGGTTACATTAACCCGAACCTTGTTGTTTATGCCCTGCACATGGGTACTGGTGGTGATCCTTTCGAGTTTAACTGGCTGGGGCTGTACTGCTCCGCAGACGACACCGTGGTCGCTATTAATTACATGCCTACCCAGGGCAAAGACCCGTCCATGGCCTTGACCCGCAACTTATTGCTGGAGTATTCCGGAGCGCAGGAAACAGGGGATATTCATATCCCTGCTGAATCTTGGATGGTGGATTTTTCCCAGCGTATGGATGGTACTGACGGGCGATCCCGGCAGATGACGCAGGATGTAATTGGGCGACAGCTGTTTTATGGGGATGCATGTAAAGTAGTTAAAGGCTCCGGTGGGTATTATGAGCTGCTGCCGGGTGAAGGCTATGTGGCTGGGATTCGTTTTGATTATCCTGGTAAGTCTGTTTTGGTTTCTGATACGCCGACTTCTATCTGGTTGGATGTTTCCCAGCAGGGAAATGCCATGTCTGACATTCAGCCGGTGGTTAATGTGATGGTTTCGGATCAGGAACAGGTGGATTATATTGATGATTCTGGAGTGCAGCATTATTTAGAAAAAATTTCGAGCATCTCATCGAATTCAGTTGTTTCAGATGATCGCATGGTGTTGCGGACAAATGGTTTATTTACTGAAAGAGTTTTAGGTGAGATAGATGTACGTGATTTTGGTGCCATAGGTAATGGCATTACCGATAATACAGCAGCGTTGCAAGCGTGTTTTGAGTTCGCAATACGTAACAAGTATACGGTTCGTATTCCCAGAGGCGTATACGAATTCTCTAGAATATCTCTAAATATGTCGGGAGAACTGACCATAAAAGGAGATTCAAATACCATACTGCATAGCACATTAAGTGAGCCTGATTCTAATAAAGCAGCTATTCGTCTTTCTGGAAGCTCAATCAAAGACTTTAGCCTAGTCAAAAACGGAGTTAACAGACACGACACATCTGTAACCATGGAAGACACAACCGATGTACAGCCCGGAGATTTAGCGATCTTTAGCTCAAATCAGTTAATTGATACCGATCATCGTGGTTTCTGGAAAATGGGGTTTGTGGGCAGGGTTTCATCCATTTCAGGCAATAAAGTTACACTCGAAGATGCTCCTCCTGTATGGCTTCCTTCGGAAGAGTCATTCAACATTACCGTTACAGAGAAAATAAGCGCATCGCAATTCAAAGTATCTGGATTAACTGACCGCCGAGGATCAATGTATCCAATAACAGGGATTAGCGGAAACAACTCAGGAGAAGTCAGGAATATTACAGATTATGACCCATCAACCAATATCGTTACTTGTGAATCGACATGGCTGACACCTCCAGAAGTTGGGGATGTTTTTCGGTTAGATAAGTTAACCCAAGTTAGAATCAGCAGGCCATTAACTGTGTCTCTATCCGGGGGAGTGACATTAACAAGAGATAAGCATTTAACAGCAAATGCAGGAGACGACGGTTTTTTAGGTTTGCAGCTTCAAGAAAACGCTGATAGCACAGTTGAAGATTGGTCTTTTGAAAATTTTTCAGAAACCAACTTTAAATATATGTACTCATATAAATCAGTTATTCGTAACTGTAAAAGCAAAGGAGCCAATCGACTTCACAGTGGGTATGGAGGTACTGGTTATGGACTGCTGGATGTGTCCAGCTACAGGTGTCAATACCTGAACAATGATATTTCATTTTGCAGGTGTGGGTTTACGACAGCCGGTGCAGCAGCTCTTTCTGTATATTCTGTAGTACGAGATAACAGAATCACAGGTGGAGGGGTATCTTACACTGGCGAAGGCATACACCCCCATGGAGATCAGGTATCTTATGGGTTTGGCGGGCATGGTAATGCATACCACCTTATATATTCTAATAATTATGTAAATGACTGCCACACAGGAGGTAGTTATCGAGATTATATGCCCTCCGTTTTGAAAAATGAGTATACAGGCTCGATGGAATATTCCTTCTATTTACAGCAAATACGTGGAGGAATTTTCAAAGGAAATATTTTTAAACCTATTACAAAAGGAGAACATTTCGTAGAGTTGCGAGGTGGGATTTATAATGCAGAAGAGCCTCTAATTATTAGCGAAAATATCGCTTATGAATTAGAAGGTGCTTTTATAGGACTTATAACAGTAACTGATGACACAGTGCTAGAAAATCTACACGTCACAAGAAACACTGTGCATTTCAACAAAGCCAAAAGCCAAAAGGTTGGAATATTTGGTACAACTACAAGTGTCAGACTTTCTAAATGCAGACTATCAGGGAATATAGTTCATTATACGTCTGCGGCAGATGACACAGTTAATACCGGATGGTATGGGTTTGCTACACCTAATCGAACATTCAAAGTTGTAAATGATTACATCATAACGGGTGAAAACCAATATTTTGTGAACATAAGCAGCAATAACACAATAGAGATACCATTTAACAATGGCGCTGCTACATGCTCTATTGTCGATATAGTAGGAGAGAATAACGGAATTATTGCAACATCAGTTGTTTTGTATGAGGTTTCAGGGAACTCAGGTGATCAGTCACCTCTTGGCTTTGCTAACACCAATAGAGTTTATCCATTGAAAAGCAATGAGCTATCAGAGCCTAAAGACGGATTTGTGAATATATATCAGAAGGGACCGAACCTGATAATGATAAACAAGCATAGTTCCAATTTGAATTTATTCGTATCTATAAAGAGGGTTGTTTAATGGCTTTTCCATTCTTGGCATCCAATAGTGCCCGTACTGTGCTGTTTGTTAACTGCTATGACCCTGTTGCGGACTTCACTATCCGTTTTCATGATGCTAGTGGAGACAGAGTTGCTTTTAGGACTAGGGATGTAGCACCTACTGACACACGTTTTAACTTAGGCAATAGCGGTTCACGTTGGAATAACGTATACACTGTCAGCGGTATAATTCAAACATCAGATGAAAGAAACAAGCAGGATTTACGAGACATTTCTGTAATTGAAAAAGATGTGGCTCAAAAAATCAAAGGAATAATTAAAGCTTACCGTTTCAAGCATGCAGTAAAAATTAAAGGCAATAAGGCTAGAACTCATATTGGTGTGATTGCTCAGGAAGTTGAAAAAACATTTTCAGATGCGGGGCTTGATGCGTTTGAGTACGGGATTCTTTGCTTTGATGAATGGGATGAAGACGTTGATGACGAGGGCCATATAATTGCAGAGGCCGGAGATCGTTATTCTATTCGCTATGATGAACTTTGCATGTTTATTTTGGCATCACTATGATTTTGTTAAACAATAATAACCTGTCAGGATTTAACTTAACTGTCAGAGCCAATTTCCGAATAGAAACCAAGGAGCTGTCTGGCCAGACCAGCAGCTCCACCCGTTCGGAGGAAGGCATTAAACCCTGCACACTATCCGTCAGTCTGCAGATTCCTTTCGACAACAGCGCCGATCTGACCCGCCTGCGGGAGCTGGCCACTGCCCTGGACAGTGCGGGCAATTTGCAGGTGTACGATATCGTCAACGAAACCGCCGCCGCCATGAAGGTGCGGCAGGTGACGTTTATGGATAATTTCACCGTAAGCCAGGCTGATAACCTGAAAGCCTGGCAGGTGAATTTTACCCTTGCAGAATACCTGTCTATCCCGGAAAAGACCGAGCAACGACAGCCCCAGAAAACCGC
>NZ_CP013251.1:1622116-1814616 GCF_001583435.1 Endozoicomonas montiporae CL-33 | reverse complement strand
TGATTGAGTAGGAAGAATAGTTGAGTGTACGAATTACTATATTGTTCTCGGGATTTATGATCTGCACCTTCCTCTGCATTGTATTCGTATGATTTATAACAATTGCTGCTGCTGAACCATCAGAAGCAAGCCCTATATCAATGTATGGTTCCCGAGAGTCATTATAATAGAGAAACTTAATGTGCTTGCGCCTCATATAACCAGAAAGATTCGAATAACTGAATATATTAGACGTGCTAATCATTGATGATGAAGGCCCCTGGAAAAACAAACCTGCAGTCCACATGACTTTATGGTGTTTATCAAACAGCATTTTTTTCCAGTTATAAACCCCGCCAAGGTGAGCAAACGAGGATCTATGCCCTTTGACATGAACGATACCTGATAAACACCGTCTGTCATAAGCGCTACAATCTGGATTTTGTGGATGCGCTAAGCAATACTCACACGGTCTGTCATGCCCTCCATAAATCACTGAGTGCGTTCCCGGGATGAACGACACATATCCGGGGCAACTCTTTTCAGGTAGAAACTGATGTGGAACTCGAATGGGCTTGAGCGTTAATAATGCCAGTGCGTTGCTCTCGCTAAGCACCTCAGTTGACTGTAACAGTAAGCTAACACCAAAAAACAAGAGCGAAGTGAACAGCAGCGATTTGTTCATTTTTACACTGCTCCAGTGTTATCAAAACATTGCGTTCGCGTAAAAGTAGTTTAAGCGGTCAACCTCAGCCAGTTTCTTACTTAAAAAAGTGACAACACCTTCAGAAAGAATGATCAAATAGAATTAATCTAAATTAGAAAAAAGTGTACATAGCTAAAAGTCTTGCAAGAAGCCGGTTACATAAATCCAATCAAACTTACTTTGCTTTTGACGTATATTACGATTTTATCTTAGTGCCCTCTCTGGAAATTACATGAAAAAACTGACTCTATTATTTGCCTCTCTATTAATGAGTTTTAGCCTGTATGCAAACGAAGTAGCAGGCGTTTCAATTCAGGATCAGCTGATGATAGATAACAAGGTTCTGAACCTGAATGGTGTCGGTGTTCGGAAAATGCTGTTTATGGATCTCTATGCTGGCTCGCTCTACACCAAAACGAAAACCAGTGATGCTGACGACATAATAAACAGCAAGACACCCGTCGCCATTCAACTGGATATTGTATCCAGCATGATTACATCGGATCGCATGGCAAGCACGGTCAATGACGGTTTTGAAACCGCAACAGGTGGCAACATGGCTCCTGTACGCGAACGACTGGATCAGTTCATCAATGTATTCAACGAAGATATTGTAAAAGGTGATCGTTTTATTATGTTGGTACTGCCCGGTGAAGGTCTGGCTGCTTATAAAAATGGCGACCATCTCACAACAATAAAAGGCGATGATTTCAGCCAGACATTGTTGAAGATATGGTTGGGCAACAAACCGGCTGACCGCAGCCTGAAGCGAGCTATGTTAAAAGGCTGAACCTGATAACAAAAGTCCATGTATTTGAAAGCTGTCGCCTGACTAAAACAGGCGACAGCTTTCAGAATCAACGACCAACAGAATAAAAAAGCTGTGAGAAAGCCAGCTGTTCCTCTAACTGCTGAACCATGGCCTCCAGCCCAATCTGATCATCCTGATCAAAACGGTGTACTGACGGGCTATCGATATCCAGAACAGCCACTACTTCATTATTAACGATCAACGGCACCACAATTTCACTGCGACTGGCTCCGTCACAGGCGATATGACCGGGAAATGCATGAACATCATCTACCATTATGGTTTGTTGTTCGCAAGCTGCAGTACCGCATACCCCCCGTCCAATGGGTATACGAACACAGGCAGGTTTTCCCATAAAGGGACCAAGCACCAGTTGTTTTCCCCGAACAATATAGAATCCGGCCCAGTTTACATCAGCCATAGAAGTGAACAGGAGGCTGGCGGTGTTGGCAAGGTTTGCCAGTGTATCGGTTTCTCCCTCAATTAAAGCGACCGCCTGTTGAGTGAGAAGCCGGTAGAAATCCGGCTTATGATCTGGAAATTCAGGTGCTTCAAACATCAATGCATCCTTTAGTTATTAGAACAACTATTTTTCTGATCCAAAAAATCAGGTGATTCAGTCTTAAATTCTGCTCAACAATAATAACGAAATCTCTGCATTTGATAGGGTATAACCTTTGCGACAGTACAAGCAGACAATTTTTCCTTAAGTTGATGAAATTCCCGAGCCCTCTGTTTTTTGTCAACCGAGGCAGATTCCAATGGTGACAGGTAGACAATATCCTGTCTCTCAAGCTCCAGTGTTTTGACAAAACGGGCTGTGCGCTGCACATTTCCCTGCTGACTAGCAGGTTCACTCGCACCTGCCAGTACAGTTATACCCACACCAATACCTGCTCGCTTGTAATCATAAACAGCTTGCTGAACTTTACTCAGGTCTGCAGACTTGCCAAGCTTGCCTCTTAATGTTCCCCATCCGGTTTCAAGCCCCACCACCAGACGGTCGAATCCGAGATTAGCCAGTTCCTGCCATTGCTCTGTACTTCTTGGGGCTGAAAAATCCGGATCAGCAAAAGCAGCAATCCCTCGTTTAAACTCACCAAGCTCACCATGAATCTGTTCCAGATAGTTCAGAAGTCGCCGCTGAGACAATGCCATGGCATTAGCTGAACCAACAAACAGGCCGTCTCTGGCTAACAGTCCCTCGCCAAACAACATCCGAACCCCCTGCAGATGTCTGGAAAACTGATCTGCCAACAGCATTTTGTAAGGCTTATCTTTGTAAAAGGCGCAAAAAGTGCATGCCCGGTTCGGGCAGCCAACCACCGGCTGAACCACAAGATCGCCATAACGATCGGGGGGAAGAATCGGAACCCCTTCTGGATAAGTGTCTTTATAAAGTATTGCGAGCCCCTGAAAATAGTCAAAATCCAGCTTCCCGGCAGTCACTAAAAGGCTCTTTATCCGGGCACAACCTTCCCAGCTCTGGCTCCAGCTATTCAGAGTCTCTGCCACCTTATTGATCAACCCTGTTTTTTCAGCCGGAGACAGAAGGGTTTCCCCTTTATCACAAACGATATCCCCGTTCATACATCGCCGGTAAAAACCAGAGTCACAGCGATAACTCACCCAACGCCCCTGATGATCCAGTCTGACAGAGGTTTCACTGGGCTGGTGCTCAAATTTATAACCTGAAGACAGCTTTCGAACATCGGGCTGAGGGGCGTGCATTGACAAACAGACTCTATCCAAAACAGGCAGCAGTCTGCCATGCCTGAAATCTTCTGGCAAAACCTATGATCCAAAATACGCCAGAATAGCCGCAAGCAATCACCATCACTAGGGGGCGTTCTCAATTAGCTCAAGTATGCATGTTTGAGGTATAGTTTGCGGCTTTTTTGGTTCACTATGCCTCGTACAGTTCTCCGCAATGATCAATGGAATCGAATCAAAGACCTCCTGCCAGGAAAATCATCAGACTGTGGAGTAACAGCCAAGGATAATCGCAAGTTTCTCGAAGCTGTTCTGTGGATTGCCAGAACTGGAGCACCATGGAGAGACCTACCAAATTCTTTCGGAAATTGGCACAGAGTTTATGTTCGCTATAACCGTTGGTGCCACAAGGGAACGTGGGGCGACATCTTTGAAGAGCTTTCCAAGGATAAGGATCTTGAGTATCTGATGGTAGACGGCAGTATTGCTCGAGTTCATCAGCATGGAGCACCAAAA
This sequence comes from Endozoicomonas montiporae CL-33, assembly GCF_001583435.1. Lineage (NCBI taxonomy): Bacteria > Pseudomonadati > Pseudomonadota > Gammaproteobacteria > Oceanospirillales > Endozoicomonadaceae > Endozoicomonas > Endozoicomonas montiporae. The sequence continues at coordinate 1,810,891 of NZ_CP013251.1, read as the reverse complement.
AAACAGCTCAAGATGATGAGGCCGTTGGCAAATCAAGAGGTGGTCTGACGACTAAAATCCATGCTGCTGTAGATGCTCTGGGAAATCCGGTTCGCTTAATACTGACAGCAGGTCAAGCATCAGAATATGGTCAGGCAAATGCATTAATAGAGGCTTTTTCTGCAGATTATGTTCTTGCAGATAAAGGCTATGACTCAGATGCATTCATTCTGGCTATCGGCTGTATAGGGGCTGAACCGGTTATCCCGCCGAGAAAAGGAAGACTGCAACCAAGGCTCTATGACAGAGAGCTTTACAAGGAGCGCAATCTTGTAGAAAGGTTATTTCAAAAGCTGAAGCACTTCCGGAGAATCGCAACCCGATACGAACGGTTGGGTCGAAATTACTTGGGAATGCTTCAGTTGACAGCTTCTTTGGTCTGGTTGGCGTAATTGAGAACGCCCCCTAATACCTGCTACCTGATAGCGTTAATGTTTTGACACAAAAATCCGGCTTTAAGCGGATGTCCGTGACTTCTATCCAGCCTGCTATATTTCTTACCAACAAGACGTTAAAACAGGGATGTGTCATGTCAAATTTACCACCAGCAGGCGGTTCTCAAAGCCTACCAATTAACACCCCAGTCACAAGCGATGACAGCACCAGTGTGGACTCTGACCAAAAAGGGTCAACAAACACGAATGATGTAGGGAAGATAAGTCCAAAGAAATCTTTACTGCTGAAGGAGCAGCAGAAGGATGACAAACGGCCTGCAGCTACGACGACGAAATCACTGGGTCAAAGAAGTGCAGCACAGTCCACTATTCCCACTCCACCACCGCCTCCTCCATTGCCTGGTACTGGTAATATTCCTACACCGCCCCCACTCCCTGGTACAGTTCCTCCAGCACCGCCACTGCCTCCATCAGCTAAAGGAGCAGTTCAGAACCCAACCACAAGCCCTGACCTGAGTGGACCAAACCCGATACCAAAACCTCCGCGTACCTATGCAACAGAGGTCAAAAATGCTGACGTAGAAGATGACGCTTCAGTACCTGAGGAGGCAAAAGGCTCTGTACTTGTGAAAGAAGATGCCAGTACAGAGGCTGCCAAGAAAAATAACGGCATCAAAAAGAAGGTGGCGCATGTATTGGCCGGAATAAGAAGGTTTATTCAGAACAAAAATTTTGAGAAAGCTTCCCCGGCAATGCTCAACGAGTTACGAGTTGCGGCATCTTCGCTTCAAAGTACAGAAGGAAGAATTGAACTCAAAGCAAACCCTATTTTAGAGGCAATCCATCAAGAACTGACCGACTGGAACAACAATGTCGATAAGCTGGCAACATTAAAAGAAGAACAAGGTGCAAAATCCAGCGAACGTCAAGAGCTTATGGAACGTATGAAGGAGCAGAAAAAGCAAGTGGATGAGCTTGTTACCACCGTTGAAACGCTTTTGAACATACAAGACAAAGTCAATCGCAAGATGAGGAAAATCGAAACCCAGCGTCAGGATGCATCAATTGCAGATGAAGCTGTCACTCCTCCGACTTCCGACTCATCCAGCCAATCACCCTCGGCAGCCGCATTCCGAAATGCAAAGCTTAAAAAGACAGGAGCCACGCTGAAAGATGGCAATATAGAGATACCTAAAGATTCTTCGAAACCTCTCTCTGTAAACGAAGAAATATTATCGGGAGGCGTTCAACTCAGAAAAACGGGTATCGACCTCACCAGGCAAGACCAAGAAGACGAAGACGTAAAAAATGATAGCACTCCTGATGAAATGGATATTGACAATGACTATACCAAGGCTCGTAAACAGCTTAAAAGTCAATCTAATCATGCCTCCGAGCGACCAGCACAAGAAGCTCAGGACGAGTCCGAACTCGCAAAAGCGCTTCGTAAAAGGCGGGGATATGATGCTGCCCAGACTGATTTGACGGATAGCAAACGAAAAAAGGATAATGAATAGCTATAGAATAATTATCTTCTTAAGTTAATTCTTAACCCAAAGCCGACCAGTAGATGTCGGCTTTTTTTCGCAGTAAAGCTTGCTCATAAGACTCCTACATTTTTTAGAAAACGACATTGGTCTTATATTATGATCATCATGCAAATCACAATACAGCGGCTAAACTAGAGAGACGATAAACATAAGGTGATTACTATCCTTAAGTGAATCCGTTAAAGATATGACGACTATCAGGTTTTAGGCGACTTCAGGCCACTTCATCTAACATACAGTTTTTCCACTGACTATTCTGAAAATTCAATACAATCCAGCTGCTACTTTTTTTAGTCTTGAAGTCAGATCGACTGGTACACGGCATTAAAACTCAAGTCTGTTGTCACCTCCGCTCACATCATGCCAACCCGACAAAAATCTTCTGAGGTCTTATGAGTCAACAGGTTCCCCCTCTCTCTACTGCTCAGGATCGACCCACCCTGATGGACCGTTTCCTCAATGGTGTCGAGCGAGCCGGCAACAAATTGCCAGACCCTTCCCTGATGTTTTTATACGGCACACTGCTGGTATGGGTTTTGTCTGCACTGTTGTCTACCGTCAGTTTCGATATGATTCATCCCACCACCGGTGAAGCCATAGAGGTCAACAATCTGTTAACCGGAGAGTCACTGGCGGCATTTCTCTCATCAATGGTGGGTAATTTCACCGGCTTTGCCCCTTTAGGCATTGTGCTGGTTGCCATGCTTGGCGTGGGCGTGTCGGAGCAGTCCGGTTTTATCAATACCGGCCTGAAAAAAATGCTGGCAGTCACACCAAAAGCGCTTTTGACACCAGCCCTTGTAGTCGTCGCTATTCTTTCACATCTGGCTGCCGATGCGGGCTATGTTCTGGTTATTCCTCTGGGCGGGATTATCTTTCACGCAGCCGGGCGTCACCCTCTGGCCGGAGTTGTCGCAGCTTTTGCCGGTGTATCGGGCGGTTTTGCTGCCAGTTTCGTTCCTACGCCAACCGATCCTTTGCTGCAAGGGTTTACCCAGTCGGCAGCCCAGCTGTTTGACCCCGAGTATCAGGTAAATCCTCTGTGCAACTGGTTCTTTGCAGCTGCCTCCAGCCTGCTCGTTACTGTGGTTATCTGGTTTGTGACTGAACGGATTGTAGAGCCCCGCCTGAACAGTCATATGCCCATTGACGATGATGTAGAGCCCGTTGAAGACATGGGCTCCGTCAGCGCTGTTGAAAGCCGGGCATTCCGTATGGCGGGTCTGTCGATGCTGGCAGGTATCGGCCTGCTGTGCGCCTTTGTTCTACCAGAGTCGTCCCCCATGCGTTCTGCCGATGGAGAACTGACGTCACTGGCGTCTCCCCTTATGCAGTCCATCGTACCTCTGATTTTTCTGATTTTTGTTCTTCCGGGCGTTGTTTACGGTCTGGCTTCAGGCGTTTTCAAAAAAGCCAAAGACATTATCGATGCCATGGGTAAATCCATGTCCGGCATGGGCTCTTATATGGTCATGGCCTTTTTCTGCGCCCAGTTTCTGGCGGCTTTTGGCCAGTCCAATCTGGGCACTGTTCTGGCACTGAGCGGTGCCGAAGTACTACAAGCCATGAACCTGCCCGGACAAGTCACCATTGTCGGCATGATTCTTTTGACAGCTGTCGTTAATTTGGTAATCGGTTCAGCCTCGGCTAAATGGGCGCTGATGGGACCAATCCTGATCCCGATGCTAATGGCAGTAGGCATTTCACCGGAGCTGTCGCAGGCTGCTTATCGTCTGGGCGACTCGGTATCGAATATCATTTCACCACTGATGGTTTTCTTTCCGCTGATTGTGGTTTACTGCCAGCGTTATATCAAAAGTGCAGGGATTGGAACGCTGGCCTCTTTGATGATGCCTTACTCTCTGGCTCTGACGGTTATCTGGACAATCTTCCTGTTACTGTACTGGGCAACGGGGCTACCTTTGGGGATTCAGGGGCATTACACCTATCCGCCGATGTAAACTGCTTTTATTGATGATCATCCTAAAGGCAGCTGACTTCGGTTGCCTTGGTGATGATCAAAACAGTTTTTTCTTGGCGGGTATGTCTGAAGCGCCTCTGGTCTTGTGTTTTTTAGTAGCAGAGCCTTCCTGATACTGCTTTATGAACTGCATCAGAAAATCTTTAGCCTCTGACAGCGTTAACCGGTCTTCCGGGGAATGGCTCATGCATTGCAACACCATCTTCTGAATGAATTCCTCCAGATGTTTTTTACTGACACCTTGATCCGTACGATACTTTGAGGCTATTTCTTTCGCATCAACTACACTGGTGATCACCGGCTTGCCGTTTACTTTATCCAGCTCTGCTGAATCAGCTTTATTAAAATAATCCTGATAGGCTTTAAAAAGCCCGGGGCTGTAAGAAAAGTCACTTTCGCGGAGGTGTGACTGATTCACCCAGGCATGAAACAGCACCTCATTCTCCAATAACTGTAAAGCAATAATCCCAAGACAGAAAATCTCGGTTTTTTCACTCATGTGTTCCCGCTGCTGGCTTGTTAATTCCGGTGCCATATAAAAACAGGGGGGTTCACTGGCGAGCGTTCTGGGCTTATCAATTCGAGAGGCAAAACCAAAGTCTGTAATTTTAGCTTTACCCTGATTATCCAGAAGAATGTTCTTCAGCTTAAGATCACCATGCAAGAGTTTGCAGTCTTTATGGAGATACTCCACACCACAAAAAATACCTTCCAATATACCCAGTAGATTAACAAGGAGTAACTCTCCTTTTGAGTTCATTACAAACTGTTCAAGATCACCGGATAACGCTTCCATTAGAAGCATCACAGACTCTTGGCAAACATGGTAAGCCATCGCTTTAACAATATTAGGGTGGTCAAACTCAATGTGCGTAAATACTTCTCTGGCTGCTTGCCTGTGCTGGCGTTCAGAAAAACCTTCCTGACCGGCAAGAAACTGCTTCAGCGCCCCATTCTCTACTCCCTTAACAGTCTTGTCCACAAAATAAACCCGACCAAAGCTGCCTTCACCAAGCTTTTGAAGCCCTTTCAGCCTGTGAAGGACTCCCGGACTAATCTCATCCAGCTTTTTACCACGTTCAAACGGTATTAAGTGCACCTTACCCGGTGTTTCTGCCGGCATAGGCAGACCCGGTACTTTGGTCCCTGTTAAAACAAATGAATCATCCTCACCATCCAAACCAAATAGAGCATTAACATCATTTGAATCAAACTGGGAAAATGGTTTATCTCTTAAACGCGATTCAAAGAACCCCGGCGTTCTGTTCAGCTGATTGTTTGAAGATCCGGAGTTCTGGCTTTCACAAGGTTCAGCCAACCCGATGGTTTTCTCTGATTTTACCTTTGATACTGAAGTATCACTTTTATTGTCCGTACTGCTTGTTTCAGTCGTATCTGAATCCGATGAAGTCTGGTCGCTGGTTTCAGAAGAGCTACACTGCGCCACAAATTTCTCATCATGCCGTCCAGTGGTAAAACTCATTACATTCGATACATTCATTCAGACTCTCCTTTCTGCCTGAAGCCTTTGAGCCAAACCAATACAGCAGGTTCATAACAAGCCGGTCAGTGAATCTGACATCCGTTGATCTGTTCACCGGAACTCAGCCCGTTGTTCAATATCTAAACCATGACAGAGCAAATTTACGAACTGCGACTATCCTGATCTCAGGAAGCCAGACCGAACAATAAAACAGTTATGAGGTAGTAATATGTTCAATCTTCATCAAATGCTGGAAAACATGACGCTGACCGGCTGGATAATCGTTCTTATCTGCCTTGGTATCTGGACATTTGCCACTTATATGGTTGGAGAGTTCTCTGAACGAAAGTGGGGAGATCGTGAATCTGGCGCACTCATCGGCTTTTTCGCACCAGGGCTGATTTTTATGCTCTGCCTTTACCTGCTCTGATGTTTTAACCGACAGCAGGCAAAAGGCTTAAGCACTCAACTCTCCAAGCCCCCAAGCTACTTGTCCTCCACAGGCTTTGCCGACCCTGCACCGTGCCAGAGCCTGCGAAAACCCTGCCCCAGCTCGCTGATCACCACATACAGAGTGGGTGTCAGAATAAGCGTAATAGCGGTAGCAAACAGAATCCCGAATCCAAGGGAAATCGCCATGGGCGACACCGCCTGAGCCTGCAGGCTTTTTTCCATGGTAATGGGCACCAGTCCGAGGAAGGTCGTCAGGGACGTCAGTATAATCGCCCGAAAGCGCTCGCGCCCTGCGTATATTGCAGCTTCATAGACGCTTTTGCCTGTTGCCTTCGCCTTATTAATGAAATCCACAAGGATCAGACTGTCATTCACCAGTACACCGGCAAGGGCGATCAGACCAAAGGTGGACATCAGGCTGAACGACTTACCCATCAACAGATGTCCAATCAGAGCTCCCACCAGCCCGAAAGGAATAATTGCCATAATCAACAACGGTTGAACATAAGAACGAAGGGGAATAGCAATCAGGGCATAGATCATCAGCAGGGCCACAGAACCCAGAACCGATAATTGCTTAACCGTTTGTTTCTGTTCCAGGCTGGCACCGTCCAGACCACTGGCGACGTCCGGATAACGGGCATAAAGATCCGGCAGGAAGTTCTCTCTGACATCCTTGATGACCGTATCAGGCTCAATCCGCTTCACATCAACGTTGGCCGATACCGCCAGAGCACGCTTACCATTGGTTCGCCGAATATAGCTGGTGCCCTGCCCCGGTGTAATCGTCGCCACCTGGTAAAATGGTACCTCACTGCCATCCGCTGTCCGGATGCGCACCCTATCCAGATCGGTTAAATCATCACGATCTTCCCTTGGATAACGCAGAATCACCTTGACCTCTTCACGACCGCGCTGGATTTTCTGAACTTCCTGCCCATAAAAGCCCTGACGCACCTGATTACCCAGGCTGGCAAGATTCAATCCCAACGCCTGGGCTCCTGGGAGAATATCCAGAATCACTTCATCAATGGCAGACTCTGTCGTGTTCTCGACATCGTACACACCACGGTAGGATCGTAACTGCGCTTCGAGCTCTGCAGCAGCCTTTTGCAGCTGTTCGTTGTCATTACTGCTCAAACGAAAATAGACGGGTTTGGAACCACCCGCATGGCGCTCGGTAGAAAAATCAAGTTTCTGCACCCCGACCATGGCTCCGGCTTCATCGCGCCACAAATTCGCGACCTCGCCCACTTCAATAGAACGCGCTTCCGCTTTGCTCAACTCGGCAATAATCACACCCTCGTCATCACCTCTTGACCAGAGCATCAGACTTTCAACCAGCGTTTCGCCTTCGTTTTCCTGTCGGTAACGTTCATCCACACGCATAGCGGCCTGTTCCAGGCGAATCAAAGTGTCATTTCGGTCGGCAATGGAAACACCTGCGTGCATATCCAGTGTCACTTCGATCATATCGCTGGGAATTTTCGGAAAGAACACAAAACGAATCAGCGGACTGACCATCACGCTCACCGTAATGATCATCACACCGGCAAACACACTGAGAGTGACATAACGATTACGCAGCGCCTTTTCCATCAGCGGCTGATAAACCGTATTTACAAACCACTGCAATCCGTGGTCAACGCGATTTTGCAACCTTGCCAGACGGTTCGACGGAGGCTTACCCGCTTCAACTTTACGCATATGGGCAAGATGTGCAGGCAAAATCAGTTTTGATTCCACAAGGGAAAAGAACAGGCAGAGAATCACCACCAGACCAATGGCATGAAAGAATGGCGACGCCTGACCGGTAACGAACAACACCGGCAAAAAGGCAGCCATGGTCGTTAATACACCGAAGGTAGCGGGCACCACCACCCGATGAACACCCGCCACGACGTTATCCGTCGTATGCCCGTAACGGGAAATGCTGGTGTAGGCACTCTCACCCATAATGATGGCATCATCCACCACCACCCCAAGCACCAGAATAAAGCCGAACAGGCTGAGCATATTGATAGACACCGGCATCAGGGCATTGGGCATTAGCCAGATGGCTCCGAGAAAACAGACCGGAATACCCACCACTACCCAGAACGCCACCCTCATACGCAAAAACAGGGTTAACAGCAGAAACACCAGAACGCCGCCACTGAGCATGTTTTTCATCATCATGTTCAGACGACTTTTCAGGTAATAAGCCCCATCACCCCAAGGTCGGGCCTCCACACTGACCGGCAGCTGACTCTGATAATTACCCAAAAAGTGACGTACATCCCTGGAAGTTTGCAGAGCGCTGATATCCCCTTCGGAAATCACACTGATGGTAATCGCTTCCCTGCCATTAAACCGGACAATACCTTCATCCTCGACAAAGCCGTCGTGTATATCGGCGATATCCCGCAGATAAAGCCGACTGCCATCGGCATTGGTTCTTACAACAAAGTCGGCAAAGTCAAAGCCGGTATACGCCTGCCCGCGGGTTTTAACTGAAATATCCCCATCGCGGGTTTTAATTGAACCTCCGGCAACATCAATGGAAGCGCTTTTCAATGCCCTTGCCACTTCATCAAACGTTAAGCCGTACTTTCGTAGCGCCGATTCTGACAATTGAATAGAAATTTCCAGATCGTCTTCACCCAGCAACCGGGTTTTGGTCACCGTCGGCAATGTCAATAACGCTTCCTGCAACGATTGCGCCGTTCGTTGCAGTGACAGTCTTTCAATATCGCCAAATACGGTGACCAGTAACACACGATTTTCAGGCTCGATCTTGGTGATCACCGGCGTTTCTACATCAACAGGCAGTGTCGTTAAACCTTCCACAGAGACTTTGACATCGTTGTAGAGTGTATCCAGATCAAAACCGGTTTCCACCTCGATGCGAACACGCCCAAGTCCTTCTCTGGCGGTACTCACCACCTTTTTGATACCCGACAGATCCCTGACCGCTTCCTCGATTTTGAGTACAACACTTTGTTCTATGTCATCAGCACCAGCACCGGGATAGCTAACCGACACCTGAATAGTGTCTGCGGCAAAATCCGGAAATATAGTTTTCTTGATGGAATAGGTGCTGAGAAGACCCGCGACAATAATGGTGAGCATTAGCAGGTTAGCTGCCACCGGATTATTGGCAAACCAGGCGATCACCCCTTTTTTGTACACGCTGTCATCATGATTGTGCGACATCATGCCACCTGTTTAGCCGTTATTATTAATGGATTTCGTTGCATTAGAAGACAGCCTGACTTTCATGCCCTCCACTGGGTTCGTCAGCGGTGTCAGACACAAGCGCTCTCCGGCTATTAGTCCATGGGACACATAAACTTTGTTTTCATCGGCATAAACCGGCTGGATCGTCCGATAACGCAAACTGTTGTTATCATCAATCACCATCACCTTGCCATCGGCGTAGACTGCACGACGAGGGATCTGAAACAGCCCTTCCACTTCGCCGCCCTGTAGCCGGGCAGTCACAAAGCTTCCCGCTTTCAATGGTTCAGGGTTTTGGGAGTCATTCCCTTTGGCAGGATTAAGCGCATACGGGTCAGTAACGCGGGCAACGACATAATGCATACGACTTTTCTCGTCCACCGTTCCTTCCACCCTGACCAGATCGGCTTCCCAGGTAACCGTTTGCCCCCCCAGAGATTGACTGAGAGAGACCTGAATGTCGGATGAAACCTGTCGTCCGGCTGCAGGCAAATCAATGAAGGCAAGATCCGCCGGTTTTAATGGCAGGCGCACTTCCGAAGACCCTACCGAAAACACCATACCAAGCTGGGCTCCTGTACCCAGAAACTGACCAAGATTGACCATCCTCTCTCGCACCATGCCATCGTATGGTGCCCGAATAACTGTTCGCTCAAGATCTCTGAGGGCTTTATCCAGCTGGGCACCGGCTGCCTTCACCTGAGCTCTGGCTTCTGCTACATAAGGTTCACGGAGGAGGAGTTCGGGCGCATCTTCCAGCTTGCGACCACTGCGCAACCAGCTTTGTTTTTCAGCTTTGGAACGGGCTGTTTCTTCGGTCAGGCGAGCTTCACTGGCAGCGAGAGACGCCTCAGCCTGACGTACCGCCACCCGATAGTCACTGTCGTCAATCCGGACCAAAAGATCGCCTTTTTGAAAAACGCCACCACTGACAAACACCGGTGCCACCTCGGTGATCAAACCAGAGACCTGTGTCACTAACGTTGTTTCAATGGCCGGATGCACAACCCCCTGACTGTTGATTGAAAACCGAACCGATTCGGTTGCCAGTACTCGTGACTCGACCAGAGGAATAGTGGTGATTTGTTTCTCTTCTTCCGGGGGCTTGCTCAGCTTTGTTAAGCCAAAACCGATGCCTGCACAAATAGCCAGAACAGCCAGAGAGATGAACAGCTGACGACGTGCATTACTGCTTGCCATGATGGGAATCCGTTGTCGTTTTTATTATTGTTCAGAAAACTGCCACGGCATTGAAAGTGACAGCCTTTGGGGATCATAGCAAATTTTGCTTTTATTTAAACGTCCGGCTTTCTTTAAACGCTAGGAGGCTGTCCAAGAATAGCGCCCGTAGCGAGGATCGTAGAAAATTGAGGATAAAGATTCGGTTTTGAGAGGAGAATGGCGAGCTATTTGACGAACAAAAGCGGATTTTTAGACCAATTTACTACGACCACAGTAGGGCAGACTATTCTCGGACAGCCTCCTAGTGCTGGAAAGCTCTAATATCCATACACTCTTATGCTTGCAGAGGCCGAGCCCGATAAGTCCACTTAAAAGGCTTGGCCATCCGCTCATTGAAGAAATCTACAAAACCATGAAGTCTGGTTTTCAGGTCTTCAGTTGATGTAAATATGCCTCTTTTCAAAAACCGTCTCACCAAAATGGAAAACCAGATTTCAATTTGATTCAGCCATGATGCGTGCTTTGGCGTGTAATGAAATACTACTTTATGGGATGGGTCACTGAGGTAAGCCGCCCGAGTTTCCATATTTTTCAAAATACCGGATTTACCTTTGACGCCAAGCTCATTAGCTGGTGTGTTTTCGATAGCTGCAACCTTCATGACAGCCGCTTCTGACATGTGTGTATTGAGCTGATCCATGACCAAATGCCAACCTGCTGCCTTTGGGTCACTGGCCAGAACAAGATCCAGCCAGTCAGCAAAATCCTGCTCTGTTCGAGTATCTCTAATAAGAGGAATTATCTTTCCTGTAGCCACATCCATACCGGCCAGCAAAGCTTGCGTTCCATGACGAGTATACTCAAACTCACGCTTTTCTATGTGACCCGGCTTAACCAGTTTGTTTGGTTTCACGGGCTCCAGAGCTTGCATGCCTGTTTTTTCATCAAAGGAAAAGGTATTGATGCCTTGCTCTGCACGCTCAACGGCTTTCTGATAGGTGTCACATATATCGGCGCAGCGGATTTCAAACGCTTCATCTTTCGGAGTATCAACCCAGCCTTTGACCTTGTCTGGACGAATGTCGGCCTGATTTTAAAAAACGCCCCACCTGTCTCTGCGAGATGGATGAGACAATTTTTTTGTCTACTGCCACCATGGCTAATAAGCTTTCTGACCAATGGCTGAAGGGGTAGCCATGGTCTTCTGGCTTGTCGCAAGACAGGGCAATAATCTGGCAAATCTGTTCAGCGGTAAACTTGGGCGGAGTGCCCGGCCTTTGGGCTTCTTTCAGCTTTTCCAGGGTGGATTGGTCATCAGGTCGTTCGACCCAGTGCTTGCGCCAGCGGGTAACCGTTTCTCTGGTACATTTTAATTTTTTAGCTGTTCCGAGCAGGCTTTTACCTTCTGCACCAGCCAGTATGATTTTGGCTCTGAGCACAAGTGACTGACTACTTTTGCGTCTGCGGACTATGAGCTCAAGGTCTTTACGCTGCTGGTCTGACAAGACGATTTTCTGGGTGTGTTTTGACTGCATCCGTGCTGCTTCTGACAAAGCTGGGGGCGAAAAATGGATGCAGATCAGAACACAACATGAGGTGTATGTATATTAGAGCTTTCCAGCACTAGGGGGCGTTCTCAATTAGCTCAAGTATGCATGTTTGAGGTATAGTTTGCGGCTTTTTTGGTTCACTATGCCTCGTACAGTTCTCCGCAATGATCAATGGAATCGAATCAAAGACCTCCTGCCAGGAAAATCATCAGACTGTGGAGTAACAGCCAAGGATAATCGCAAGTTTCTCGAAGCTGTTCTGTGGATTGCCAGAACTGGAGCACCATGGAGAGACCTACCAAATTCTTTCGGAAATTGGCACAGAGTTTATGTTCGCTATAACCGTTGGTGCCACAAGGGAACGTGGGGCGGTAGTGGCACAGTTCTGTGATTCTAGCCCTGTCTGCTAAAATACGACATTCGGCAACTTTGAAAAATGCGGTTTAAAAATGTGCCTTACGCAAGTCCTCTGTACAACATGTGGCAGTAACCAAGTTCGGCCTTTCGGATACAGCACTCATGATGTTCCACGATACTATTGCTGTAATGACAAATGTGAAATCAAAACCTTCATGCTTGAATATCGCTACAAGGCCTGTGAGCCTGGCGTTAAAGAAAAAATCATCGATATGGCAATAAATGGCAGCGGAATCAGGGATACAAGTAAAGTACTCGGAATAAGCAAGACAACAGTAATAAAGACTCTAAAAAAAATGAAAGCGGTCTGGTAAAGGTCAACCCAAATATTCAAACTATTGATCTCAAGTCAGATGCAATTATTCATGTAGGGCTTGTCTGCCAAGAGGCTGAGCTAGATGAGCAGTGGTCGTATGTTCATGATAAATCGAACCAACGCTGGCTTTGGTATGCTGTTGATCACGCTACAAATACCGTGCTTGCTTATGTTTTCGGAAAACGGAAAGATGAAGTTTTTAAAGAACTCAAAACACTTCTGAAGCCATTTGGTATTAATAAATTTTACACCGATGATTGGGGAGCCTATGAGCGACACCTTGATGAAAACATGCATATTATTGGTAAAGCAAACACTCAGAAGATAGAGCGTAAAAACCTTAATTTTCGGACTTGGATTAAACGGTTGGCCAGAAAGACAATTTGTTTTTCAAAGCTCGAAAAGATGCACGATATTGTTATTGGATTATTGATTAATAAAGTTGAGTTTGGGGTCAATATTCACGCGATATAACAGTTCTGGCCCACTACCCGTGGGGCGACATCTTTGAAGAGCTTTCCAAGGATAAGGATCTTGAGTATCTGATGGTAGACGGCAGTATTGCTCGAGTTCATCAGCATGGAGCACCAAAAAAACAGCTCAAGATGATGAGGCCGTTGGCAAATCAAGAGGTGGTCTGACGACTAAAATCCATGCTGCTGTAGATGCTCTGGGAAATCCGGTTCGCTTAATACTGACAGCAGGTCAAGCATCAGAATATGGTCAGGCAAATGCATTAATAGAGGCTTTTTCTGCAGATTATGTTCTTGCAGATAAAGGCTATGACTCAGATGCATTCATTCTGGCTATCGGCTGTATAGGGGCTGAACCGGTTATCCCGCCGAGAAAAGGAAGACTGCAACCAAGGCTCTATGACAGAGAGCTTTACAAGGAGCGCAATCTTGTAGAAAGGTTATTTCAAAAGCTGAAGCACTTCCGGAGAATCGCAACCCGATACGAACGGTTGGGTCGAAATTACTTGGGAATGCTTCAGTTGACAGCTTCTTTGGTCTGGTTGGCGTAATTGAGAACGCCCCCTAATCCGGATAGCTTGGAAACAACTGAAACGTTTGCTAATAAACATCTCATACTGTCGAATCTTCCAATTTTGATAATATCGCGCGATGTTGCAGAAAGAAGAGGCCTTCAGAATCAAGACCCCATTCTTCCAATTTTTACTGTTACTTCAATAAATGTTGAACAAGAGCCTGACGGTCACAACTCATACTATAGAGTTGAGGGAAGAACAGGGGACGTATCTATATTATTTGATAATCATGGCTATCTTGATTTGTTCACGGCCAGGCATAGAGCTATCGACTGGCACTTTGATGTGATTCGAAACCCTCATTATGAGGAAGAGGACGAAGAAGATATCAGGGTGATTGATGAGGTGCCGCCAATGCCGCTGTTGGATGCGAGCTATGCTCCTCGTCAGGTGCACCCACTTCGCCGTACCGAGAACTTTGCTAACCTTCATCTCGAGTCCATCAGAGAAGAGCCTGTCATTCTAAATCAGTCTTTCCACAGAGCTGATTCAGCTGCATTGACGGTAACGATTTTGTCGTTACTGTTTATACATCATAAACGCAACGACTAATTGTGAAGAAAAATGAATACTTTTGCCAGGCAGGAAGGGGCATATTATCCAGTAAAAAATCTCAATTTCACAAGAGCATGGCTGACAATCAGAAGAGTTGACAGCCATGCTCTCTTAAATAAAAAAGCAATCAACGAGAAAAAGCCAGCGCTTTTCTTTCCAGCAGACGAACCAGCAATGTCATAATGCCGGTCAGCACCAGATAGATTACCCCCGCCATCGTAAATACCGTCAAGGTGTCGTAGGTTCGTGCATTGAGTCGTGAGGCATAGCCCATTAAATCCATCAGCGTAATGGTACTGGCAAGAGAAGACCCTTTCATAATCAGAATCATTTCATTGCCATAGGCTGGCAACGCACGACGCACCGCGTGAGGCAGGATAACGTTTCTCAGCGATTGCGCTTTGGTCATGCCCAGTGCATAGCAGGCTTCCCATTCCCCCGGAGCGACATTATCAATAGCGCCTTTAAACAACTGGGTTGAATAAGCGGCGCTGTTCAACGCCAGGGCGAGCATGGCACAAAACCAGGGTTCACTCAGCAAGGGCCAGAGGCGGCTGTTTTTAAACAGGTCGAACTGGGCGGGGCCGTAATAGATTAAAAAAATCTGTACCAGCAAGGGTGTGCCGGTAAACAAAAGAATCTGTAACCGGACCAGAGAGTTCAGCACCCGGATGCGCAGAGTCAATACCAGGGTGAATAACAGAGCCAGTGTACAGCCCAGCAGCAAACTGGCGAAGGTCAGTTCCAATGTGGTTCCCAGACCTTTCAGCAGTTCTGGCAGGTAAGAGAGTGCAGCGTCCATACTCATGCCTTTAACTCCCTGACGTAACGGCTGGAATGTTGTTTCATGCGTTGCAACAGTTTCTGGCTGATCAGGGTAATCACCAGATAAATCAGAGCCGCAATACAGTACCAGGTGAAGGGTTCATAGGTCTGAACAGAAATCAGCTGTGCCTGACGCAGAATGTCGTTGATACCGATCAAGGCGACAAGTGCCGTATCTTTTAACAGCACCAGCCATTGATTTCCAAGCCCGGGCAAGGCATGACGCCACGCCTGGGGCAAGACGATGCGAAAAAAAGCCCGGCGTGTCGGGACGCCAAGCGCCTTTGCGGCTTCCTTTTGTCCCTTGCCGACAGAGAGCAGGGCGCCTCTGAGGATCTGACTGGCATAAGCCGAGTAAATAAGCGACAGGGCGATGGTACCGGCCGTGAAAGGGCTTAGTTCAATAAACTGATCCGTTAATAAAAAGAACGCGTGAGTGAAGCCAAAATAGACAAAGAAAATAATCAGCAGTTCTGGCAGCCCGCGCAGGATGGTAACAACGGAGGTTGTCAGCCATCCCAGAGGTCGGAAACGGGACAGTTCTCCCAATGCAAACACCATAGCCAGCACAAGGCCAACCCCAAGGGCTGACAGCGCCAGCCCGAGGGTCATGAGTGTTGCATCAAAAAACAGCCCGGCGTAGCGCGTCACCGCGTCAGTAAGGGTCGATGCATCCATGTGTAGGTCGTTACCGCTTTACTTGGCTTCTGGGAAATACTTGTCGTGGATGGTCTGCCAGGTGCCGTTTGCCTTCAGTGTGGACAGAGCCGTGTCAATCTTGTCTTTCAGAGCGTCTTTCTGACGGACAGCAATACCATAGCCTACGCCAAAATACTCTGCATCCCGGATGGTTTCACCCAGATGACCATACTCGCCTTTGCCTCGCTCCAATAGCCAGTCATTAGCAACGGCAGTATCAGAGAAAACGGCATCGACACGTCCGTTCGTCATGTCCAGAAAGGCGTTCTGGATAGTTTCATACGGACGAATGGTGACGCCATGCTTTTCAAACTTGTCGATCATGTAGGTCTGGAAAGTAGAACCATTCTGGACACCAACCGCCTTGCCTTTCAGGTCCGCAGCGGACTTAAACGGTTGGTTTTTGGCCGCCACAAAAGAGGCCGAATTTTCAAAGTAAGGCATACTGAAATCAACTTGCTCCTGACGATCCGGAGTAATATCCATACCGGCAATCACTGCATCGAAACGACGATATCTCAGGCTGGGGATCAGGCTGTCGAATGGCTGATTACTGAACGTGCACTCTGCTTTGATCTCTGCACAGATGGCTTTCGCCAGATCAATGTCGAAACCGGTCAGTTCGTTATTTTCATCCAGAAATTCGAAAGGGGGATACGTTGCTTCAGTACCGAAGCGTATGGTTTCGGTTGCCTGAATCGGTAAACTGCCCATGGTGAATACGCCGGTGGTAACGCCGATAGCAAACAACTTTTTCATTGATTTTTTCATTGATGTTTTCATTGAAGAGTCCTGTTGTTGGTATGATTCGTCCTGAAATGACTCAGGTGTCCGCAATTAATGTTCCAGAAACGACTTGAATGCGGCTGTTTCCGGTTGGGAAAAGTGACTGGCGGGGCCGTCTTCGACAATGTGACCATCTTCAAGATAAATCACACGACTGGCGACTTTTTTGGCAAACTCCACTTCGTGGGTGACCACCACAATGGTAATACCCGAGTCGCTTAATTCCCTGATGATGTTCACGACCTGATTGGTAATGGCCGGATCAAGGGCAGCAGTGGGTTCATCAAACAGCAGAATCTCGGGAGACAGCATCAGGGCTCTGGCAATCGCTACCCGTTGCTGCTGGCCGCCGGACAGGGAAGATGGCCAGGCTTCAGCCTTATCAGCCAGTCCCATGCGTTCCAGTAATTCATGAGCCTGATCGATGGCCTGCTCTTTGGGTGCTCCCTGGACAACGGGGGCTTCAATCAGGTTTTGCAATACGGTCATATGTGGCCAGAGGTTGTACTGCTGGAACACCATGCCAACTTTTTTTCTCAGGCTGCACGCCTGCTGCTTCAGTTGGGTATCGGCTTTTCCATGAAATTGAAACGACATACCGGCAATGTCCATAGTGCCGGTATCCGGTATTTCCAGAAGGTTCAGCATCCGCAACAGCGTGCTTTTGCCTGCACCACTGGCTCCGAGAAGAATGGTGGTTTCGCCTTTCGGAATGGAGAAACTGATCTTTTTCAGGACTTCAGAAGAACCGAATGATTTACTGAGGCTTTGTACTTCAATGCCCATTGCCTGTACGTTTCTTTGATTATGAATGTCGGTAGATTTTCTTATACTACAGTGCTTGAAATCAAGCCCTGTTTGAATAATTATTCATCTGTAGCGGTTTTTTATACAGATCAGCTTTCGGAAATGATCTCAGGACAACATTTCAGGACAACATTTCAGGACATAGTTTTAGGAATAATATGGCCAGTCAAAAGCAGGAAGACCTTGTCAAAGCGTTCAGGCAGCTATTGAAAGATGAGAGTTGTGGCTCTCAAAGTCAGATTGTCAGCGTGCTTCAGGAGCAGGGCTTCGATAATATCAGCCAGTCAAAAGTGTCAAGGATGCTGAGCCGCCATGGAGCCGTCAGGGCTCGCAATGCCCGCAACGAGCTGGTGTATTGCCTGCCTCCGGAAATGGGCAAACTGGATGCTAACATCTCTGTCCGCGACCTTGTAGAGGAAGTGGCTCATAATGGTGCCCTGATTGTGATCAAAACCAGCCCGGGGGCTGCCCAGATGGTCGCAAGGCTGCTTGATTCCATCAGTCGGGCAGAAGGCATTCTGGGTTGTGTTGCCGGTGACGACACCATTTTTGTTGCTCCTGCCGATGTGAAAGAAATCAAGGCTATTCAGGAGAGCATTCAGGAACTCTTTGGCTGAAAGCCTATTGCGATGATTAAAAAGGGCTGTCAGATGGAGATAGCCCTTTTTTTTGTCTGTTTTTTGTACGTTAAAGTGGAGATTGACAAAAAAACTCTGTCCCAGATCAAAAGTCTTTCAAAAACAGTAGCTTCCGCATTGTTTTTTCGTTGTTGCGCAAATAAGTTGGTCGGGTGCGAGAGCGCAGCCCGAATAATAATGGACAAAGGAAAATATAATGAGAAAGCTAAAGGTAGCTATTGCCTCATGTGCGGCAGTGTTGTTGGCTGCCTGCAGTAGTCCTCAGGATACAGCAGGAATCCGGGATACCGTTGTGGTTGCTCAGCGATCTGATGCAAAAACACTGGACCCACACGCCACCAACGACCAACCTTCTTCACGGGTAGCGGTGCAAATTTACAGTCAACTGGTTGAAACCGACTCCAATATGGAGATAGTGCCCGGTTTGGCTGAGTCGTGGGAGCAAGTAGACGACAAGACTCTAAAGCTTCATTTGCGAAAAGGTGTCAAGTTTCACAATGGCGAAGAGCTAAAGGCATCTGACGTCAAATTTACGCTTGATCGTATGATTGCTTCACCCACCGTTGCTCATATTGTGGGCGCAATCGAGTCAGTCTCTGTCATCGATGAGTACACTGTTACTGTTAAAACCAGTGAGCCTTTTGGCCCGCTGCTTTACCATCTGAGCCATACGGCAGCATCCATTCTCAATGAAAAAGCAGTCACAGAAGCGGGTGACAGCTATGGTCAGAACCCTATTGGAACCGGCCCTTATGAGTTTGTTAGTTGGTCAGTAGGCGACAGCGTGACGCTGAAAGCCTTTGATGACTATTATGGTGGTAAACAGGAAGTACCTAATGCCATATTCAGAAACATTTCAGAAGGCACCAATCGTGCCATTGCCCTGGAAACTGGTGAAGTCGATATCGCTTATGATATTGAACCTATTGATAAGGACACCATCCATAATCACAAACAGCTCAAGTTGATTGAAGGGGAGTCTCTGTCCATCACTTACTTTGGGTTTAATGTCAATCGTGCGCCTTATGACAATGTTAAAGTACGTCAGGCAATGGCCTATGCCATGAATACGCAAGACATTATTGATGCTGTAGTGATGGGAGGCGGTTTACCCACGAACTCTCCCATAAGCAGTCGTGTTTTCGGTCACAACCCTGAAGCCAAGCAGTATGAACAAAATTACGATAAAGCTCGTCAATTACTGAAAGAAGCAGGATATGAGAATGGATTTGAGACCACTCTGTGGGTGAGTGACAACCCGGTTCGGATCCAGATTGCTCAGGTTATTCAGGCTCAGTTGCGTGAAGTGGGTATCCATATGGCGATAGATGTTGTTGAGTGGGGCGCTTTTCTTGATGGCACATCCCGTGGAGACCATGAAACCTTTATGATGGGTTGGGTAACTGTCACGGGCGATGCGGATTATGGTCTGTACGCGTTGTTTAACTCGGCCACACACGGCGGCGCAGGTAATCGTTCTTTCTACAGTAACGATGATATAGACTCCATGCTCCAGGCAGCCAGAGTCTCCAGTGATATGGCTGAGCGTAGCAAACTGTATGGAGACATCCAACTCACCTTGCAGGAAGAGCTGCCGACCATTTCGATCTTCAATGAATTCCAGAATGCAGGTATGCAGAGTAACGTGAAGGGCTTTGAGTTGGCACCACCGGGCCATCACAAGCTTCGCGGCGTTCGCTTTGAAGGTTAATCAACTCTGATGTCGGCAGGGTTCACTTTGTCGGCATAACAGTCTGTTATTAAAAAAATAGAATCAGCACCTACGTTGGCAGGATACTTTCGTTGACTGCCAACGGCTGTTTGGTGGTACATGCATAATTTTATTCTTAAAAGGCTGTTTCAGCTGATACCGGTTCTGCTCGGTGTTTCATTGTTGGTCTTTGCCATTATGTCGTTTACTCCGGGCGACCCTGCACAGTTGATTCTGGGTGAGAATGCACCTGCTCATGCTGTTGAGTCACTCCGGGAAGAGATGGGGCTGAATGACCCGTTTGTCATGCGTTATGCCCGCTATGTTGGTAATGCTGTTACAGGCGACTTGGGTCGTTCGTATTCCTCTGGTCGCGATGTGTTTAATGAAATTTTTCTACGTTTCCCCAACACCTTGATTCTGGCAGCTCTGGGTACTGTGATTGCTGTGCTCATTGGTATTCCGGTAGGCATACTCTCGGCAACACGTCAGTATTCATTTATTGACAGCAGCTCTATGTTAATGGCGCTTCTGGGCGTATCGATGCCTAACTTCTGGCTGGGCTTAATGATGATTCTGGTCTTCTCCGTCAATCTGGGCTGGCTGCCATCCGGTGGATACTCTGACTGGAGTTCATTGATCTTGCCTGCTATCACGCTGGGAACGGGTTCTGCCGCCATTATTACTCGAATGACACGCTCATCCATGTTGGAGGTGATTCGTCAAGATTATATTCGCACGGCAAGGGCGAAAGGGGTTGCTGAAAATGTGGTTATTAATAAGCACGCTCTGAAAAATGCCTTGATTCCAGTGATCACCGTTATTGGCCTTCAGTTTGGTAACCTGATCGGCGGTGCCGTTCTGACAGAAACGGTGTTTTCGTGGCCGGGGGTTGGGCGAATGATGGTTGACGCTATTCGACAGAAAGATACGCCGATGGTGATGGGTGCTGTTATGTTTTTGGCAGCTGCTTTTACGTTGGTGAATCTACTGGTGGATCTGCTTTATGGTTATGTTGATCCGCGTATCAAGTCACAATACGCCTGACAATGACAGGGAGCGTTGTTTATGTCTGAAGAAGTAATGTTCGATGCTTATGAGGAGTCTGTTAAAAAAGCTCCGCGCAAACGCAGCCCGTGGTTGGAAGTATGGCAGCGCCTAAGGCGAAACAAAATGGCGATGCTTGGGCTGTGGATTTTGTCTTTTGTTGTGTTTGCTGCAGTGTTTGCCGGATTTATTGCCGATTATGAATCGGTGGTGATTGCCCAGAACCTGGCTGACCGTTTGCAGGGGCCTGGTGCCCAATACTGGCTGGGAACTGATGAGTTTGGGCGTGATATTTTTGCCCGGCTAATTCATGGTGCAAGGGTTTCGTTGCTGGTGGGTGTTTTGTCTGTTGGCATTTCCATTGTTATCGGTGGGGCGCTGGGTGCAGTGGCTGGTTATTACGGTGGACGATTAGACGACATCATTATGCGGGTGATGGATGTCTTTCTGGCTGTTCCCAGTATTTTGCTGGCTATCGCTATTGTCTCGGCTCTGGGTGCAAACCTGACCAATCTTATGTTGGCGATTGCCATTTCAAATATTCCAACGTTTGCCCGTGTAGTTAGGGCTTCTGTACTGTCCATCAGAGATCAGGAATTTATAGAAGCTGCACGCGCCATCGGTGCCAGTGATGTGCGTATTATCTTTCGTCACATCATTCCTAACTCTTTGGCTCCGGTCATTGTTCAGGGTGCGTTGGGCGTAGCTCTTGCCATTCTTTCCACCGCAGGGCTCAGCTTTATCGGGTTGGGCATTCAGCCGCCGGAACCCGAATGGGGGTCGATGTTGGCGGGTGGTCGTCAATACCTTCGTCATGCCTGGCATGTAACGACGTTTCCGGGGTTGGCGATTATGATCACCATTTTGGCATTAAATCTGTTAGGCGACGGATTGCGTGATGCTCTCGATCCCAGATTAAAGCATTAATGCATCAGGAACAACAAGGACAAGATTGAAGTATGTCTGAACAAAATAAAGGACAGCCACTGCTGTCCGTTGAAAACCTGAGTATTGTTTATGAAGTGGGTGGTGAAATTACTCGGGCCGTTAGCCATATAAATCTGACTCTGAACCGGGGGGAAACCCTTGGTCTGATTGGTGAAACCGGAGCCGGAAAAACCACCACAGCGCTAGGTGTCATGAGACTTGTACCTAACCCGCCCGGGCGGGTGGCAGGTGGCAAGGTATTTTACGATGGTTGTGATCTTTTGGATTTACCGGAAGACCGGATGAGGGAGATTCGGGGAAACAAGGTTTCGATGATCTTTCAGGACCCAATGACATCATTAAATCCGGTGATGACGGTTGGGGACCAGATTGCAGAGGTGGTACTGATTCATCAAAGCGTTGATAAACCCCAGTCAATCAATAAAGCGAAAGAAATGCTTGAGATGGTGGGCATTCCTGCTGGGCGATACAGTGAGTACCCACACCAGTTTTCCGGAGGGATGAAGCAGCGGGTTGTTATTGCCATCGCACTGGCCTGTAATCCTGATCTTCTGATTGCCGATGAGCCGACTACCGCACTGGATGTCACCATTCAGGCGCAGGTATTGGATCTGATGAAAGGGCTTAAACAGAAGTACAATACAGCCATGATTATGATTTCCCATGATCTTGGTGTGGTTGCTCAGGTGTGTGACAAGGTGGCCATTATGTACGCCGGTGAAATTGTTGAAAGCGGCCCCATTCGTGATGTTTATCAAAACACACAGCACCCTTATACAAAGGGCTTGTTTGGCTCCATACCTGATTTGAATAAAGACGTTGAACGACTGGTACCGATCAAAGGGTTAATGCCAGATCCTACTCATCTGCCAAAGGGTTGCCGGTTTCATCCCCGTTGTCCGGAGGCAACCGCATTGTGTTCGAAAGTATCGCCAAAACCAGTCAGTACGTTAGTGGGCGGGGACCATATCGTCAGCTGCCATTTGGCACATCCTCAGCTTGAATGTGCAGGATAAGGAAATCGTTATGTCAGAAATTATGCTTGAAGTCAGAGGGTTGAAAAAACACTTCGACACACCTAAGGGCAAACTACATGCCGTTGACGGCGTGTCTTTTTCCATTGAAAAAGGCAAAACGCTGGGTATTGTTGGTGAGTCGGGTTGCGGTAAATCAACAACAGGTCGAGTGATTTTAAGGCTGCTGGAAGCGACGGAAGGGGAGATCCTGTTTGAAGGAAAAAATATTCGTGAGCTGGATAAAAAGCAGATGCGATTATTACGTGAAGAGATGCAGATAATCTTTCAGGATCCTTTTGCTTCGCTGAACCCTCGCATGACCGCCAGCGAGATCATTGCTGAACCGCTAATTATTCACAAACTGGTCAAAAGCAAGAAAGAGTTAACCAGACGGGTTGAAGAGTTAATGGATCTGGTTGGCTTGAGCCCGCGGCTGGTTAATACTTACCCTCATGAGTTGGACGGCGGGCGTCGTCAGCGTATCGGCATTGCCAGAGCACTGGCTTTGAACCCCAAGTTTATTATCTGTGATGAACCAGTTTCAGCTCTGGATGTGTCGATTCAGGCTCAGGTGTTGAACCTGATGCAGGATCTTCAGGACAGATTGGGTCTGACGTATATTTTCATTACTCACGATCTTTCAGTGGTCAAGCACTTTTGCGACGACATTGCGGTAATGTACCTCGGGCAAATGGTCGAGAAAGCCTCGGCAGGTGTTTTGTTCTCAAACCCTTCACACCCTTATACTCGCGCACTACTGTCAGCGATTCCCACAACCGACCTGGATAAAATCATGGAGCGCGAGGTGTTGGAAGGTGAGATTTCTTCGCCTGTGGATCCTGCACCAGGCTGCCGGTTTGCCGGGCGCTGTAAGCTGGCGAACAGTAGTTGCTCAGTGAAGGATATTCCATTGCAAGAGATTGCGCATCATCATTACGCCGCTTGTAATCAGTTAACTCAATAGGCAGGGGTGGTACCAATGTAAACGTAGGTCAGTGCGGTTTACCGCGCTGACAATAGTCTATACTCTTGGCTCAGTTGTTCCCTCTTGCACCATTGAACAGCTTATAAGCGTTTCGCTGAACTGATAGATGAGCTGAATGATATCTCCAACCTTTTTGTCTGACGATCATCAGATGCCTGATGTGAGCAATGGTCGTCGTCTGTCGTACTGCTATAAACTGAGTGGCAACTGGGTCAGTGCTCCTGTTCAGTCTTATAAACAACAATTGTCCAATGACTTGGAGCAGGAAAATCCTGAGGTGATTCACTTTTGTCAAGGTGAACGCTTCAGCTGGGATTCTGGCACCATGGCATTTATCCTTTCCTGCCAGCGCCTGTGTCAGCAGCATCGGTGTACTCTGGACATCAGTTGTTTACCTGAAGACATTCAATCGTTGCTAAAGCTGGCTACCAGTGTTCCCCCGAATCGGGAAGAGAATAAAAAACAACCCGATTACTTTCAGGTTTTCAGACAAAGTGCAGGCTGGGTTAAGGGCTGGTTGGCCTTTTTTGGCGAAGTGGGGCTCAGTTTTCAGAAAATGTTGTCCGGGCGCAGTGATGCCCGCTGGTCTGATGGCATTAATTCTTTGCATCAGGCTGGCCCCTCTGCTGTGCCTATTGTGACACTGCTTAGTTTTCTGGTGGGGATGATTCTTGCCTATTTGGGAACTGTTCAATTGCGGCAGTTTGGCGTCGAAGTCTATGTAGCCAATCTTGTTGGTCTGGGTATGGTACGGGAAATGGGCGCCCTGATGACAGCCATTATCATGGCCGGACGCACCGGGGCTTCGTATGCGGCACAGCTGGGTACCATGCAGGTTAACGAAGAGATTGATGCCCTGACGACATTGGGTATAAAACCTGTGGACTATCTGGTCATGCCCCGAATGATCGCTCTCATTGTGGCGATGCCGCTGCTGACGATCTATAGCAATATTCTGGGCATGCTGGGCGGGGCCATGGTGGCCGTTGGCATGGGTATTACGCCGAGGATGTATTATTTCCAGCTGTCGCAGGCGTTCACCATGACCGATGTTATGACCGGTGTAGCGAAAAGTGTTGTCTTCGGAGCCCTGATCGGTTTTGCCGGTTGCCATGCCGGGATGAAGTGTGGACGTTCGTCGGCTGCCGTGGGTCAGGCTACCATGACGGCCGTTGTGACTGCCATTATGTATCTGGTCGTTGCCGATGCGGGACTGAATATTCTGTATTTCCATCTGGGCATTTAAACGAGATATGAATCCTGAAGTATATTTGGGCAGTGATCCTGAGACCGATCCTGACCATAGTCCTGTCATTGAGGTACGAAATCTCAGATTGCAGTATGGGCACAAACTGATCCAGAAGGATCTCAATTTTTTAGTTCGAAAAGGTGATGTGTTTGTCATCATGGGCGGCAGTGGTTGCGGCAAGAGTACTCTGCTCAAGCATATGATCGGGCTTTATTCTCCGGTGCAGGGGCAGATTTTGTATCACGGGGAGGACTATTTCTCTGCCAGTGACGCGGATCAGCTATCCATGCGGACGCGTTGGGGAGTGACTTACCAGAGCGGCGCTCTGTTCAGTGCCATGACCTTGGCTGAAAATATTGCACTACCCATGCAGCAATACACAGGCTGGAGCAAAGCTGAAATCAGCGACCGGGTTGCGTATAAACTAGCGCTGGTGGGTTTAGCGGGTTATGAAGATTATTATCCATCAGAAATCAGCGGTGGTATGAACAAACGCGCTGGTCTGGCAAGGGCTCTGGCTCTGGATCCCGGTATTTTGTTTTTTGATGAACCGTCCGCCGGACTGGATCCGCTCAGTGCAGGACGCCTTGATGAACTGATTCTGGAGCTCAGTCAGTCGTCCGGGGCAACCGTAGTAATTGTTACCCATGAGCTGGCGAGCATTTTTGCTATTGGCAATAATGGTGTTTTTCTGGATGCCCAGTCCAGAACCCAGCTGGATACCGGTGCACCGTCTTATATGCTCCGGCACAGCAAGCAGCCCGTGGTGCGCGAATTTTTATCCCGAGGTGAAGTGTCTTCCTGAAAGCCTTTCGGACTGGTTTCGAAAGACTTCTGGCTTCATCAGAGATGACTTAAGGAGTAAGGACAAGCTGTAATGAGTCGCACAGCGAATAAGTTATCCCGCCCGATTATGGTCGGCGTTTTTATGCTGGCCATGGTGGCACTGGTCACGGCACTCACGGTCTTCGTGGGTCAGGGTAAGCTATCGGGCAGAAACAAGGAACGTCTGGTTGCTATATACGACACTAGCATTATGGGGCTAAACATTGGAGCGCCGGTGACCCTGCGGGGTGTCAAAATTGGTGAAGTGGCAGATATCAAGGCCAAACTCTACGATGATCCCTATCGGGTGCTGAACACGGTATTTGTTGATATTTATCCCGACACCATTATGTCATCGGATGATTCCAAACCCGAACTGAATCTGGATGATCTTTACCGGCGGGGACTGGGGGTCAAGCTTAAGGCGCAGAGTTTGCTGACGGGTCTTCTGTACATGGAGGTGGACTTCTATCATGATGCCCGACCGCGGATGATGGACGTTAAAACCCAATATCCGCAGCTTCCGACAGTGCCCAGCGATTTTGAAAGTATTGCCAATGAGTTGCAGGAAATGAACCTGCCGGAATTGATGCTTGATCTGGGTTTACTGGCCAGAAACCTGACAGAGGTCACCAGTACCGACGAGTTCAAGAACCTGCCCGCTGAGTTTAATCAGGCCATGCGCTCCTTTGACGTCATGGCTGGCGAGGTGGGCAGCAGTATGACGGATATACGTAATGAGTTTGTTGGTATGGCACAGGGCATGGAAGAGATGTCTCATATCATTGCCGAAGGTTTTCCGCAAACGAACGACAATATCAACCGAATGCTGGAAACACTGACGCAAGCACTGAACTCTATGGACGAAACCATTGAACTGCTGTCCGATACAGTGGCACCAGACTCGCCACTGATGTACCAGCTGGAACGGAGCACATCTGACCTTGGGCGTTCAGCCAGGGCGGTTCAGGGGCTGGCTGAAATGCTGGAAGAGCAGCCTAACTCACTGTTATCAGGTAAAAACCGGGGAAATCAATGAGAGCTGTTTTGTATCGCCCATTTGCACTGTTATTGATTTTACTGTTGGCCGGTTGTGCCAACTCTGTACCTTATCGTTACTATACACTGCAGCCAGTGGCAGAGAGGGAGTCAGCCGGTTTGTCGGACTCCATTGGCATCATGCCGGTGTCCATTCCGTCATGGCTGGATCGTAGCAATATGGGCTACATTGACGATGCTTTTCAGTTGCATCAGTTGAGTCTGGATCGCTGGGGAGAACCTCTGGCTGAAGCGATTACCCGGGTGCTGACCCAGAACCTGCAACACAAGAACCCGCAGGCGGATGTCTTTCATGGCCCATGGTTGCGAAGCCAGAGACCAAAAATCAAGATTCAGGTAGACATTCAGAACCTGATGCTGAAAGGCCAGCAGCTGGAGCTTGAGGTCAGCTGGCGCATAAACGGTGAGCGTCGCGTAAATCGTTATCAGGTGGCTATTAATGAGCAGCCTTCGGCGGTTGAACTGGCAAGAGCCATCAGTCAGCAGTTAGAGCAGTTTACCGATGACCTTCAGAAAGGTTTGAAAGGCGCTTCGTAAAGAAGACCGCAGGCATAAAAAAAGGGTTTTCAGCGTTGGCTGAAAACCCTTTTTACTAACTTTTTACTAATCAGTGTGGTGTTTATTCACCAATCTTGATCAGCTCAACATCAAACACCAGAACGGAGCCCGGAGGAATAGAGCCTGCCGGGCGATCGCCGTAAGCCAGTTCGGCCGGAATGGTCAGCTTGTACTTGGAGCCTTCCGGCATCAGCTGCAGACCTTCCTGCCAGCCTTCAATGACGCCACTCAGCGGGAAGGTGGCTGGCTGTCCACGTTCAACACTGCTGTCGAAGGTGGTGCCATCGGTCAGCTTACCGGTGTAGTGAACAGTAACGGTGTCTTCCAGGGTAGGCTTCTTGCTATCGTCCTTGCCTGCTTCAATAATTTCATACTGCAGACCGGAATCGGTGACTTTAACACCTTCTTTTTCAGCATTTTCTTTCAGGTAGTCTTCTGCTTTCTTACGGCTTTCTTCCACCATTTCCTGCTGGCGCTTTTCGATCAGCGGGCGCAGAGCCTGATCGTGTTCCTGCAGGGCGGAGATAATTTCTTCTTCAGTCAGCTGGCTCTTGCCGTGAACGGCATCTGCAAAGCCTTTGATGACCAGTTCACGATCCATTTTCAGACCCAGTTCATCCTGGCTGTCCAGAGTTTGCTGAGCGTAGCTGCCCATGGAAGCACCCATCGCATAAGCAGACGTCTGCTCCGGAGTATCCAGTTTGGCTTCAGCGTCGGTCGCGCCTTGCTGGTTACAACCTGCCAGAACAACGGCTGCGGCCAGGGCAGAAATCTTGAGAATCTGTTTCACTCTTTATCTCCAACGTGTCCTGCGAGGGAGCAGGGATCACTGTGCCGATGTATAAGTACTCAGCCATATGAAATCATATTTTCTGACTCATTCTCAGGTGCTCTCGGTAACTGCTCCTGCGTTACCCTATCTCCTGCATCCATGCAGTTGTGACTGCGTTGCAACTCTGGTCACATAGATTGCTATGCTCCCGTCGTTGCTCCTTGCATAGCACCTGCCCAATAAGCCAGAAATGTTCGATTCCATATGGCTGAGTACTTAGCGACACCGGTTACCAAAAATCAACAAGTCATGAATGATGGCACATAGGTGTCCATTGTTGAACCGTTAATCACCAGTTTTATTGATATTGACACATTTTTGACATGGAACAGACAGAGAGTAAGGAGAGCGCTGAGGGCTCTCCTTAGCGGAAGTTATATCGAAGCAGTACTATGGTGAGAACGATGATCCGGCAATGCCAGAGAAAAAATAGCGGTCAGGGCGATAAACAGACTGGAAATCCAGAGGCAGATCGTTAAGCCGCCAATCCCGAACATCAGTCCGGACAGAACCGTTCCGATCAGGCGTCCCATGGCATTGGCCATGTAGTAAAAGCCCACATCCATTGAAGCTCCGTCTTCTCTGGCATAGCTGACAATCAGGTAAGAGTGTAGCGATGAGTTAATGGCAAACACGGCTCCGAACGCCAGCAGACCAACGACAATGGTAAACTGGGGATGCCATTGCCACTGAACACCCAGTGCCACGAAAACAGATACGCCCAGTAACACCCCTGCCCAGACAATGGCAGACAATCGACCCGCCTGATTGCCTGTGATTTTAGGGGCAATACCCTGCACCAGACCGTAACCAATGACCCAGATTGCCATAAAGCCGCCCGTTTCTGAGTGGCTCCAGTCGAAGACTGTGGACAGGTAAACCGGCAGTGCGATGACAAACCAGACATCTCTTGAGCCAAACAGAAACATTCTGGCCGCGGAAAGAATGTTAATGCTGCGCTGACCCGAGAAAATATGGCTGAATTTTGCCTTGCTTTTGGCTTTGCCCATGTCTTTGTCCAGCCACAGCAGACTGAGACAAAGAACCACGGCGAGCACTGCAGCCATGGCAAGCACTGCAAAGCGAAAACCTGCCAGGCTCAGTAAGGCACCACCTATAAAGAAGCCCGCACCTTTCAGGGCATTTTTGGAACCCGTTAAAATAGCAACCCATTTATAGAGTCGCCCCTGCTGTTCGCCACAGACCAGCTTTTTAATAGACGTCTTTGCACTCATTTTGTTCAGGTCTTTGGCAATACCCGACAGTGCCTGGGCAAACATGACCAGTGGCACCGACAACCATTGCGAGGGTACCGCCAGCAGGCACAGAGACAGAATCTGCAGGACAAGACCGACATTCATGGTGCGGTTCAGCCCGATGCGGGCGCCGATCCAGCCTCCGACCAGATTGGTGACGACACCAAAGAACTCATAGAACAAAAACAGCATAGCGATTTCCAGCGACTGGTAACCCAGCGCGTGAAAATGCAGTACAACCAGCATTCGCAATGCACCATCGGTGATGGTGAAGTTCCAGTAGTTGAACGTGACCAGCAGGTATTGGCGCACATCACGATTCAGCGACGACAGCAGGCGATTCATCTCAGGCGGTTCCTACTTTTTTCACCAGTTCAGCGGTACGAACGGAGTAGCCCATTTCGTTGTCGTACCAGGCATAGATTTTTACCATACGACCATCAACCACCATGGTGCTCAGTGCATCAACGATAGTGGAACGCTCATCGCCTTTGTAGTCGATGGACACCAGTGGCTTTTCTTCGAAGCCCAAAATGCCTTTCAGCTCATTTTCAGAAGCGTCTTTTAACAGCTGATTGACTTCTTCAGCGGTGGTGTCGCGGGCAACGTCAAAGACCATGTCGGTGATGGATGCATTGGCCAGAGGCACACGTACCGCATGGCCATTCAGGCGACCTTTCAGCTCCGGGAAAATCTCTGTGATAGCGGTTGCAGAACCGGTCGTGGTTGGAATCAGGGACATACCGCAGGCGCGGGCACGGCGCAGATCTTTGTGAGGAGCGTCCAGAATAGTCTGGGTATTGGTCAGGTCATGAATGGTGGTCATGGAACCGCGCTCGATGCCCAGTTTCTCCTGAATCACCTTAACAATCGGTGCCAGACAGTTGGTGGTGCAGGAAGCGGCGGTGACAATTCGGTGTTGTTCAGCGTCGTACAGGTGGTCGTTAACACCCATCACTACATTCAGAACACCTTCTTCTTTCACCGGTGCGGTGACAACTACACGCTTAACACCCTGATCCAGGTATTGTTCCAGCAGAGCTTTCTTGCGATGAACACCGGTACCTTCAATGACAACGTCGCAGCCGGACCAGTCAACATCGCTGATGTCGCGTTCCTGCGTACACCGGATGGATTTCCCATTGATGAGAATGGCATTGTCTTCCGCCTGAGTCTGTTGGTGCCAGCGACCCTGTACCGAATCGAATTCCAGCAGGTGTGCCAGCGTGGTTGCATCGCCAGCTGCATCGTTAATCTGTACAAATTCCAGTTCAGGCCAGTCAAAAGCGGCACGCAGCGCCAGACGACCAATACGACCAAAACCGTTTATACCAACTTTAATTGTCATAACTGTACTCCAGTGAATATTTGAAGGAGTTTATGAAAAAATAAATTGAGAGAATGCGTGATCAGAATTGAAATATCAGTTAGCAGCAGGGTGTCCCGGAACTGGAAGACAATCGTTTAATATCTTCCTGATATTCCTGCTTCAGACAGTTGGACTGGCCAAGGTTGGAAATGACCTTTGTCATCCAGCCTGACAGCTCTTTTGATACTGAATAATAGACCCACTGGCCTTCTCTGCGAGTGGACAGAACACCCATTGTTCTCATCTGGGCGAGATGTCTTGAAACTTTTGGCTGTGATTCATCCAGTGCTTCGACCAGTTGCTGAACGCACAGGGGCTCACTGCGACTCAGCAGTAACAGGCAGCGAAGCCGGGTTTCATCTGCCATCATTTTGAAAAATTCGTGGGGTAACATTACTATCTTGTTGATATACGAATATATGTATAATCATATATACTAAGTTAAACAAGTCAATAAAAATATTTTCAGTGGTCTGAATAGTTTTGGTATCTCACAGTGCACTCGATTTGATGATGTATCGATCAAATCGAGCGTCGTTCGGCGAATGGTAGACTTTTAATCGTGTATCTCAGAACTTATAGGTCATACCCACACTCACCATTAATGAGTCTTCATCATAAAAATCGATGTTTGAGTTTTTCCTGCTGTATCCCGAGAGAGAAACCAGTTCCCAGTTGTTCCAGCCAAAAGGCTCGGCATAAGAATAAGCCAGAAAGGCCCCCCACTCATGGTCTTTTTGTTTCTTGGCAAACACAGGGCTGGTTTTGTCGTGCTGACTCACTTGGTAACTCAGGTTAAAAGCCATGGAGGATTGTTGCCACCGGGTGAACAATCCCAGCTCAAGAGCGTTGGCCTGATAAGACATGGCATCGCCATCGGCACTGAGCCGGGTATGGTTCAGGCCTGTGCGCACAAACAGTGTCCGACTGACAGGGAATCGGTAGGCACCTTCAACGAGATATACATTACCTTCCCTGTTGAGTTGTTTTTGAGTGCTTGTATCAAAGTCAGACTGACCACTGCGTTCCTTATCCAGCTTCTGTTTGCCTCCGGCCACCTCCAGGGAAAAGCCGGAATTCATGATATTCGTAAACTGAAAACGCAATGCCTGAATATAGGTATCGGTTTCTTTTCTCTTCTGACCAGTAACAAAAGGGTCTTGCCAGGTTTTATTCGGTATAACACCGGGAATGATACTGGCGGAAATAACACCATTTTCCTGCAAGGACTGGCGATAGCCGATTTCGGTATGAAAACGACCCAGTGCAACATCGGCTCTGTCGGAACCAACATAGAACTGACTATCTCCTTCATTCAGTGTGTACTGGAGAGAAAATAGCGGCATAAACAGTGCCTTGCTTTTTCTTTTTGAAGCACTGTCCAAAGCATCGGTTTGTTTGTAGTCGGCATTGAATTGTGATTTCGATTGAGAATAGCCGGTTAGCAAAGAGACCTCTCCACTAAAGCCCGGTTGCCAGTTGCCCGATTGGGCTGCCATAAGAGCCGGGGATGAAAAAGCGCTTACCAAAACTACAAACAGGCGAGTATTCATGACTTTCTCTTCTTTTTATTTGTTGCCATGTTAAGTATATCATTTTTTCTTGCGCAAAATAAGGGCAGCGTGAGTGCCGCCCTTCAGCGATTCAAGAAAAGTCAGGTTGAAAAACTAATGCTAACCAGAAAAACATTAAGGAGCCGGGTTCGGGTATTGCAGGTGAATCTCTTCAATTGCTTCCAGAACATCGTTTGACAAAGTCAGCTCAGAAGAACGTAAGTTGCTATTGAGCTGCTCAAGGTTCGTAGCACCAATAATGGCACTGCTAACGAAAAAGCGTGAAGTCACAAAAGCTAGTGCCATCTGTGCCGGATCAAGGCCTGACTCTTTTGCCAGATTGACATAGGCTTCTGTGGCGAGTAATGACTGAGGCGACGATGTATAGCGTTGATATTGCTCAAACAGTGCCAGACGACTGTTTGCAGGTTTTTGGTCGTTCAGATATTTTCCGCTTAAGGTTCCAAAGGCCAGTGGAGAATAAGCTAACAGCCCAAGTTGTTCTCTGTGGCTGATTTCTGCAAGACCTACTTCGAAACTGCGATTTAACAGGCTGTAAGGGTTCTGAATACTGACTGGTCGAGTCTGCTGTTTTTCTCTGCTGGTAGAGAGGTGCTTCATCGCTCCCCAGGGCGTTTCGTTAGACAAACCGTAGTGACGGATTTTGCCAGCCTGCACCAGATCATTCAGTGCCTCAAGAGTGATTTCGACAGGTGTGCCATCCAATCCGGGCTGCAGGCTGTAGCCCAGACGACCAAAGAAATTCGTGTTGCGGTCTGGCCAGTGCAGCTGAAACAGGTCAATACAGTCAACTCCCAGTCGTTTAAGACTGCCCTCTACAGCATGATGAATATGCTGAGGCGTCATAAGGCGGCCGCCGTTCATATAGTCAAAGCCAGGACCACAGACTTTGGTGGCAATGACCAGATCATCATGATGTCCCCTTTTTTTCAGCCAGTTGCCCAGGATGGTTTCAGTGGCTGTGTAGGTTTCCTCTCTGGCAGGCACGGGGTACATTTCAGCGGTATCAATAAAGTTGATGCCGTAATCGATGGCACATTCCAGTTGTTGGAAGGCGTCCTGTTCTGTATTTTGTTCACCCCAGGCCATGGTCCCGAGGCAAAGGGAACTGACGTTGATATCGGTCTGGCCCAGCTGACGAAATTCCATGATACAACCCCGCTAATGTTATTAGGTGTTCAATATAACCCATGGGGTTGCCGGCATCATAGATATTGATCAACTAGTTAAAAATAGACAAGCCGAGGAATCCTTGCAGTATCAGTGCATTCAATGTGTCAGTGAAGACTGAGCCTAGCCCGAATATTTCATAAAAGGAGGCAAGTTCCGCCCAATCACTTGATATAATTGGGTCGACCAAAAGAAAGCTTCGGAAGAAGCAAACCGGAACTTGCCATGCCCAAATCTACACAAGAACAGCTTCGTTTTCATCCCTCAAATGGAAAAACCATCCGGGCAGACTTCAATGGTGGGGAGTTATCTTCTGACTTTGGCACTCTGCTGCTACGGGAAACCATTCTGCAGAGCGGTCTTATCTGCAAAATGACTGATGCCATCAATGACAGACGCCATCAATCCTATATCGACCACTCCCTGAAAGAACTTCTGGTTCAGCGGGTTCTGCAAATGGCCTGCGGCTATGAAGATGCCAACGACAGTAACCGTTTGCGTAAAGACCCTATGTTCAAACTGGCCACTGGTCGCAATCCGTTGGACAGCGATAACCATCTCGCATCAGCGCCCACTTTTACCCGGCTGGGACAATCTATGACCCGCTCCGACATTTACAGGATGGCTGAAGCATTTGTGCATCACTTTATCAGCAGTTACAAGCTGCCACCTCCGGTGATCGTTATCGATCTTGATCATACACCGGCCATTACTCATGGTGGCCAGCAGATGAACCTGTTTAATGCCAAATATCAGGACTACTGCTACTTGCCCCTGATGATTTTTGAGGGACTCAGCGGCAAGCTGATTACGGCGATTCTTCGTCCGGGGAAAACCCCAACGGGCAAGGAAAATGCAGCCATTCTCGAACGGGTCATTCGGCTGCTTCGGAAAAAGTGGCCGAAAACCCATCTACTGGTTCGGGGAGACAGCCACTTCGCTCAACCAGAGTTAATGTGGGTGGTTCAGAATGCCCCTCATTCGGATTATGTCCTGGGCAAAGGTGCAGGCCACAAAACGGCTTTGCGGCCAAAAGCCAAAGAGTTGTTGGATGAAGCGCGTCAAGCTCTGAAGGTCAAGACTGAGCTGGCAAGACTGAACAACATGCCAGAACCTGATCGGCTCAGACTTTACGGGGAAGCAGAATACCAGGCCAAGAGCTGGAAAGGTCTCGATACCCGGATAATTTACAAGGCGGAGGTCAACCAAAAAGGCGACAACCCTCGTTTCATTGTGACGTCGATGAAGGAAGCTTCTCCAGAGGTAATTTATGAAGAGCTTTACTGTCCAAGAGGACAGGATGAGAACTTCATCAAACATCTGAAAAGTGATCTGTCCGGCGACAGATTGTCCGATCAGGGCTTTTTGGCTAACCATTTGAGAATGTTTTATGCCTGTGCCGCTTATGTTTTGCACTATGAGTTAAGAACCAAGACTTTGAAAGGTACGGAGCTGGAAAAAGCGCAGCCATCAACGGTGATCATGAAGCTCTGTAAAGTTGCAGTCAAAGTGGTTGAATATAAAGACCGAATTAAACTTCATCTGCCGCGTAGCTGCCCATTCAAGAGGCTTTTGCAGCATGTGACAGAAGTCTTTTACCAGATGCCGATACTTCGACCGGGGTAGCAACTTTCATAATACTCAATCAAGGTACATAGCAACCAGATGAAAGAGCTTTGGGGCTTTCCGTTATCCTGAAATAGCAGGATTCGTTGATTAGCGTCTAATCTGTAAGCAAGTATGGGCTGCAATGTCTTTCACATGGTTAACAGAGCAACAGGCTTGCGGAAAAGTCCAAAATTAAGAGGATGGGATGGTAGTTGCTGCTTGTTTATGAAATATCCGGGCTAGCAGCGGAACCACCAGAAAGGCTTTTGGGGAAGGGCCGTAACGTTCTGTTAATGCCTGAACGTTGGCAAGACCCACCGGTGTGGCTCCGAGGCCGAGGCCAATAAAACCGGAGGTGATCAGACTGGCGTCGTAGTCTTTGCCTGCGGCCCGATACATGATCCAGTACGCAAACAGGCAAATCACCACGGACTGCACCATAACGATGATAAACGCAGGGGTGGCCATTTGCGCGAGCTGGATAAGGTTAAGGGACATCAGGCTCATGGTGATAAACAGTTCAAGACAGATATCTCCAAACAGGTTGATGAACTGTTCATTAAATTTGAGTCCGCCCGCTTCTGAAAGGTTGATCATGACAATCGCAATCATCAGTACGGGCAGGTAGTCCGGCATAATCAGACCAACCTCCCGAAAGTAGCTATTGATCCACTTTCCGGCAATGACACAGGCACTGATCAGCATAATGACCTTGAGTACCTGTTGCATACACAGGGTGATTCTGCGGGTTTCAATGGTTTCCATTTCAGTGTGAACGCCAAGATCCGCATCGGCAGGGCTGAGGTTGTGTTTTTTAATCAGGGCGTGGGTAACAGGGCCGCCCAGCAGTCCGCCCATAATCAGCCCCATGGTAGCAGCCATCAAACCAAACTCTGTGGCGTTCTGAAAGCCCTGGCTTTCCAGAAAGGTGCCCCAGCTGATCGCGGTGCCGTGCCCGCCCGCCATTGAAATGGAGCCTGCCAGAAGTCCGTGTATGGGGTCATCGTTAATCGCCAGAGCCGTTACGATGCCTACAGTGTTTTGCAACACCAGAAACACTGCCATAACACAGAACAGGGTGGGCAGGGTTTTGCCACCGCTGATTAACATACGAACGCGAGCGTTTAATCCAACCGTACAGAAAAAAATCAGCAGAAAGGCATCCCGGAGTTCAAACTCCCACTGAATTTTCAGCCCGAAAAAATATTCACTGAATGACAAAAGGGCGCTGCAGATCAGTCCACCGGTAACCGGCGCAGGGATATGATAGTGATCAAGGAAGTACACTTTGGAAGTGATCCACCTGCCCAGCTTATAGGCGAGAATCGACGCAAGCAGCAAAGCAAAACCGGACAGTTGTATCATTTATCATACCTGTTATAAAAAAACGCCACCGACAATATAGCAGTCAGTTATTTATCGAATGGATTTTATTCAGTGACGAACGTTTACACTGGTATTGCCTTCTGCTGAGAGCTGTTTGCTCTGTGTCTTAAGCTCCAGCGGCAGTTGGCAGAGAACTGGCTGCTCAGATATTCAGCCTGCTCGGGCAATATTCGGTGACTGTTTACCATGGCAAGGTATTCGGCAGCGTTAGGGCGATAAGGCAGGGCCAGAAGCGACATATTCAGCTCTTCGAGCAGGTAGTGACTTTTGTACTGGTTACAGCGTTTGCAGGCGGCGACAACGTTCATCCAGTCGTCTTTGCCACCGCGGGATGTCGGGACAATGTGGTCGCGGGTCAGCATCGTCCGGCGGAAATGTTTGCCACAGTAAAGGCATTGATAGTTATCGCGTTCAAACAGGGAGGCGTTGGTAAGTGCAGGGTTGTTGCGGAACGGAAATAGGCGACGACCGCCGCAGGCTACAATGCTGGGTACTTCAATCACGGTGGTGGCGTTTTGCCAGCGGTTGCGTCCCCCTCTGACCTTGTAAATGATATCACCCAGACTCCAGAGCACCAGCTCCCTTGAGTAAAGGCACACAGTCTGTTGCCAGGTCAGCCACTGAACCGGCTGACCGGCTGCGTTCAGACGCAGAATATACACTTGCAGGACCCCCGCTTATCAATCCCTGATAAAGGTCAACCTCATTATGTTCACCGAATAACGGGGCTATCGGCAAGTATTTATTTCAATACAGCGCTCTTTGGCAGCTGCAGGCAGTGTTTTGCCTGCTGCAGCTGTGTCTCAATACTTATACGGTGATGTGCCATTGCTTTCTGAGTGCTGAATGACTGAAGTTGCTGGACACCGTTAACCGAGCATTCGTTTAGCAGGTGTTTGATCATCTGGTCCAATGTATTAGAAGGTACTTCGGGCTCATTGCTTCGCAGTGCAGCAAACACGCTTTGCCTCAGAGCCGGAACCAGTGAGTACTGGGTGGCGGGAAGCAGCACACGGCTGATTGCTAAAGCTTCTTGCGCGTTCAGTTGATCCAGACGATTAAGCCACTGGTTTTTGATCAGCGAATCCGGGCGAATGGCATCAGCCATTGCGTACATTATGGTGGCCGTGGCTGAGGGGTCTTTGTGGTACTCCCGGCGAGCCAGTTCCCAGCTGCCTTTTGCGGCCTTGCTGGTGAAAGCGTTCAGTCGTATAAGGATTGTCCAGCGTCTGTACGGCGTTATTGTCAGGCCGTCTATTTCCCAGTGACCTTGCAGCAGTCGCTTTAACTGCATGGCGCTGTCGTCGGAGTGAGCCATATGAATAAAGAAATCAAACCAGAGATTCTGTTGTGGACTGTCGGGTTCAGCAATATTCAACTGTTGCCACGCCAGTTCTTCCAGAGCCTGTAGCCAGTGTGTACTGGCAGCCTGCATCGATGGGTTAGCCGACCTCAGCCGGAACAGTTGATCAGCCAGCTGTGTCAGTTCAGAGAGTTGGCTTTTCAATCGATGGCTGTTGTCTTCCTGCGGCAGTCTGGTCGTGGCGTATTTTATCGTGGCCTGAAGATTGGCAGGTTGCTGATAGATCGGATAATCCATCAGGGTTTGCATTAAAACATCATTAAACGACAGTTTTAGGACGGTTGTTAATGATTCGTCGTTCAGCCTGACCTGTGCATAACCTTTGTCATCGACATTGGGGTAAACAAAGTCCGGGCAGGGCTGTTGACCGGGTATGTCAACCTGCGTCGTTTTGCTGTCCAGAACAACCGGCAGAGTCCGGTAGCGTTGGAGTGATGTCTGTTTATTCCGGAATAGCCCTATATTTACGGATTGTGAGCGTTTACGGGCTTCGGCCTGTTGAATGGTCAGGCTGTTCAGTATGCCCTTTTTGCATTGATAAGAGGCTGTAAGGGTGGGCACGCCAGTGGTGTCCAGCCACTGTTTTTGCCAGTTTTTCAAGGACTGGCCTGACGTCGTCTGGATCAGGTTAAAAAAGGTCTGTGCTCCGGTGCTTCTGTCAGCGTATTGTTGCATTAATTGCTGTAATGCCAGACGAAAGGCGTCGTCTCCCAGCTGGTGATGCAACTGTTGAAGAATGGCTGCAGCTTTGCTGGTGCGAATATCAAGGTTCCGGGTTGCCTGAATATTCAAGCTGACGTCATGCCGCAATGGCTGTGCTGCAGGCAGCTGATCATATAGATAGGCAGGCTGTTTGACCCGGGTATTAAACATTGACCAGCTATTCACGCTGTTTTTGCCATCGGGGTGAGCCATAGCCTGATAAGAGAGATATCTTGCGAGTCCGTTCCAGAGCCATTGGTCAGACCACCATTCAGGGCTAACGCTGCCTCCAATCCAGCTGTGTGCCAGATGTTCAAGCAGGTGTTGAATGGTTTCGGGCAGGTCTGCTGAATGCTGTGGCAACAAGTTTTGCTCATTCAGAACCACATTGGCGGAGATCAGGTCTGTGTTCACACCATTAACGGGCAGTGCAATCATGTCGTACTTGAAGTACGGGTAAGCTTGCTCAAAGTATTGCTGATAATAGTTCAGGGCGTGATCAATGCTGGTAAAGAGTGTTTGAGGTGCCTGTTCGTGACCGAATGACTGACGAACAAGCAGACGAACCGGTATCTGATCCTGTTCATGCCGCCAAGTTTTGAAAGGTCCGGCAAACAGTGAGAAGGCATGAGGGCTGATGGCCCGGGTTTCCGGAAAATACCACCAGCGTTCAGGCCCGCCACCAATGGCCTGTCGCTTCCGGGACTGGGTAACCACCTGCCACTGGGCGGGGGCTTTAACGGTTAGTTTGTAGCTGGCCTTGATATCGGGTTGGTCAAACACCGGCAGTATCTGGCTGGTAGCGTATAAGCCCGGTTGGGTATAAAGGTAGCGAAGCTTATCTTCAGGGTCTGTGTAAGTGGCCAGTCCGCTGTTGTTCTCGCTGAATGGATGACTGAATTCAATCTCGACGGTGTTTTCACCGGTGGCTAAAAGATTGCGCGGCAGGGTGAGAAACTGGTTGTTATAGTCTGGGGTCTGAGAGGTGCCGTTAACCAGCAACCGGTGAATTTGCCCCTGTTGGAAATCGATAGCCAAGGGCTTGTTGACGGAGTGCATATCCAGATGTATTGCCACTCGTCCGGTGTATTCGGGCGCATCGCTGTTAGTAAGGTCAAAGTACACATCGTAGCTGACCTGACGAATCATCGCTTTGCGTTGTTGTGCCTGAGTCTGGCTCAGGAATGGTTCCGAAGGGCTGATCTGAACCTTGCGGGCAGGCTGCTCAGGGCCGCTGGAAGACTGACAGCCTGCCATCCCGACCAGTAATGCAGCACTGATGGCGACTGTGCAGAGCAGAGTTAGGCAGTACCTGAGCATTCATCCTCTCCTGTGTTTCTCGTTATCTCTGGCTGAAGCAGCCCGTGTAGGTTTTCTTTTTAAGAGAAAAATAAAAGAGATAAAGATAGACCAGCTGATACTGGTCTGAGTGTTTATTTACTTCCTGACTTTAATTGAACAGCGTCTGAGCGGCCTGCATTGAGGCTGAATAGCGGCTGTGTTTTTCCGGATTTATTGGCTTAATGCTGGTAAATCAAGTAAATTAGGTCGGTTCTGATCAACGAAAACACCTTAGGTTGACTCCTGAAGTGCCTTTGTGTCTCTGTTGATAACCGTTTTTTAATTGATGTGGATGGTGGTTATTCATGCTTTATACTGATGGCAACCGACTGATGAACCAGGCTGACAAGTTCAACCGTGGTTTCGAGCGTAAGAAAACCGCCAAACTGGGTACCGAGAAGAACCCGGCCAGTGTTGTGGTTCAGACTGAAGAGCGATTCAGAGAGATTCAGACCATTTTCAGTGAAAATGGCTGGATTGTGGATATTGAGCTGAACGAAGAGAAGGAAGAAAACCTGGTTGATCTGGAAGTTTTGCAGAACACTCCAAAAACCACTGTTGTGGACAAAACACCGGGCCGCAACGACCCTTGCATCTGTGGTAGTGGTAAAAAGTACAAGAAGTGTTGTGCGTAATTGCGTAATGATGAGTGGGGGATAAGCTTTATCCCCCTCCTTTCTGTTTCTGGTCTGTTCCTGCCCTGCTTCCGGTCAGGAAAAATTCACAGTCTTTGCCTTTAACCACGGATAGCGGCAGTCACCAAAATCCACCACCTCTTTTGATACGTCTGAAATGCTTTTTAAAATGGCTGCCATATTGCCAGATACCATTGTTTCAGTCAGTGGGAACTGTATCTCGCCATCTTTAATGTAGTAGCTGTTTTTGGCAATCCCGGAAAAGTCTCCCTTGTCTGCCGGGGCGCCTGCGGACAAACGGCCAAGCAGAACGCCCTCTTCGGTACTGGCAATCATCTCTGCCAAGGGCTGATCGCCCGGCTCCAGAACCATGCAGCCTCCTTCGTTAACTGCTCTTTTCTGACCGGTTTTTCTGGCTCCGTAATCGGTCAACAGAAAGCTTTCCAGAACGCCGTTGTTAAGCAGGGTCATATTGGCCGCTTTAAAGCCATCGCTGGTGAAAGGGTAACCATTGGGCATGTTGGCATCCAGTGGCAGGCTTTTCAGGGTCAGGCAATGACTGGTGACAGGCTTGTGCAGTTGGTCTTTATACAGTGAGGTGTTGGCAATCATCGGGCCATCCGTCACCGAGCCAATAAGAAAGCCGATAAAATCATCCATGGCGTCCGGGGTAATAATCAGATCACCGGTAAACTTTGCTGGTAAAGGTCTGGCTCTGAGTTCGGCTTCAGCGCTTCGGAGCAGTTGTTCAATGGAGCCAAACTGATGGAATGGCTGGTCGAGGTTGAACGTCATGAAGCCGGTATAGTTCAGAGAGGTAATGCCATGGTCGTCTTTCGCATTAAACATCGCGGAGCCATTATAATTACCACGGGTTTCAGTGAAATCTATACCATTGCTGTTCACCATTCTGGAGTGAGTGCGGGTGTAATCCAGCGAACACTCGGTCATAACAATATCCGGGTGGTGGCGTTTCAGATAGGTCAGAAACGAACTAAGGCTGTCGTACATTGCATCAAGGTCTGCCTGCTGTGGCCCGGCAGTAAAAACACCGGCCGGTTGTGCCGGAGCAATGTCATAGGCATCGTCTGCCTCAGAGCCTCTGGCCATGTGCAGAAGTTCTGTAATTGCTGAATCAATGCGACTGTGGCTCAGGTCGTTAATCGACAGTGATGCTTTCTTTCGGTCAATGATCCCGCTGAGGTAGAGCTCTCTGTCACTGCCGCTGCGCAGTAGCGTAATGACGCCGTTTTCAACATTAAGTTCTTGTTTGTAGTCGCTGGAGAGTGAGCACAGGCTTTTTTCAAAGCCAACCTGTTGCAGCTTTTTCTGTGCGTAATCCAGATAATGAGAATAAGAGTCTTGGTTCATTTTCTATTGAAGCCTTAAAAGATAGTTCAGACGATGTATATTGACCAAACCATTCCATTCACAGTCTGCACTATACTTTATCCGCTTAAAAATAGAATTAACTTTTCAGGGCACGCCAATGAAGCTGTATCCGTTAATGATGCATTGCTTTTTACAAAATATTGCCTGCATTTAAATCTTTCATCGGATTGATTGGTAGCAAGGCTCCTTTCTATAAGCCACATGGCTCATTAATAATGACTGACCTTGAGGAAGACAGGTGTGGAAGCTGTGAAAACAGTATTTTTCTTTGCTTTATTGTTTATGCCAATGCTCACTTTTGGTGAGCAAGCATTTAAAATCATGGTCGGATCGCAAGAAAGCCCGCCTGTCAGTCACCTGATCGTCTCAACAGACCCTGACACAGAATTGGATGCTCGGGACTATCAGATAACAACGGGCTCTTTTTTGGGGTTGCAATTTAGCAGTAATCACTTCACAGGCAGTGCTATGCATCTAAATGACTATTCTGAACCGGCAGACCCGAACTGGCTTTTCTTCATGCCGAGCTTACCGGTTATCACTATGAGCGGGTATCCACTTTACCCTGTGTTTCATTGTCTTTCATTCAGGCAGGATGGCGGGGGCGGTAGAGTCTACGATATCGAATATCATAACCAGAGAGTTATGAATCAGATAATAACCGGCACAATAGAGTTTAATAGTCACAACCAGTTTGTCCGGATGAACATCTGGCCAACGAACATTACCCTTGGGGTTGATATTCAACCTGTCAGTCGTCCCGGAGAGAGTTCCAGAGCGATCGATGTGCAACTACCTCAGGACTCTGGAACGATTACTTACAGGACTACAAGTTATATACCGCCCACCCTTACTGAAAGCACCTTCAAAGAATCGACAACGTTATCAGGAATAGTTGTCAAAGAATTTTTCCAAAGAGCATTTTCCAAAGTGTTTCCCGGTTCCAAACAATAGCCTTTATTTTAGAAGTTTCAGCTTCCAGATAGGGTCATTCCCCACCAATATGCACTTTGCACTTTATGGCTGGGCCGCCACAGGCGACAGGAATGACTTGTTTTTTGCCACAGTAGCCGGAGCATTCCCAATGCAGGTCATTGGACACCATGGTGACTGTGTTTAATACGTCAAAAGCCATGCCGGAAATGGTGGTGTCTTCAATGGCGCGCCCCAGTTTTCCATTTTTTATTTCGTAACCAAGGGTAACACCAAACATAAACTCGGCAGTGGCATCGGCTTCACCATTGTTGCTTTTAATCAGGTAGTAACCGTCGTCAATGGAGGCAATCATATCTTCCAGCTTGTCATTGCCGGGCAGAATAGCGGTGTTGCGCATACGAATCAGCGGTTCGTCAAAGTATTTAAAGGCCCGGGCGTTGCCTGAGAGCGGTTGCCCGAGCTGAGCTGCACTGTAGCGATTGTGCATGAACTCGGTCAGTTTGCCCTGATCTATCAATACTGCATCTTCCGGTTCGCTGCCTTCATCATCAATAAAAACAGGAACGGGCAGGGTTTCATCCCGGTAGGAGTGAGCAAAGTCCATCATGCTGATCAGCGGGCTGGCGACCTGCTTGCCCTGCAGCTCTGCCGCAACGGAACCTGCCATCACCAGATCTGCTTCTGTTGGATGGCCGATGGCCTCGTGAGCCAGTAAACCGGACAGTTCTGAAGCCAGAATAACGTCTTTATAACCTGCTTTGGCTGGAATCGCTTCTTTTTTATCCAACAGTTGCTGATATAGATTGTCAATGTCGTCAAACAGGCTGGAGGGTTCCGTGAAAACATCCTGATATTCTCCCCGTTCACTGATACTGTGCATCAGCTCCACTGGCTCTAGCTGATCGTTGTTAATGGTCAGATAGATATACAGGACGGTTCTGGGGACGCAGGTGAAGCCTTCCGAGCCGGTACTGGTTTGAATTCGTTTGCTGATGGTTTCCAGGTGCAATCGAAGGATCCGGCTTTCAAGGTTCGGGCAGTGGTCCAGAATGTATTGATCCAGTGTTTTCAGAAAAGTCAGTCGTTGCTCCAGTGATGTTGCAGGTAAACGGCTGGAGAGGTCTTTCTTCACAGAGAACGTAGATTCAGACAAGCTGCTGGATGATTGCCCCTGATGACGCGCGAGAAAGGCAGCATTGTTACTTGCTTCCTGCAGAACCGCTTTAATGGCCTCGCTGGTTATTTCCGGCAGTGAAGCGAAGCCCCACTGTCCCTGATCACAAACTCTGGCTGAAGCACCGCTGACGGTTTCGACCGAGTTGCTGGTGACATCACCGTTAGTCAGTTGCAGCGTTTGCTTCCAGTTTTCCTGAAGACGCAGCTCAGTGTAGAGCGAACGGTCGGAGAAGTTTGGAATGGGGTGGTCTTTAACGGTCATTATTTGATAATCCTGAGTTTATGATGCCTCTGAAAATGCCCACTCATGGAAAAGATATAGCATGTCAGGCTTTGAGAATATGATTTGATTATAAAGTCGATGTGCGATCATGGAACAGCTATTATTTCTGTTATTTAAGTCGTTGATGATGCTGAGGAGACTTTATGACAAAACTGACTATAGTTGCCAATGTCATAGCCTGTGACAGTAAGGTTGAAGAGGTTAAAGGGGAGTTACAGAAATTGGTCGATATTACTCGTACTGAGGATGGTTGCATCAGTTACGACTTGCATCAGGATAATAATAATTCAGCTCATTTTTTGGTTTTTGAAAACTGGAAAAATCACGAATCACTCCAGAGTCATCTGGATAGCGCTCACTTTAAAGGCTTCATGGAGGTAACAGAAGGAGCTGTAGCACAGTTTTCTGTGAATGAGATGACACATATCAGTTGATCAAGATGTAAAGTCAGAGCAGCTCAAAGAGTAGATACTTGCACCTTTTAATGCTTATGATTTTGACATGGACACCACTTTAAAGTGGTGCCTGTAAATAG
The DNA here is from genome assembly GCF_001583435.1 of Endozoicomonas montiporae CL-33. Taxonomy (NCBI): domain Bacteria; kingdom Pseudomonadati; phylum Pseudomonadota; class Gammaproteobacteria; order Oceanospirillales; family Endozoicomonadaceae; genus Endozoicomonas; species Endozoicomonas montiporae. The sequence continues at coordinate 1,765,992 of NZ_CP013251.1, read as the reverse complement.
CTGGTCAATTAAATTAACTCATGTTACGCACCCCTTCATCAACTGAAGTTTCTGGAACGATGATTTCAATGCAGTAAGATAAAGCTTTGCCCGCAACTCAAAATGGTTTAAATCAAGCTTATTAGCCAGCACCTCGAGACGAAATGCCGAATATATCGACATAAACAGATGATTACTCTGCGTCAAAACTGTATAAGTCGGTGACTTGGCCATTGACGCATTAGATTTGAGTGTTTTATGGAAGACTTCAACTTTCCACCGTTTTTTGTAGATCGCCTTCAAAGCCTCTGCGTCACACTCAAGATCACTGCATATCAGATAGAGAATGCCCTTGCTGCCATCTTTGTTTGTAAAGACCTGCCGGAACAGCAGAACGGGGAAGTCCACGCCTGCAATCCAGCCTTTGATGGGCTTTTCTTCTGAGAAGTCAATGGAATCTATACGCTGTGAACGCCCCTGACTTATATCTTCCTCACTCAGCGAAACCTTCCGGTTTGACTTGCTGGCCATGACAAAATGCTTATCGAATTTGTGTCGTATATAGTGCCTGTCCGGAAACCCTCAAGCACTTGAATACAGAAGCCTGCAGCCCCATATAGTTCATGAAGATTTCCCAAAACAGGCTGTTTTTCTCAATTTATGCGCCAAACCATCAACCCACAAATGCAGCTGGGAGAGATTGATATCTCTGCCATCACCTTCGACGCCAAATCGAGGGACGATATTCCCCGGCTATTGCGGGCTTTACAGCACATATGGACAAATATCGAACTGCGTAATCAGGTTTTTCAGGTACTCGATACCATGACCACCACTGACCAGAACAATGGTCGTCCCGGTATGGAGTTCTGGAAAATACTGGTGCTTGGCACACTTCGTTTGGTTACTAACTGCGACTACGACCGTCTGAGAGAGCTTGCCAATGAACATGGTTCTCTTAGACAAATGCTTGGCCACGGTCCTTACTGTACGCGCTCTTACCATATACAGACATTGCAGGATAATATCAGCCACTTCACCCCTGAAATTCTCGATCAGATCAATCAGGTCGTCGTGGCAGCAGGCCATATGCTGGTTAAAAAAAAGACGAACCGTTACATGGCCGTGCCGATTCGTTCGTAGTTAAAACCGATGTCCACTTCCCTACGGATATCAGCCTGTTGAGCGATGCTTGCCGTAAAAGTATCGAGTTTGCATCAACCCTTGCTGAACAATACCAGCTTCCGGGGTGGCGCCAGCGTGAATATCTCAAGAATCAACACCGTAAGCGTTACCACAAAGCGCGGAACCTGAAACACTCCGGCGCTTCCTGTGAGCTGAAAAAGCGCCTGCGACAGCACGATATTGAGATGGCTCATGTTGAGTACATCAAGTACAGCAGCGCCGTTCTGCACAAGGCGGAAGTGACCTTGTCTTTGTTGGTGAAGAAACAACCCGATGAACCAAGGCTGGAAAATCTCAAATACCACATTGCTCACGGCAAGCACCAGATAGCTCTGATTTACCGGCGAGTTATTGAGCACGAACAGATTCCCCATAGCGAGAAGATATTCTCGATTTTTGAACCACACACCGAGTGGATCAGCAAAGGCAAGGCCGGTACACCGGTAGAACTGGGGCTACGAGTTTGCGTGCTACAGGATCAATTTGGTTTTACTTTGCATCATCAGGTCATGCAAAAGCAAACAGACGACCAGGTTACTGTACCTATGGCAGAAGATGCTAAAAAGCGGTTTCCAGCATTGAATCAGGTGAGCTACGACAAGGGTTTCTGGAGCCCGGACAATCTTGAGAAGTTGGAAGCTCTTCTTGAACGTCCGGTTCTGCCCAAGAAAGGCAGACTGTCAGCCAGTGACAAAAAGCGTGAAACCCATCTGGAATTTATCCGGGCAAAAAGAAAACACTCAGCCGTGGAGTCGGATATAAATGCATTGGAATCCAACGGCCTCGATAAGTGTCCGGATAAAGGCATTGAGGGCTTTAAGCGATACGTTGCACTGGCTGTTGTTGCCGGCAATCTGAAACGGTTGGGCAAACTTCTTCTGACCAGAGATCGTCAATAGCTTTTCAGCCAGCTACCGGTCAGTTTTTGTTTTATCACGCCTGGCATGAGGGTTTTGCACGCTTCAGAAGTGGCATTTTTGCTTTTACTTCACGCTGCTGAGTACAAAAAATAGCCTCTACTTGCCATAACAGTAGAATTCAGCTGCGATGGGTGCATGACAGCCAGAATTCGCTGCGAATTTTCTGAGGTTTTCTGACAGGCACTAATTTAGTCTCCATGTTTCGAGAATATCTTGATTCATAAATTGTCTCATATCAGAATTTAATTCCGCCGTTTCTAATATTCTTTTTAAAATATCTGCCAGTCCATTATGTAGAGGCTTTAAATTAAAATCAGGAGTGTTTAATGAATTACTTATCTGATTTAGCACAGTGACAACCTCTTTGACAAAAAGCTTGTTAGCTTCTTTTTCGTCTGTTTCGTCTGTTTCGTCTGTTTCGTCTGTTTCGTCTGATTGAGTCGAAGCACTTGCCGAATGTTTGTCAGGGTTTTTATCAGAGTTTTTATCAAAAAAATCATGAGTAATTTGTACTAAATCAATTCTTTTTTCATATGTGTTTACAACATTTGATAATATCTTTTTCAAAGATGGTATTGAATTCACAGAATTACCCTGTGCAAAAGAGTTTAACTGAGTGATAGCATTAGTTAACTCTCGGGTATAGATATACAATGCAGGAGTTAGTTGGTTATTATTCAACAAATCTTGAATTGTTTGCCTCAACAAATCCTGAATTTTGACCTGTTGAGCCCATAAAGAAAAGTTGAATGGAAAACTCAGGTTGATGGCGCTAAAGTAGTTATCAGGAGCAGCGTCCATATTGTTATTCAATCTTATTTCTTTGCTTTCCTTACTCTTACGCTTTTGAACCATGTCGTTTAAGGCTGAACGAAACTTTTCCAGCTCGCGTATTCTTGTAAGAGCTATAAGAACAGGATCATTTGCTACAATGGTTGTATGAAACAGAAAATTCTCGTTTTCAAGCTCAAGATATTTTTCAAATTGTTTAATCATCAGTGAGTGGCTATCGGCAAGAGCGACCCTTATCAGCGCCCCGACCATCTGAACCATTTGTTCAAGCGTGTAACTTTGATTTCTGGCAGTCATTATTGCGACCAATGCAGCGAACATATCCCTCTGTTTCTTGTCGGCTTCATTATATTTCTCTTGCAGACAGCTTTGATCACTATTATTTGTGCCATTGCCTTCTGCATCATTTTCTGGATCATTTAAATTTCCTACATCTTGCTGCATTTCTGTGATTATATGGGTAATAATCGAATTAATTGAGTCTAGTAGTTCTTTATCCTCCGGATGATGCTGTATTTGTTCGTCTACGTGAGTTTGTATCAGTAGGAGCGCGCTATTGATATCAATACCTACTACTTTAACGTAGTCTCCGTGAGTTAGATTCAAATGATACTTATTATTCCAGCCCTGCAATGCTGTAATAGCCTCTGGTAGAGTTTTATCGTCAGCTCCGCCTTGGATTAATTTTCTGAAAGGCTCAGGAATCTCAGGAATGGGTATGTCAGAACCATATACATGGTAACAGAAAATATCACTATAGTTAGTCATTAAGTTAACATTAAAGCCTTGCTTTTTGTGGCTTCCCAGTTCAATAACCTCTTTCATTAGCTTATGCTTGGCAGACAACGGCAAGAAAGAGGCGCCAACGTCATCCGGGGTTACTCGTGCTGCCACGTAGCTACTGCAAAAACCTGTGCTTATAATCGCACCAGCAATCAGGATTTGAATAAGGTCAGGTGATGAGGTTTTTAAATTCATGACTGTCTCGCTTTTGTATCCAATCATTGACATTTGTGTTTCTCTTGATTAAAACCGCAACGAACGCAATATTCGTTGTTATGGTTAAGGCTCAAGCTACCTTGTTAAACTGTTAAGCAATACATTGCGGGAGCCATTGATATCATGATCAACAATGAAACCATCACCTTTTATAACTTTTGATGAACCAAGCTGATCATCAATACTTCCATCCCATGAACGGGTCTTTGATGCATAGGCTTCATTGCAGTCCACAACGTGCTTTCCGTACTTTCTGGCGTACCACTTCAGGCGCATTTTAAACCCGTAATGATTAAGGTCTAACATCTGGCGGCAAGTATTCCGGCGAATACCTTCTTATCTTTCCTTGTGACCATCCCTCTGGTTTCAAAGGTTGGTAAGAAAATCACGTCATCACTGGATACAAGCTCGAACGCCAGCCGGTTGTGCAGGTTCAGAATGATATCTTCTTTCTTGCACTTCAAGCGACGGATTATAGTATAAAAATGACCAGCTATTCCCGCTGAATGCTAGCGAACTTTTTGATAGTTTTCTACTACCCACCGGAATCCATAAAGAGCCCTCAAAATTAAGAGGGAGTTAAGGGTTTATGGCATATCTTCCGGATATCTGTATGATTAGGCAACTTACTGCTTGATTGATTTTTAGGAACAGATATCAAATGACGATTAATCCCTTCACTTTCGATCTTAAAAAATACGAAATCGACCCGGATGACGCCATTGAAGAGCTGAATCAGTGGTTTGAAACATTTATGCCAGTTTATTATGGATCGGAAGAATTCAGACAACTGTCCAAAGCCAATCAAAAATCCGGTGGACAAATGTTCCACATGTTTATGGAGCTGAACCTTAACTATTTGGGTAATAATCTGGCGCAGGTGAATAAAGAGGCAGCCAGCAGCAATTCCCGACCTTTATCAAAAGCCCCCAGCTATCAGGCTTTAGAGCGTGATAAAAAAATCTGCAACCGCACAATTGAACGACTATTTTTGACCTTATGCTGCATGATCTGACCGGTTGCAACCATGGCCAAGCCCATTCAAAAAAATTGCACGCACCTGACTGCAAGCCACCTGATTAAAGAGGTTACTGACTGTTTGGGTGACATTCCTGATCACCGACCTAATCACTGCAAGAATGGCATTCCCTTTGGCAACTTTGCCAAGTCCGCTTTTGCCATGATGCAAATGAAAATGCCGTCCATGCTCCGCTTTGATAGCCAACGGGAAGACCCTGTCCAGGCTCACAATCTGGAAACCCTGTTTGATGTCGTCAATGGCAGAGTTCCCAGTGACACCCGGATGCGAGAGGTACTTGACCAGCTTTCTCCACACTGGTTTCAAAAGCCTTACAAAAAAAATCTTCTCACGCTTTCAGCGTTCGGGGCACCTGCAGAAGTTTGAGTTTCACATCGGCCACCTCAAAAACCATTATTTGCTGGCCATTGATGGTACACAAACCTTCTTCTCCGGAAAGCTACACTGCGACGACTGCTGCGTAAAAAACCAGGGCAAAGCCAATGAAGCTTATTATCACCAACTGATGGGTGATTGCATTGTCCACCCCGACCAGAAGGTCGTTATACCATTGGCTCCCGAAGCTATTGTACGACAGGATGGTTGTACCAAGAACGACTGTGAAAAGAGTGCCCTTAAGCGCTTTCTTGCCAACGTAAAAAAAAGACCACCCCTACCTGAAACTGATTATCGTACTCGATGGCTTGTATGCTGACGGACCAACTATCCGCCTGATCAAGAGTTACGGCTGGCATTACATTATCATTGCGAAAGACGGCAATCACGGCTCGCTGATTGAAGCTGTAGATGAACTGGATAAGCAAGGAAAAGTGGCACGTTTTTTCAAAACTGATCCGGAGACTGGCATCAAGTATTGGTATCGTTTTGCTAACGATGTGCCCCTCAATAAGTCTAACCCCGTTGAGCATGTCAACGTGCTGGATTTTGTTGAGACGGACAAAAAAGATGATCGTCACACCTGGAGTTGGATCACTGACATACCTCTGACAGAAAAGACCATTGAAGCCCTGATGAAAGGAGGACGATGCCGATGGCACATTGAAAACCAAACGTTCAATACCCTGAAGAAACAAGACTACCACCTTGAGCACAACTACGGGCACGGTGAACAGCACCTTGCCACCAATCTGGCTTACCTGACGGTACTGGCCTTTCTGGTTGACCAGCTGCAACAACTGGGCAGCCCGGAGTTTCAAAAAGCCCTGAAAGAACGAACGCGAGGTGTACGAATACATCTGTGGGAGTTGATGAAAGGTTATTTCCAGACCTGGCTTATCAAAACCTGGGAAGGGTTGTTTGATGCCATCATTAGCCGTCCCGTCGCGGGAATAGTGCCTTACGACAGCTCATGAATAATGTGGGGCAGTCTGGCTTCAGGGTTCAAAATTTTTGTTCGTTCGAGATTCGCTGGAAGTGAAGGACACTCTCTAAACGCATTAAATGTTTCTCTCCTACACCAACTTAAACGTCTTAAGACGTATATTCAGCGGGAATAGCTGCAATATGGCTGTTTGATGGCGAAACCGGCTGCCCGGAAATCCAAGGTCAACTCATTTATGATCTACATTTAACTCTCAGTCATTTAAAGAGCATCATCATGAAATCGCCATTCAAACTATTTCCGTTGCTTTTTTGTCTGATTGCTGTTTGTTCTTTGGCGAGGGGCGATCTGTCCAAACAGGACGATTTTACTTTTCTGGAATACTATAAAAAAAATACCACCGCGGTAGAGTCTGGCCTCGAGCTGTTGGGCAATGTGGCAGGGGTATCGTTGTCAACCCTGGTTACCATGGGTATCTGGCATGGTGTCTGCCAAACACCCGGGATAGTCTCGGGCCTGACCAGGCGATTCGGGTTGAACAGCAATGACGAAGAAGATCTGGCTGAACTCAGAAACCATTTTTGTCTTCAGCTGACTCCTGTCATTACAACCGCTGAGATGGCGCTTGCAGGGCATGTCTCACCCTGGCCTTTAGAGCAAATCTGGTGGCAGCCATTACGCCTTGCGGGTGCCGTTGGGATGGCTTATCAAACCCGTAATCAAAAACTTCCTGCGGTTCTGACTTATTTCACCGCAGAAGCGGGCACAAGGACTGCCGGGAGCACTTTATCATCATTAATTCTAAGACAAACAGGTAATACGTCCATTAGGCCTGTCCAGTATGACTATGAACAATACAGAATGCTTTCAATGGCCACTGGTTTGGTGGTAGGCGGCATCTTTTATGAAGCATTAATTAGAAGGGGCTTAAGTCCTGCAAAGGCTGAACTGGCCTTTATAATAAGCACGTTTACAACAGGTTCTATATCAGCTGTAGCGTCTACATCCATGCTTGGTATGGACGGCCGGTCAATAGCCAGAGACGCAATCAGTGCCGGACTCGGAGCCGGAATCGGAGCCAGAGTCACAGCCGGAATCTCAGCCGAGGCCAGAGCCGAACCCGTAATCAGAGACGGAGTCGCAGCCGGAGTCGCAGCCGGAGTCGCAGCTGCGGCCGGAGCCGGAGCGGGAGCCGTAGCCGTAGCCGGAGCCGGAGCCGTAGCTAAATACGGAGCCGGAGTCGGAACCACAGCCTTAGCCATAGCCTTACTTACTACCGCCAGTTCGAAGATAAACTCAAATAACCTGGCTGTCAGAGCTTCTTATACTCTGGCCCTGGCCCTGAGTTTTGCCCTGTTTAACAGCTTGTCCAATTACGCCATTTACGGTGATCCTATTGAGTATTCGCTATCAGATACAGCCAAGACTCAGTGGAAAAAACTCTATGCGCCCCTGGACTATTTTTCCACTTTGCTTAACGCAATGTAACCGCCATTCGGTAGTGGCACAGTTCTGTGATTCTAGCCCTGTCTGCTAAAATACGACATTCGGCAACTTTGAAAAATGCGGTTTAAAAATGTGCCTTACGCAAGTCCTCTGTACAACATGTGGCAGTAACCAAGTTCGGCCTTTCGGATACAGCACTCATGATGTTCCACGATACTATTGCTGTAATGACAAATGTGAAATCAAAACCTTCATGCTTGAATATCGCTACAAGGCCTGTGAGCCTGGCGTTAAAGAAAAAATCATCGATATGGCAATAAATGGCAGCGGAATCAGGGATACAAGTAAAGTACTCGGAATAAGCAAGACAACAGTAATAAAGACTCTAAAAAAAAAGAAAGCGGTCTGGTAAAGGTCAACCCAAATATTCAAACTATTGATCTCAAGTCAGATGCAATTATTCATGTAGGGCTTGTCTGCCAAGAGGCTGAGCTAGATGAGCAGTGGTCGTATGTTCATGATAAATCGAACCAACGCTGGCTTTGGTATGCTGTTGATCACGCTACAAATACCGTGCTTGCTTATGTTTTCGGAAAACGGAAAGATGAAGTTTTTAAAGAACTCAAAACACTTCTGAAGCCATTTGGTATTAATAAATTTTACACCGATGATTGGGGAGCCTATGAGCGACACCTTGATGAAAACATGCATATTATTGGTAAAGCAAACACTCAGAAGATAGAGCGTAAAAACCTTAATTTTCGGACTTGGATTAAACGGTTGGCCAGAAAGACAATTTGTTTTTCAAAGCTCGAAAAGATGCACGATATTGTTATTGGATTATTGATTAATAAAGTTGAGTTTGGGGTCAATATTCACGCGATATAACAGTTCTGGCCCACTACCCGCCATTCACCAACCCAATCAGGAATAAATTGATTGGTATGTTGGCCCCAATATAGACAGGATTGTCTCCTGACTTTCCGATATGCCAATCACGTACCTCTCCGTGCTACTGGGTGTCAAGAGATAAATGCCTTCAAAGCAGAGGAAAACCCATCTACCCGTCGGGTTTTGGGCTGGTTTTTTCTTCATGTCCGGGAACGTTCGACTCTGCTTCTTCAGTTCATAGCGGATTCGATGTTGAATAGCAGCATAGACCATCAGGCAGAGAGTCATCACCATTAACAGTGCCTCAATACGTTCCGGCTTCTTGAGATAGAGTGACGACACCAGAAAGTCCGGGCTTTTCAGAAAGCGAAAACCCCTTTCAACCTGCTGCTGGGATTTATACGTCGTAACTATTCAGCACCCAGCAAAGGATGATTTCCGTAATTCTTCATGGCTATAAGTAGGGCTTCAAAAGTGTTTTGTCCCTGCTTTCTCGCCGATGAGACATAACTTCGTATTCGGCAGTACCATTTTGCGCCTTTCTTACTCCTGAAACAGCCTGATATTTTCTGCTTCACCTTGCCATTCCGAACATCCTGCTCGCTGCCGTTATTGTCGAAGGGAATGTTCATAGGGACGACATTAAGCAGCACCGCCTGAGACCAACCCTAATACAGAACGCCCGGTTTGCCTATCTCTGGCTGGGTGTTCACGCTTTGCACTCTTCTCCCAGAATGAAATCAGGTTTTTCAGGTCACGAGACAAGCACCGGCTTTTTTTCATTAGCGATTTCATGACATTTCCAAAAAGATGAGTGCCACATTTCGCCACTTTATGGGTCGATATTTCAGCATCCATATCGGCTTCCGTTGCATGAGCCAGATATCGCTTCAGTGTTGCTACAATAAACGACAGTAATACTAGACTGATAACCAGAGTGGCAAATTTAGTATTGAACCGGTGCCAGCCTGCGTATGATTTAACTTCCTTGAATATAAGTTCAATCTGCCATCTCAGGCAATACCCCAAGAAGACTTGCTCCAGACTGAAATTATCTCTGCTTAAGTTGGTGACAATAAATACCCAGCACTCTCTCTGACCATTCCAGCGCACAACAAGACGAAAGGTTCGCTTACTCAGTTGAGGCCACTCCACGTCAAGATCCATGCACTTGTCTTTGGGAAAGGAAGATAATACCTCATTGAGCTTTTTCCCTTCGTAACGGTGATACTGCTTGCCGTCCTCTCTTTCACACCTGTGAATAACCGGATTGATACTTTGTGGCGCCCTGCACAGAAAGCAGCCTTCCCGATCATCAACAGCCCCGAAGTACTCCAGCTCGAAATAACCGGCATCAATAAGTATCAACGTCCGCTTCAGAGAAGAGTGAAGTGCCCGCAGACAAGCTCTTTCCGAACGAGTATCTTCCATCATTTGTACGCGGACAAAACTATCTTCAAGCAAATCGACAGTAGCATGCATTTCGATGGCAGCTGGACTGACTTTGTTAAACCGCCCCGGCAGAACGTCCTTAAGCTCGTCATAGACGGCCTGAGACGAACCATCATGGAGCCGGATAGGTTGAAATTCAGAAAAGGGACTGCTTGGTTCAAAGCTAATTACTTTACGACTGAGAGCATCAAGACACCGCAGCCAGAGCCAGAGAATCAACAGGGGAAGAGAAGTCTTTTTCACTTGCTCCCGCCATGAATGGTCAGAAATGTTCAAACCGGTCATCTCAATAAACTTCCGGTACAAGTCAGCCTGTGTCGTTGAGCACCCGTCACCACCAAGGCAGGCAATAAAGGCTATGATGAGTTCGAGAGGCTTTATGAGTCGATGCCTGACAGTAAAACCAAGCTCTTCTGCCATCAGGGTCAATTCATCTTCTGAGAAGCACTTCTGCAAAGTATTTTTGATGGTACTAATCTGAGAGGGGTTCATCTCTTTAACCATGGTCAGTTGTCGTTGCTATAACAAGTTTGACCATGGGAGGTGAACCTGCAGGATTGCTCTCACTAGTGATTAATGCTTAATGTCGTCCCTATGTATCATTACTTCCCTGACTACCTGAGCTTGGTAAATTAGTTGGTCCGTCAACTTTCATAGCCTGCCGCTTCCTGCGATTGATGGATAAACTGAGAATATTACAGGTATCGAGGTAACGCAAAACACAAGAAGTCTGTGATCAGTACTGTGGTCGTCATTGATACCAATGATCTTTGTGTTATTGCCAGTTTTTTCATCGTTGGTGGCTCTTCCAAGAATAATTCTTGAACTGTTGTTATTCGACTATCTTTATCTCTACCTGCCAAGTTTTTGTGCTTCTGTCGTCTGCTACTGTCGGGAAAGTCTCATGTTCAAGAAGTGGAGAGAATTATCATTGACCACCAAAGTGATGGTGGGGATGATCTCTGGGCTCTTTGTGGGCATTCTTGTACGAATGTTGTTTGAGGGTAATGCCTTTGTAGCCAACTACATCACCGATGGTTTTTTCTATGTTGCAGGGCAGATTTTTATTACCTCGCTGAAAATGCTGGTGGTGCCACTGATTTTTACCTCGATTATCTGTGGTACCTGCTCGTTGTCTGACGCTTCGACACTGGGGCGTCTGGGCTGTAAGACACTGGCTTTGTATATGCTGACAACGGCAGTGGCCATCACTCTGGCCATTCTTGCTGCTCTGCTGTTTGAACCGGGAGAGGGAGCCAATCTTGAAGCCACGAGCAGCTTTGCACCGGGTGAGGCGCCGTCCCTTGGGGAAGTCATCATCCGTCTATTTCCCAGTAACCCCATAGAAGCACTGGCATCCGGCAATACGCTACAGATTATCGTTTTCTCGGTACTGTTCGGGATCTCCATTGCCGCTGCGGGCGAACCCGGTGAACGGATTGCCCGGATCTTTGAATCCATGAACGAAGTCATGATGAAGCTGGTGGCGCTGATGATGAACCTTGCCCCCTATGGCGTGTTTTGCCTGATGGCAAGACTGTTTACGACCATAGAGGTAGGGGCAATATTCAGTCTGCTGAAATATGTCATGGTTCTGATCGGGGTTTTGTTACTGCATGTGGTGGTAACGTATTGCCTGCTATTCAATGTATTTACACGGCTCAATCCCATTGTTTTCCTGAAGAAAATGGAAGACGCGATTATGTTTGCCTTCAGCACCGCCTCCAGTAATGCCACGATTCCTGTCACCATGGAAACCGTTACGCACCGGATGGGTGTCGCTAACCGGGTAGCGTCGTTTACCGTCCCGCTGGGTAGCACCATTAATATGGATGGCACTGCCATTATGCAGGGCGTGGCAACGGTCTTCATTGCACAGGCATTCAGTATTGATCTGGGATTGTCCGACTATTTGACGGTGATTATGACGGCAACGCTCGCCTCCATTGGTACAGCGGGCGTGCCAGGCGTCGGATTGGTGATGCTCGCCATGGTGTTGCAACAGGTCGGGCTGCCGGTAGAAGGCATCGCTCTGATTATGGGAGTAGACCGGCTACTGGATATGATTCGAAGTGCCGTCAACGTGACCGGTGACAGTGCGGTGACCTGTATCGTCGCCAAGAGTGAAGGCGCACTCGATACCACTGTATTCAATAACCCTGAAGCCGGGCTAAAAGAAGAAGAGATTGACTTCCATCACATCCGGTAAGACTAGGGAGCGTTCTCAATTACGCCAACCAGACCAAAGAAGCTGTCAACTGAAGCATTCCCAAGTAATTTCGACCCAACCGTTCGTATCGGGTTGCGATTCTCCGGAAGTGCTTCAGCTTTTGAAATAACCTTTCTACAAGATTGCGCTCCTTGTAAAGCTCTCTGTCATAGAGCCTTGGTTGCAGTCTTCCTTTTCTCGGCGGGATAACCGGTTCAGCCCCTATACAGCCGATAGCCAGAATGAATGCATCTGAGTCATAGCCTTTATCTGCAAGAACATAATCTGCAGAAAAAGCCTCTATTAATGCATTTGCCTGACCATATTCTGATGCTTGACCTGCTGTCAGTATTAAGCGAACCGGATTTCCCAGAGCATCTACAGCAGCATGGATTTTAGTCGTCAGACCACCTCTTGATTTGCTGTTAACTCCGCTTTAATATGACCTTCTTCCACCGGTTTGAGATGACCCGTTTTCAGCAATACTTTTGACCCGCTTTCAACGGTTAAGTTCACTGTGTTTTCAGGTTTATTTCTTGGCAGAAGTGCCTTTCAGTAATCCAGCTTTGCGCTTCTCTTTCAGGCGGTAACTCTCACCTTTGATATTGAGAGTTGTCGCATGATGCAGTAGCCGATCCAAGATCGCAGTGGCTATGGCTTGATCGCCAAAGATCTCGCCCCAGTCGACAAAGCTCTTATTCGAGGTCAGGATGATACTTGCCTTTTCGTAACGGCGAGTCACGAGTCGGAAGAAAAGGCTGGCTTCATCCTGATCCATAGGAAGGTAGCCAATTTCATCCAGTACCAGCAGCTTTGGGTACATCAGTTGCTGCATCTGTCTTTCAAGCCGGTTCTCCTGCAACGCTTTTTTCAGCGTAGTCATCAGCTTGTCGAGGCTCATGAACATAACCCGATGTCCGGCTTCTGCTGCCTTAACAGCCAGAGCTATTGCCAGATGTGTTTTACCAACACCTGGCGGTCCGAGTAATACGACATTTTCAGCACGATCAACAAAACCAAGACCGGAGAGTTCCCGAACCACTTTTCGGTCAACGGTCGGCTGAAAGCTGTAGTCAAACTGCTCTAATGTTTTTAGCCATGGTAACCGGGCTTGCTTTAGACGACTCTCAAGCCCTTTCTGGTGACGGCCAGCCCACTCAGTAGAAAGCACTTCTACCAGGAACTCCCGGTAATTCAGGTCTTTCTTGCTGGCTTGCTCACACAGGGTATCAAGGTTGTCAGCCAGGTGGTCAAGCTTAAGGCGATTGACCAGTGTCGTTAACTGTTCCATCACACCACCTCCTCATAATGGCTGAGGTCACGGGTTTCAACCTTGATCTCGTCATACAGGGCACGGTGGTGGGTGGCGTCGAGTACCCAGCGGTTCTTTGCGTCAACCAGCAGATGGCTGGCAACGAGGGTATCGTCCGGGCCATAAACCCGTAGCTGCCGGTCAAGTCCCATGCGGATACTGACTTGCTGACCAACCAAAGTACTGGGAACACTGTAGCGATTCGTCTTAAAATTAATGTAACCATCAACCGGCACACGTCGTGTTTCCCGGTAGCTGGTGTCATAACGAATATCCGGTAGCTTTTGAAGGTGCGGCTGTTCTTTAGCAAAGCGGTCAGCCACTTTTTCTTTCAGAGTGTCATGATGGCGTTCATCTGCTACGTTGGTCAGCCAGTCTCCCAGTTGCTGGTTCAAGTGCTCAAGGCTTTCAAAGCTGCGATAGCGCTGGAAGAAGTTTTCTTTTACGTAGCGCACCATACGCTCGGTTTTTCCCTTGGTCTGTGCTCTGTAGGGTTTGCAGGCTTTAGGCTGAAACTCGTAGTGTCGAGACAACAACAGAAAACCTTCATTAAACTTCACCTGTCCGTTACCAGGATGCTCCAGAACTGCAGCCTTCTGGTTATCAACCAGTACCTGCGCACTTGAACCCCCGAACCACTCGAACGCCCGGATCAGGCTTTCATAAGTGTGTTCCGCATCATTGCTGTAAGCAGCAAAGGCATAGAAGCGGCGTGAGTAGCCCAGAACATTAACGGAGACATAAACTTTGCGAAGCTCACCTCCAACTTCGATCTGCAGTTCTCCCCAGTCGTGCTGCAACTGGTGACCGGGAGCCGTTTCATAACGGGTGGTCGCCTTGCTTTCACGCAGGGTGCGTTTAGGGTGGATATAGTCCCGTAAAATGGTGATGCCACCGGCATATCCCTGCCCTTTGATTTCGGCAAATATGACCTCGGCATTCCAGACATTCTCAGCCAGTAACGCGTCAATGACGGATTTGAAATCATCAAGCTTACTCTGGCGAACACCGGATTTGCGTCTGGGTGGTGGCCCTTGCCTTTGCAGGGCTCTCTTGACGGTACTGACAGAGCAACCTCTCTGGCAGGCAATGTCCTCAAGATAGCAGCCTTTGTCTCTGGCTTGCTTTATCATAAGGTAGTCCTCTCGGTTGATCATGGCTCCTTTTCCTGAGTGCTGATAACACTATGGGATTCGGCCATGAAGTGGTAAATCGAGAGGTCATTTCAAACCGGTGATTTGGGGTCATTTATTGGCGGAGGTAACATTGCCAACGGCCTCATCATCTTGAGCTGTTTTTTTGGTGCTCCATGCTGATGAACTCGAGCAATACTGCCGTCTACCATCAGATACTCAAGATCCTTATCCTTGGAAAGCTCTTCAAAGATGTCGCGCCACGTTCCCTTGTGGCACCAACGGTTATAGCGAACATAAACTCTGTGCCAATTTCCGAAAGAATTTGGTAGGTCTCTCCATGGTGCTCCAGTTCTGGCAATCCACAGAACAGCTTCGAGAAACTTGCGATTATCCTTGGCTGTTACTCCACAGTCTGATGATTTTCCTGGCAGGAGGTCTTTGATTCGATTCCATTGATCATTGCGGAGAACTGTACGAGGCATAGTGAACCAAAAAAGCCGCAAACTATACCTCAAACATGCATACTTGAGCTAATTGAGAACGCCCCCCTAGATCTGGCCTCACCCAAAACTTCGATAACATACTCTATCGTTACTCCCTGAATGGCCTCTCTGAAGTCATGCGCCCATGCACTTATAGTCAGACCATGATGTTGCGTATAGAGTTGTAAGTCACTGAACCCCGGGGCTGATGTCTGATTTACTTTCGTTTCAGACTCCGTATCGCCAGCCATGTCATTTCGAAGCGTTGGAATTCCATCTTCATTATTCGTTAATGTATGTGGCTGATCACCAGCTTCGATAACTTTATTTTCTGAAGTGTCAGCTTGACTCTGCTCCTGCAGTGTCGTCACTTCATAAGGAACGCCTTTACCATCAAAATACGCCAAATATTTCAGAGTACTACCATCAGCCACGCTTAGCGATACTGGTAGTATCAGGAAAGGCGTAAATAAACAACGACTCAACCAACGCTTAAAACGCATCCTAAAACCTCGTAATTCACACACGATTAAGAGGACGAGATAGAACTAGCGACACACAAAAAACCACCAGTTTTAACTGATGGCTTCGGCCCTGTCAGAAAACAGGATTTCGTGTGGTTGAGTTTTTATATAAGCGTTAGTTTAAGAGCCTCAACCATCACATTTCCGGTAACTGCACCGGCTTGGGCATTTCTGAATCTTCGGGTAATTGAGCAGGTTGTACCGGCTCGTCTTTCTTACAAGACCACCCCCACTCTTCTTGCTGCTGCATAAATTTCTCGGCTTTTTCTTCACAAAAACCAATGGTGTAATTGGCATTCCATAGCGTTTCTTCACCCTTGACTCTGCCCTTTTTGGTATAACGGACTTCACAGGGAACAGGTGATTCCCTTTGCAGGTAAATCACATCAATCACCCGGGTGTCACGACCGTGAACACAGGTGTAAGAATAACTATCCCCGGCACTGGCCAGTGTTGAGAAACAACCCAGACCAATGGCAAAAGCGAAAGCAGCGTTTTTCATTCAATCAACCTTATAAAAATGCAGATGTAATGTACCATAGTACAGATTAAAGTTTTATTGAATTGGATGCCTAGGGAGCGTTCTCAACTAACCGACCAGCTTGCTTGTTGGTCGGTTTAAGATAACCAAATCGTGATGGCTGCTATTTGAAGTATCCCCATATAATTACGTGCCAATCGCTCATATCGAGTAGCTACTCGACGAAAATTCTTTAACTTTTGAAACAGCCGCTCAACGAGGTTCCGTTCTTTATAAATCACCTTGTCGTAAGCCCTCTGGTCAAGTCGATTGCCTCTCGGAGGGATAACTGGCTCAGCACCAGACGACCTGATCAAAAGAATAAATTCATTAGAATCATATCCTTTGTCAGCAAGAACAAAGTCAGGTGTCATACCCTCTATCAAAGCATTTGCCTGACCATACTCTGATGCTTGCCCTGCTGTGAGAATGAAGCGAACAGGGTTCCCCAAGGCGTCAGTAGCAGCATGTATTTTGGTGGTTAATCCGCCTCTTGATTTGCCAGTAGCTTCAGCAGTTTGAGCTGTTTTTTAGGTGCTCCATGCTGATGTACACGAATCACTGAGCCATCAACCATGAGATACTCCATATCGCACTCTTCACTGAGTATTCCGAAGATTTCACCCCATGTACCTTTCGAGCACCAGCGACTAAAGCGATTGTATACATTGTGCCAGTCACCAAACTCTGGCGGCAAATCCCGCCAGGGGGCTCCGGTACGTGCTATCCAGAGAATGGCCTCAACAAACAGTCGATTGCATTTAGCGGTTGTTCCAGAATCAGAAGCTTTGCCGGGCAGCATGTCTTTTATGCGATCCCATGTTTTTCGCTAAGTACTGTACGAGCCATGAGAAATCCAAAATATATACTGTAGCTCGATATTGATCATCAGATAATTTTTAATAAATTGATTGATCGATCAGATGAGAACGATCCCTAATCAGGCTGATCTCATTTGGCTAAATTGATTACAAATTCATATAACGTCTGTTCAGATTGCTTTCATACCTATTCCGCGTTCTAAATTTGTGCATGAGTCAGCCATTTCTGGTCACTGGGCAATCCCTATCAAAAAAGGTTACTTAAGTCATCCTGCAAATCAGGTTGCAGATTGCCAGATTCTGAAAGTGTGGCTGGTGTGAAATCGCCCTGGTGATTATGACGCAATCCCAGTGCCTTATCATTCGTTTTACGGGAGCATCTCATCCACTGAAATTCCAAACTCAGAGTAAATATAATCCCTGTTTTTTGTTAGCATTTCCTCAAGCAGGGCGTGATACAGATTGAAGCTTGATTTGAAGAAATAACCGGCGTCCTCGCATTGGTTCTTCAGGATTATGCGTAACGTTTTCTTCCAGTTAACGAAGCCATCACTCCATCGCTTATCATATGCAGACATAAATTCTGAGAACTTTGTATTAAAAGTAGAGAAGTGAAACATGTCAGCAAACTCCCCGGGGAAGAGGGTTCTATGTTTTCCCGGCTCTGCCCAGTAGTCGGTTAAAGGATAACGACGATAATCAAAACCAGAGAGGAGCTTCTCCTGATCAACATGACAAATATCAGCCATCTTTGTTGCTAAAGGCATATCGGTTTCGTTATATTCTGCCTCTCTGGCTTCCCCATCAAAAGCAACCATAGCCTGGTCCATTCTTTTCAAAATCCCCTCTTCCTGCTGATGCAGCCATGCCAGAAACCGCCTGTCATTATTAGATAAACGGCTGAGGGCTTTATGATGATAAAGATCATGACGGAGAAAAACCGAAGCACCACCATAATAATGGTGAGGGTAAAAGAAGTTAGTAGCGACATCCGGGTGGTAAATGGTTCCCGGATTGACATCCTCCACCCGCATAGCGATCAGGTCATTCCAGTCAAGCTGACCATAAAGGGGCGCGAAATCCAGAGCATACCAATGGGTTCTCCTAATGTGCTCAAGCTGAAAAGGAACACTTGTCAGCAAAATCTGCATTCCTCCCTGACCATTTGGAGACAGATGGCTCAACTCTGGTGAGGCATTATGCAAGCTGCGATACCAAAAGATAAACGCCTGACGAACTTTCCTTTGAATTTGAGTCCTGCTTTTTTCGGGATCGCCCAACTGATCATCCATCTGGCTCCGGAGTTTGACGGCCTCAAAATCCCAAAAAATACCATTATCAATCACGACTTCGGTCAACCAGCCAAATTGCTCTGCGCCAGGAGTGTCTCTTGATTTTAAAATGTTGGGCCGCTTCCCAACAGCAACATCTGTGTAAAAAATACGCTTTACACTGACCGCTGGTACCCTGACAGGGAGAAGACCCTTATCAACCAGCGTTTGAAACGCGGTTGTCTCGGGGGCAGCAAAATCTGCCTGAATCTGCAGCCAATCCTGGGTATCCAGAAATTCGTTTATATCAACCCATTTGTGTTCATAGGCGTAGCGAAGTGCTTCAAAACCCTCCGGACTTCGCAACAAAGGGGCATCCCAGTTGGCGCTATGAATATTGTCCGCGATGGTTTCAGCTTTTTCTTTCCATGCCTCTGAAGCTGGTAATTTAACGGGGTCCGTCGCCTTGAGGAAATGGGTCAGGCTGTATTTTGATTCCGCTGGAAAAGCCAGTCCAGCCCATGTGGACAGCGTAGCCACCAGAATTGAAAAGATAAAATAGTTTCTGATCCGGTACGTCATTTTTTATTTCTTCCCTAAATCAAACCATCAGATAGCACTGTGTTATCAGTGCTATACCATTGTGCAAATGTTCTGCTTACAAACACTCTGTAGTTTCATTTTTGAACAAAAGATCAGAAAATAGTTCCACTACAAGCCTCAATCAGGAGGCTGACCGAGAATAGCGCCCGTAGCGAGGATCGAAGAAAATTGAGGACAAAAATCCGGTTTTGAGAGGAGAATAGCGAGCTATTTGACGAACAAAAGCGGATTTTTGTCCTCAATTTACTACGACCACACGACGGCATGGATGCCGGAGCTAGAGCAACGCAGGAGCAGTTGCCGGTAGGGCAGACTATTCTCGGACAGCCTCCTGGTATTGATTAATGACTATCAGTCAGTCTGTTTTCGCCTGTCACTTTTACGACGTGTAACGTTTTTACGACGAAAGGGTTTACCTCTGGTATTTTGATCACTCTGTGGCAATTGACTGAAATCAGCGCCTCCATTGACCGCCTGTTGCAGCAAATAGCGGAGCTGCCCATCCAAATTCCCCATAAACCCGGCATAAGAGCCTTTCCGTTCAACAATATCGTTCAGTGCCGCCTCCCACTGCGCGGTCATATCCGGTTGCCCCACAGCATCAGGCAATGCCCTGATTAATGCCTTGCCGGTCACTGTTGCATGAATTTCCTTGCCCTGACGGGTGAGAAACTGACGAGTGAATAACAGCTCAATGATGCCTGCGCGTGTAGCCTCGGTTCCCAGACCATCAGTCTCTTTCAGAATTTTACGAATGTCAGGGTCTTTGACAAAACGTGCAATGCCCGTCATCGCCGACAATAAAGTAGCATCCGTAAAGGCTTTGGGTGGCTGGGTGATTTTGTCTTTGATGTCTGAATCAATGCATTGCACTGAATCGCCCTGATTAAGATCGGGCAAAAAGGCATTGGACGCCTCTTTTTCATCTCCAGACGGTTCTGAGCTTTGCGGCTTGCCCTTTCTGGCAAAAAGCACTTTCCAGCCTTCCTGAATGGATTGTCGGCTTTTAGCTACAAACAATCCGCCTTCAATCAGCACCTCCAGCCTGCGGGAAGTAAAATGATGGTCATCATAAAACTGCGCAACGTATTGACGGGCAATCAGACTGTAAAGCTGCCGCTGCCGGGCATCCAGTTTAAAAAGATCGGTCCTTCGGGCAGTTGGGATAATGGCGTGATGCGCGCCCACTTTTTTGTCATTCCATGCCTTGCTTTTCCGGTCAGGCAACGCCTCATCCACCGCCTTGGCCAGTGATTCATCGTTACTGCGAATGGCAGCCAGCACTTCCGGCGACTCCTGCCAGTGTTCAACCGGTAGATAACGACAGTCGGAACGAGGGTAGGTCACCAGCTTTTTTTCATACAGCTTCTGACACACATCCAGTGTTTCCTTGGCATTCATTTTCAACTGTTTAGCGGCATCGATCTGCAACGATGACAAGGAATACGGTAAGGGTGGAGACTCTTTGCCTTTTTTGTTCCGAGCCTTGCTGACTTCTCCGGGTTTGCCTTTTATACGTCCGGCCACATTCTCGGCCAGTCGTCGATCCAGTACACGACCTTCTTCATCCATCCAGGGCTGACAAGCTTCACTGGGTTGCCACTTGGCGAGAAAGCGTGTGCTGTCGTTTGCCTCCAGCCGGGCAAACACATCATAAAACGGCTTGGGTACAAAGTTATCCCGTTCTTCATCGCGCTGAACCACCAGCCCCAGCACCGGCGTTTGCACCCGTCCAACCGACAACAAACCATTATGTCCCGATTTTCTACCCAGCACGGTGTAAGCACGGGTCAGGTTAATCCCGTAAAGCCAGTCAGCCCGGGAACGTGCCAGAGCCGATACCGAAAGCGGCACAAAAGAACTGTTGTCCTGTAATCTCTGCAACGCCTTTCTGACCGCAGCCCCATTCAGATCGTTAATCAGCAGACGACGGACCTGCTTTTTGCGGGCAGCGGAAAGCTTCAGGTAATCCAACACTTCATCCACCAGCAACTGACCTTCACGGTCAGGGTCTCCGGCATGAACAATGGTATCAGCGGTTTTCAGCAACTTGCGAATCACTGCCAGCTGTTTGCTGACACCTTTGCGGGGCTTCAGCTGCCACTGGTCTGGCACTATAGGCAGGTGTTCCAGTTTCCACTGTTTAAAGGCAGGGTCATACTGATCCGGTTCGGCCTGTTCCAGCAAATGCCCGACGCACCAGGTCACGTAATCACCCTGCGCAGTTTCAATGTACCCCTCATGTTTTTTGTGGGGTTTAGGCAACACATCAGCAATCGCCCGCCCAAGACTGGGCTTTTCAGCAATAATAAGTCGCATACAGTCCGTATCTTTTGTTTGAGCGGCCATGATCTCATATTGATCTAGGCTCTGTTAACCAACCTTGTTAACAGATCAGCCTCGCTGCCGAATTAACCAGCATGAACTACCTTCGTAAACTCACCTGTCAGCGGCCACGCCTCAGTTCTGCCGATACTCAACGAGATCTGGTGACTGAAACGGAAAGCAACCGTGGCAGGATTATTCAGTCTGCAGCCATTCGTCGATTACAGCAGAAAACTCAGGTTTATCCACTGGAGTCCAATGCTGCCGTTCGCAGCCGTTTGACTCATTCGCTTGAAGTTCAACAGACCGGTCGTTTTCTGGCACTGACGATTCTCGATCGCTGGCGACAAAGCGGAGAATTAAAATCTCTGGGGCTTGAAGGTCAGGAGCTGGCTTTTACCAATCTGGTGGAAATGGCCTGCCTGTTGCACGATGTAGGCAACCCGCCCTTTGGGCATTTTGGCGAAGCGGCCATCAGCCGCTGGATGGAAGATCATGCCGAGCAAAGCCATGATCAATCGCTGCAAAGAACGTCAAACCCGGAATCTCTGTTTAAAACCACGCTATTACCGGATCTGTGTGTATTTGAAGGCAACGCCCAGGGGCTGCGTATTATTCACCATTTGCAGGATTTAAACCTGACCTATTCACAAATGGCTGCTCTGATTAAGTACACCCGGCCACCCTGTGAGCCTGCACCGGAACAGGGCGAAGCATTTACCTACCGGAAGAAGAAACCCGGATTTTACTATTCGGAAACCACACTGATTCAACAGATGCAGCAACATCTGCATATAGACGATGGATGTCGCTTTCCTCTGGTCTATATCATGGAAGCCGCCGACGACATTGCTTACTGCATTGCCGACCTTGAAGATGCCCTGGACAAAGGCATTCTGTCATTAAAAGAGCTGCAGTTCTGGCTTAACCAGATCTGGAATGAATTCACAAAAGACAACGCTTACCTACCCGACATCATGGAATCCGCTGCCCAGCGCTCAGGCACCAACGAGCATGAGTTTATTGTTCGCATGAGAACCCGACTGGTTCGCGATCTGGTGGATTATGCGGCTAACCGTTATATCAGCAGGCACAACGAGGTGTTTGATGGCAGCCTTGACGAACCATTGATTGAAGGTGGTTCAAATCAGCATATGGCTCTGGAAACACTGAAGACGGTAGCAGTACGGCATGTCTTTACCAGTATGGAAAAGGAAACGCCTGAACTGAGGGGCTACTCAGCATTGATTGGATTACTGGATACGTTCAAGCCTCTGCTAACGCTACCGCCGGATGAGTTTCAACGCATTGTTGTCCGGGATGACCATCAGCACTTTATCGAACAGCGTTTGTACCACCGCCTTTCCAGAAAACACAAAGTGG
Source organism: Endozoicomonas montiporae CL-33 (assembly GCF_001583435.1). Lineage (NCBI taxonomy): Bacteria > Pseudomonadati > Pseudomonadota > Gammaproteobacteria > Oceanospirillales > Endozoicomonadaceae > Endozoicomonas > Endozoicomonas montiporae. Next base: position 1,743,382 of record NZ_CP013251.1, on the reverse strand, counting down.
CCTATACCCGTGCAGTCGAGGGACTGACAAACCGTGACCTGAGTATCCATGATCAGCAGGATCTGGAATGGTATTACCGTTCACGGTTATTGATCGATTATGTCAGCGGTATGACCGACCATTTTGTCGTTGATGAATTTCAAAGCCTTTCTGCCATCTGAATCAGGTAATTCTATGAATAACGTTCCCCGGTGGATTTACGGCACTGCCTGGAAAGAGCAGGCCACCAGAGAGCTGGTGCTTAAAGCCTTGCAATGTGGTTTCAGAGCCATTGATACAGCCAACCAGCGAAAACATTATTATGAAGCCGCGGTTGGCGAAGCCCTGCACGAGGCGGCTATTGATCGAAACGAACTGTTTCTGCAAAGCAAATTCACATTCCGCCCCGGTCAGGACGATCGACTGCCCTATGATCCGGATGCCACTGTAAGGGAACAGGTAGAGCAGTCATTTGCCAGTACACTGAAGCATCTCGGAACCGACTACCTCGACGCCCTGCTGCTTCATGGCCCGATGTTCAGAGACAGACTTTGTCAGGAAGATGTTGAAGCCTGGTCAGCCATGGAAGCGATTTATCATTCCGGTAAAGTAAAGGCGATTGGCGTCAGTAATTTTTCTGCCCGCCAACTCGAAGACCTTAACCATCACTCCGCCATTAAACCGGGCTGGATTCAGAACCGCTGTTTTGCTGTCACTGGCTGGGATCAGGATGTCAGACAAGTCTGCCAGCGCCATGGCATTGGCTATCAGGGCTTCTCCCTTCTGACTGCAAATCCTGCCGTTGGTCAGCAGCCTGCTTTTCAGACCATCGTTGCCAGAACCGGACTGACACCGGCACAGATTATCTTCCAGTGCGCGCGGAAAATGCAGATAGTGCCTTTGACCGGTACTTCCAGCACGGAGCATATGCTTGAAGACCTTGGCTGCGATAGTGTGCCATTGACTGAAGAAGACATAGCCGTTATTGAAAGCATTCTTGTCTCTGACTGATACCTTCCGGTTTTTTCCTATCGTTAATACAGGAATGGTTTAGTTTAGGGAAAAACATGCCTGAACCAGGAGGAATACAGTCAAATGCCAATACGGGGGTTAACTTTCACCTCAACCCAACCGTTAAGAAGGCATTTAATAAAATTGGCAAGGCCTTCAATCGGGCGGTTTTCTCCCGCCCGGTACAAAAAAATCTGATCCGGCAACACCAGCATCCACAGGGTCTCCCTGCAAAACAGCTTCATCTTCTAAACCCCGCACAATTCCAGCGTCGCTATGCGCCCGACAGCTACCTATTATCCGTTCAGGGACAAACGAAAGGTTTATAATCATGTTTGAGCACGATCCTGCACGCAACTGTTATCAATCAGCCGTAGCTTTACTGACCAGCGAAGGGCTACCCTGCCCTCCTGTACACCATAAATTTACCAGTAAACTGCAACAGACCCGATATTCAGCGCTGTTCACAACAGAACCATCGTTGCCTGACCCTTATCATTTTCAATTTTATCTGAATCAGTTGCTGACCGGTCAGTGCCCGTCCATGGTCGTCTTTGGCGTATCCGGTCATGGGTTCTCTTCCAGAGCGATGCATTACTACATGATTGATGAGCACATTGCCGTGCTGTTTCAGGACGGGCTACCAGAAGCCCCGGAAGGCTGGCAGGAAAAGCAGATTATCGACTATGACCTCACCAGCCAGCTCTACATTGCCTGCCAGGATGCCGTGGCTGCGAAGCATCTGGCAGCGGATGAAAAACTGGTTATCTGTCGCTCATTCTTCCAACCCGGGCACTGGGGCGTCATTAAACAGTCCGGTGAAAAGGTGAAATGGGAAATGGCTGCCAACCCGCTGGAAGCGGCCACTGAGTGGCTAACCGGACAAAAGGTCTGATCCATTTGCAGATAAGCCTATGACTATAATATAACGCCTGAATTCTATGCTTTATGAAGCTGGTCGTTATCTTCCATTCAACCAGTGCTTCGATTACACTGCTGATCAAACAAATACCAAATCACTTGCCTGTCCGGCTATTTGCCGGAGTAAAAAGGGACTTCCCTTCTGATGCTACTTCTTGAACTTCTGCAAGCTTCACCCACTTATCTATTTTTCGCCTTAGCCCTGCTGGGACTGATTGTGGGCAGTTTCCTCAATGTAGTCATCCTGCGCCTGCCTATCATGATGGAACGGCAGTGGAAACTGGAATGCCTGGAAGCCCTGCACCCGGATAAGGTACCGGAAAACCCGATCACCTATAACCTGATCACACCCGGTTCCAATTGCATGGAGTGTGGCCACAACATTCGTCCATGGGAAAATATTCCGGTTCTGAGTTACCTGCTGCTTAAAGGTAAATGCTCACACTGCAAAACGACTATTTCCATTCGTTATCCACTGATTGAACTCTTCAGTGCTGTGCTTGCCGTCATGGCCGGTATAACTTTTGGTGCGTCCGTCACCACGGTGCTGGTCTGCCTGCTGGCATGGACCCTGCTGGCACTGACCATGATCGATCTGGACACCCAGCTGCTCCCTGACAGCATGACCCTGCCACTACTCTGGCTGGGTTTGCTGGCCAATACTCAACATGTGTTTGCACCGCTGGCCGATGCTGTATTCGGCGCAGTAGCGGGTTATCTGTCGTTATGGCTGGTGTACTGGAGCTTTAAGCTGGCCACTGGCAAGGAAGGTATGGGATATGGCGACTTTAAACTGCTGGCGGCACTGGGTGCCTGGCTGGGCTGGCAGATGCTCCCCCTGATTATACTGTTGTCTTCTCTGGTCGGAACACTGGTTGGCTTGGGGCTGATGATTTTCAAACAGCACCAGCGAGAACAACCGATTCCATTTGGGCCTTATCTGGCTGCGGCAGGCTTTGTTGCGTTGCTTTGGGGTAATACACTGACCGAATCTTACCTTCAGATAATGGGAATATAATGAGTCTGGTGATCGGTGTTACCGGTGGAATCGGTAGTGGAAAAACGTCAGTAACTGACTATTTTGCGTCTCTGGGTATCGTTGTTGTTGACGCCGATCAGGCTGCCAGAGTTGTGGTCGAGCCCGGGCAACCGGCTCTGGAAGCAATCGCACAACGTTATGATGGAATTCTCCACCCGGAAGACGGTAGCCTGAATCGTCGCAAGCTGCGGGAGATTATCTTTGCCAATGATGATGAAAAGGTCTGGCTTGAGCAATTACTACATCCTTTGATTCGTGAACAGATCATTTCCGAACTCAAGGCTTCCGAGTCTCCTTACACCATACTGGTTTCGCCCCTGATGATAGAAACCGATCAGCACCTTCTGACAAACCGCATTCTGGTCGTGGATGCGCCTGAAGACATACAGATTGCCCGTACCATAAACCGGGACAGCATGACTGAGGCACAGACCCGAAGTATTATCGCCAAACAGGCAACAAGAGAGGAACGTAAGAGCAGGGCTGATGACCTGGTTGATAACAGTCAGTCACTGGAACAGCTCTACCAGCAGCTTGATAAGTTGCATCAACTGTATCTGCATCTGGCCGAACCAGCCTGAAGGAAAAACAAAACCTTCCGCCAGCCTATGGAAACACTTCGAAAATCAGATTGGCTGGTTATTTATTAAAATAAACATCTTGTCTATATTTCTTCCTTCAAAAACCAATCGGTCAACCAAACATGTTTAAAATAATGATTTTATTATTTCTATCAACCCTCTCTTTCCAGACATTTTCGTGGCAGCTCGTTAATATTAAGCTCAATGGCCAGCTTGTAATAGGATGGATACCTGACTGCGAAAAAGACATGATCTTAGCTGCTCAGCATAAGGCAACATCGGTTTCACTGATGGACGGTACCGAGTTTGTCTGTAATGCCTATGTATTTCCTTATGTATTTCCTTATGTATTTCCTTATGGGTTTTATGCGCAACCTTATCCTGGGTTGTCTGGTACCAGAGTATTCCCCGGTGGATCAGGTGGGCAAGCTTTTCAGCCCTTCATGGTTTTTCAGCAGCAAGCTATGCAGCACATGATGCCTCAATTGCCTGTAACTGGATCTGGAGCTACGGGTTTCACTCCTGTGCCTGTAGCTTCCCCTGCAATGTTTGCTGGTATACATCACGCTGCCGCTTCCCTGAATACTCAGCCATATCCTAATTTTTCCCATTCAGTTCAATTAAAATTTAACCCTGAAGGAAAAACTGAGAAAGGCATGTATTGTGGAGAGTTTGCAAAAAACCCGAAATTATGTACGAGAAAGGTATGCAAACGAACTCATATTCCAAGAGATAAATTCAATGTTTGTGTTATCTGCCTGGATCATGTTAAAGGCTGCTGCTATAGGGGGGAAAAGTGCAAGCAAGTGCACTTACCCCAACATCAGTTAGAACAGCTGCGACAAGCTAGAGCAAACGGACAGTTCATACCCGTTATAATATGCGACAAACAACATACGACAGAGGAAGAAGAAAACCACTGTCCTTACTTGCATAATGTCGAAAAATGATTCCAGAGACTGCGATTACATGCAGCCTCTGACAGATCAGGCTATACGCCGGGACGCCATCCGTTTGTGATCGGATAACGGCGATCCCGCCCAAACCCTCTCGGAGTAATACGAACGCCCACCACTGCCTGACGACGTTTAAATTCGTTAATATCAATCAGGCGGAGTACACGATAGACCGTATCGCGGTCAAAACCTTCGTCAATGATGGTTTCTGCGCTACAGTCTTCTTCGACATACATTTCAATAATACGATCCAGCTCACTGTAAGGTGGCAGGCTGTCTTCATCCACCTGATCCGGAGCCAGTTCGGCAGAAGGCGGACGATCAATGACTCGCTGGGGAATGACATAACCCAATGAATTACGGTACTCCGATAACTCAAACACCAGCGTTTTTGGAACGTCTTTCAATGCATTATAACCGCCACACATATCGCCATAGAGGGTCGCATAGCCTACAGCCATTTCACTTTTATTGCCTGTTGTCAGCACCATGTAGCCTTTTTTATTGGAAATCGCCATGAGCAGCACGCCACGGCAACGGGACTGAAGATTTTCTTCCGTAGTGTCCCGACCGCTGTCGGCAAATTCTCCGCTCAGAGTCTGCATAAAGGCATCGAACATCGGCTCGATAGGCATAATTTTATAATCAACGCCCAGAATATCAGCTTCTTCCTTAGCATCCTGCAAACTCATTTCCGAGGTATAACGGTAAGGCATCATAACCGCCTGCACACGGGCAGCACCCAAGGCATCCACCGCAATGGCCAGAGTCAGAGCCGAGTCAATGCCTCCGGAAAGCCCCAGAACAACGCCTTTAAATCCATTCTTATTGACATAATCCCGAACTCCGGTCACCAGAGCCTGGTAAACACGACTGTGCAGATCGAGTAAAGGTGTTACCTGTTCCTCTGCAAACTGCCCGGTTTCAGTGTCAAAACGAACCGGCGTCAATGTTTCGGTAAAATAGTCACCACAGGCCATCACCCGACCATTGCCGTTCATGGCAAAAGAGCCACCATCAAAGACCAGCTCATCCTGCCCGCCGAACAGATTAACGTACAGCACAGGCAGACCGGTTTCCTGACAGCGCTGACGAACGGTTTCACGACGAACACTCTGTTTGTCTTTATGGAAAGGTGAAGCATTGAGACTCAGAATCAGGTCTGCGCCCGCTTCCCGGGCCTGCATCGCTGGCTCATGAAACCAGAGATCTTCACAAATCGTTAAAGCCAGCTTCACACCCTTGCAGTCAAAAGTCGTCATCTGGTGCCCGGGAACAAAATAACGCTTTTCATCAAACACCTGATAGTTCGGCAGGTGCTGTTTGGCATAGCGGGCTTTGACCTGACCATCTCTCAGGACAACGGCCTGATTTTCCAGACCCTGTGCGCCCATTCCTGGCGCACCGATCACAATATCAATGCCTTTTACAGCATTCAGTCGATTTAAAGCCTGTTCAGTACGGAGAATCAGGCTGGGACGAAGAAGCAGGTCTTCAGGGGGATAACCGCACAGGGTCAGTTCGGGAAACACCACCAGGTCGGCCTGATGTAAGTCCCGTGCCTGTTCAGCGGCGTTGATCACCAATGAGGTATTGCCGTCGATGTCACCAACCTTCAGGTTGATCTGTGCCATCACGATATTGAGCGTAGCTGCGGACATTGAAATGCCTAACGTCTGTATCTTTAATCCAAGGCGGGTATTTTCGACGAAGATGAAGGTTCTGTAAAACTGAAGTTACTGACAAGGGCATAAAACGGCGCAGCGGCAAAGCAAAGTTGCCATGATTCTGAGAAATTGACGCTATTCTTCGAAATTGTAATTCATGTTGTCGGCAGGTCCCTGCAGGAATTCTCCCTGAATGAAATCGACACCACTGTGCCACAAAGGAGCCATTTCAACCGCACTGCCCACTCTGGGGACAATAACCTGCTTGCCGCTGTCCGAGAGTTTTCTGACCATCTCCTTCAGCTCTTCCCCTTTACTCTCCGCCGTCAGATCCTTGGTGAAGGAAGCATCCACCTTTACAAAATCCAGATTGAGGGCTTTGACAGTCTCCAGCGGTTTAAGGCTGCAACCAAACTCACAGACTGATGTGCCACATCCCATATCCTTAACCGCCTTGAAAAAGTCCGGAACTTCCTTACTGAAACGAACCACATTCTGCTCACTCAACTCCACGACCAGAGCTTCGGGTTTGATACCGGCTGCCTTCAGTGCCACCCCCATCCATGGCAAAAACCCCTTATCACTGATGACATTGCCACCAAGGTGAACAAACATACGGGTTTTAAGCTTATCGGCTTTAGAAGTCATCAGATCTTTAGCCGCCTGAATCACCTGCCAGCGATCCACTTTCCCCCAGAGGCTGTTTTTATCAAGCTTGGAACGAAAGTTAGCGGCATCATGCTCACGACCACGAGGATCCATCATGCGCAACATGACTTCATAATGTCCAAACTCTGAGCCTTTAAGACTGACGACCGGCTGGTAAAATAGCTTCATGTTGTCACTCTGCATCGCCTGACTGACCATCCCGGCCAGTTGCTTTTCAACAGAACTGACAACATTAACTTTACGCTTCTGATAAAAACACAGTCTGCCGCCGCCCTGACGATGCGCTTCTGCACAGGCGTTTCGAGCCCTGACCAGAAGGGTTTTGGCATCACTGTTGGCATCTGTGAGAAAAATCGAACCAAGACTGAGCTTAACAGGCAACTCATTTTTGCCGACGGTGACCGGAGTGCCTGACACTTCTTCCAGAACCTGATCAGCTATGCTCTGAACCGTCGCTTCATCAGCCGCTTTGACCAGTGCCATAAACTGACCACCACCCCAACTGCACGCTTTATGTTCAATCAGGCTAAGACCCAACCTTTTAGCTACTTCCATCAGCAACGGCTGGCTGACCCTTTTACCACCTTTGGCATGAATGGATTTTAAGGTATCCAATGAGGCACAGATGATGGCAAATTTTTCTTTGCCGGAGATGACCCTCTGGATGGCAACATCCAGATGTTCCTGAAATTGCTTCTTGTCAAACAACCGGGTTTCACTGTCCGGTTTCGATACTCTGGCTTCTTCAGTATGAGCTATGGATGACTGCTGTTCTGTCTGCTGGCGCACCAGCAAACTCAGGGTAAAACGCCCGTCGAAAGAGGTGGGCGTCACCATCGCCCTGACCGGCAGCTCATCCCCTTCAGACATCAATGTGCATTGAACCGCTGCCAGAGCCTGTCCACTGTCTTCAATGCTGGCAAGAAATTCGTCAACATCCGACTGGTCTGAAGCAATCACAAGTTCCTTAAACGCTTTACCAACCAGAGAATCCTCGTCATCCAGCCGTATCAACTCGCTAAAAGCCGGGTTAGCGTAACGAATGACGCCCTCTCCGACATAAACGATGGCATCAACCTGATCATCAAGAAGGTTTCTGCGTTGTTTTTCGGATTCATTCAGAGCCACACTCATGCGACGATAATTCCGACGGGTATTGAGATCGGCAATTTCACGCTCAGCAGTCAGCAACAGCAGTTCATCATCATTCTGAGGAATAACGCAGCGTACTCCCAGCTTCATTAATGACAGCCGCTCTTCGTCATCCTGCTGATCACTGAGTACGACGGCCGGAACATCTCGTCCCTGCTGCTCAATTCTCTCGATAACGCCACTGATAGTCAGCGCCTCTGGTACATCCAGTTCAGAAATTAATAACAGATCCCACTTCTGTCGGCCTGACAGCGCTTCATCCAGACTTTCCATGGAAACAACATGGTGGGCGCGGGTTGAATGTCCTGCATCACGAAATACATTAAGAATGGCTTCAGCCTCTTCGGCAAGTCCATCAACAATCAAAAGCCGGATGATATCTTGATTATTTTCTGCCATTACGGAGCCCCGGTTCAACCACTGAAGTCTCGAATTTCAATCAGGTTTATTTATTTAATCTAAACTGCCACTTTTATAAAACAGTTGAATGTCAAAAAACAAACAAAACTTTCTCATACAAAAAACCATTTAAAAATAACAACAAAACATTGATTCATTCAAACATCTTGCCTGTTTTTTCTAGACTCATACTATTCTAGACTTATACTAGGAGCCTGACCGAGAATAGTCTGCCCTACTGCGGTCATAGAAAATTACAACTCTAACTATTTATAAATATCGACTCCAACCATGAAGCACTTTCATAATGGCTTTACACTAATAGAACTGATGATAACTATCCTTATTGGTAGCATTATATTAGCTGCTGCTTTTTCTCAGGTTGGTTTAATCGTTCGCAACATTAATTTAAACTCGATTCAACAAAGCCTCATGTCCGGTCTATTTTTTGCCAGAGCAGAAGCCATTCAAAATGGAGCACAAGTCGTGATTTGTGCTTCAAATTCAATTAAAAGCAACTCTGTCAGCTGTACAACAACAAACAATGATTGGTCAACCGGATGGATCGTATTTATTGACAAAAATAATAACGGTACACTTGACCCTGCCTTTGACAGAAGTTCCGGAGCAGCAACGCGCAGCTCAACAGATGATGAAATGTTATTAATGAGACATCTGGAGTCCAGTGTTACAATTTCCTGGGAAAAAAATAACACCATTCTATTTCTTAGGGATGGGACAGTACCTTCTGCCAATACTGGTCAATTCAAACTCTGTGACATAAATAACAACAGCATAGCAAAAGGGATTAATATCAGCCTTTCCGGAAGGGTTCGGGCTACAGATTCGGTAAGCTGCCCATGATAAAATATCAAGCACATTTGCCCAGAAAGAAAGCTAACAGGGGCTTAACTCTCATTGAGGTTATGATCGCCACTTTAATTGTTGGTTCCGGTTTGCTCGGCGCAGCGGCCTTACAGAATCAAAGTATCCAATATCATAACCAAGCCAGACTAAACACTCTGGCTAATCAATTCGCTTACGATATGATGAACCGAATTATTGCCAATAGAACATACTCAACAACTGGAACCGGCTATTCCATTACAACAGGCAATATTCCAGCCGTTTACCCGACTACTTGTGAAACGTCTTCCTGTACTCCAGCTCAACTGGCTCAGTATGATATTAACCAATGGAAATTCTTAATCAACACACACTTGCCCAGTGGTGATGGAACCATTGCTTTTACCGATACTTCCGGGATTAGAGAATACACCATCACCATTTCCTTTGATGACAGTAAAGGACAAAGTCTCCCACAAGAGGTTATTCTGAGGGGACTAATGTAATGACTGGTAGAGTAACGCCCCCCCTTGCAAAGACAGTAGCCCCTTCCAAAAATGGGCAGAGCGGCCTTACGCTCATTGAACTATTGATATCCATGTTGATCAGCCTGATCATTATTACAGCCATTACTCATATATTCTTGGCAAATAATCGCAGTAATACTCTAAATCGGCAGCTTGGGCTGATGCAGGAAGCTGCAAGATTTGCTATCAATAAAATGGTCAGTGACCTTTATATGGCAGGCTATACAGGCTGTATTAAACAAACACAAATCGGAAATGCGTTGCGCAGTAGCCTGACTACCCATGAATGGTTAACCAATAATCACAAAGTTCAAGGCCTTTCACTATCTGATACGCAATCCAAAATTGACACATCCTCAATAACGGAAGGCCTGACCATTTTCAAGCTTAATCCCGATGTTGCATTTGAAGTCACTCGTGATAACACTGGCTCAAATACATTGACACTTAATAGTGACGCCAGCAACTTACTTGCCGCTGATCGACCTGTTGGGCTTATCCGGCAGGATTGCTATCAGGTGTCTCTCATCACATTGTCTTCCGTGAGTACAACCAATATCCAGTATTCCGCAGGCAGTGGAACAAATTTCCAGAACTGCACGGTTCAACTTAAAGGTAATTTTCGCTGCTATGATAGCTCCAGTTCTACAGGAATTACCTCATTTAACCCGGGGTATGTTATTCCTCTTGACTCTGTCGCTTATTATATTCGCATGGAAAATGACCTGCCTACGCTTTTCCGAAAAGATGTCGAGAACATAAACGGCATCCCTCTTGTAGATGGTATTGAAAACATGCGTATTTATTATGGTCTTGATACCAATGATGATGGCGCGGCTAACCAATACATCGGTGCAGGAGACAGAACATACAGACATGTTGACTGGCACACAGTGACTTCAGTGAAAATTCACCTTCTTGTACGCAGTGAAACACCCGTTGTTCCAATAGATGTAGCCCCTATTGATTATTTTTTTGACGGAGCAACCATAACGCCACCTCCAGATGCCTCTGGAGATGCAGATCGTTACCTGAGAAGGGAATACACGATGACCGTTGCACTAAGGAACTAGCTATGCATAACAAGCCAAGCAGACAATGCGGCTCTGCCCTGCTTTACTCCATCACGTTTGTGGGTCTGATGGCATTTGCTGGTTTAATTACCATACAATCCTCAAGTTTGTTACAAAAGGTTTCTGCCAGTTACCGCAATAATCAAATTGCACAAGTCGCAGCGGAAGCCGCTTTACTTGAAGCTGAGCGTTGTCTCGTCAACCAAAGTGCTTGCTATGACATCAGCCAATTTGACAGTTCCTGTTCCAACGGGCTGTGTTTCAATGGTACGAGAGCCAACAGCATTATTGGTTGCCGCAGTGGTAATACCAAAGTCTGGCAGGACAGCAACCTTTGGAAAAGTGCAACCCGAACGATTAACGCATCAAGTACACCAAGCGGAACCAGCTCCCGCTATATCATTGAGTTCATCTGTTACACACCACGGATACTCGCCGGTTTGGAGCCTGACCTGACCAATCCTGCTGACTGGTCAAAATATTATCGAATAACTGCTCTATCCCGTGTCGATAACACAAGTACCCATGTGATGCTGCAAAGTACTTTTAAGCGGTAAGAATAAAGCTGCAGAATGATAGATAAGCAACAGGAACTGCCAATGATAAAAAATTTACAGGGTTTTACCCTTATCGAGCTTATGATTGTGGTGGCTATCATTGGCATTCTTCTTGCCGTAGCGACACCTTCCTACCAACAATATGTTATTGAGGGTCGTCGTAGCGACGCTCATACTGCCCTGGCCTCTGCGGCAGCAGCCCAAGAGCGTATTTATGCATACAGTTACGCTTACTCCATGGATACCAATGACCTTGGTGGCACTGCATCGATCAATGGATTTTATACGATTTCAGTCTCAACCCCTGAGGGAAGCCCCCCACCTGCAGCCCCACAACAATTCACCCTGAGGGCAGTCCCTGCATCAGGTAGTGCCCAGACAATGGATACTAACTGTCAGGCACTCACTTTGAACCATCTCGGAGAAAGAGCAAGCTTTGACGCCAGTGGCAATGCCACGACTGATTGCTGGTAATGTTCTGTTTTTTCTATTCCGTCATTGAACAACCTTATACCCATTGGATTTCAAGATGCTACTAGGCGGCAAGTGAGCGAAGCCCCGTGAGCCTACGAGTAGTAGGTGATCGGGGTGAGCGAACGCTGACAACAACGTAGCATCTTGAAAGGCGATGGGTATAGATACCCTATTTTGTAGTCATTCAGAGATTGCACAAGACAAAATACTTGTCGATAAGATAACGTATTGAATGACACTGGAAAATCGTCAGACAGGGACGCCGATGAACAAGTTACCGGGACTGATTTTATTTTTTATCTGCATTCTCTATTCAGACCATCAAAGACTTCTGGCTTCCTCGGCAAATTACGCTTTTGGCCCGATTCAGGGTAGCTCCCGCGGGATACCACAAGTGATGCTGACTCTGTCTTTTGACCATGAGCTGTTCAAAAAAGTGTATGATGACTACAGCGATCTTGATGGTGACGGATTAATGGATATCACCTACAAGGACACCATCAATTACGCTGGCTATTTTGAGTCAGACTGGTGTTATTCGCACAGTCTTAGTCGTTTCAGACCTGTAGCCAGAGCAACAGGCACTAACGGACACAGCTGCAATGGTGCTACCTGGAGCGGTAATTTTCTGAACTGGGGTACGATGAGCCGCATCGATCTGGTACGAAAGTTGATATACGGTGGCATGCGCTCTACTGACACCCAGACCCTGACCATACTGGAACGGGGTGAGATTCCCAACGACTGGCATGCTTTTAACAAAGTCTACGAGCCGCAGTCCGGGTGGCCTTCACTCAATGAGCTGACCCCCTTCACAGGCACAGCCATTGCTTTGTGCAATGCCACAGCATCGGCTTCAGGCACACCGCGTGTAAGAATTCGCACCGCCACAGCCACCAACCCTTACGTAAATGAAGCAGGTTGGAGCAATACTGTCGATGAGTGGGCTGGAAGGGGGAAATTGCGTTGCGGTGGCACTGCCCAGGCATCGCTGGAAGCACGGGTAGAGGTCTGCCACAGTGCCTCTACTTATGTTGGCTGTGTAGACTATGGCGGCAACAAAAAACCCGTTGGCCTGATACAAAGGCGACAGGAAGATGTTCATTTCGGACTGATTACCGGCAGCTTCGATGCCAATATCAGCGGCGGGATTGTCAGGAAAAACATTGGCTCAGCCCAAGATGAAATCAATCAGTCTACAGGGCAATTCATCCTCAATGATGGCATCGTTGCCAATATTAACGACTTTAGAATGTCAGAATACGACTATTCAACCGATTTCATGAGCTGCGGCGGGACAGCACCAGCAGGTTGTTACCCGGTAGGCGATTTACAAAGTCTGTCCTTTAGCTGTCGTACGACACCACTACCCTGTCGGGACTGGGGCAACCCAATCTCGGAAATTTATCTGGAGGCTCTTCGGTATTTCAGCGGTCAGTCAAACCCTTCTTCAGATTTCTCAACGGGTACAGACCTTGGGCTGTCCAAGCCAGCCTGGCAAGACCCCCTTAACGTGAGAAACGCCTGCTCCAACTGTTCGATCATCCTGCTCTCGACTGGGCAAAATTCTTATGACCACGATGATTTTGGAGACCTTGGGGATATCCTCACCGGAGGATTAACCCAGCTCAGTTCCTTGACCGATCAAATAGGCACGCTGGAGCCCGAATTAAACTTTCCGGGTGATTATGTTGTTGGTGAGGTTGCCGGGGTCAGTGGTGTCAGGCAATGTCTGCCCCGAACCATCAGTCGCCTCAGTCAGGCCAGGGGCATTTGTCCGGAAGTCCCCATGATGGAAGGAAGTTACTATGTCTCCGGTCTCAGCCATTTCGCTTTTACCAACGACCTGCGATCAGGTCTGTCAGGAACCCAAAATGTCAGTACCTATGTCGTCGAACTGGCCAAAAGCATACCGGATCTCAGATTTGCAGTGCCAGTTGGCGGGGGGACAACCCGAACCGTGAGCCTCACTCCTGTGTGTCAGGCAACACCGGGAACAGGTAATAACTATGAAAGTGAGTTTTTTCCATGCAGCTTCCTCAAGTTGCAGATCCGTGACTTTTCAACGGATGCTAACGGTGCACTTGCTTCCATTAGCTTCCGGATACTCTGGCAGGACTTTCCATGGGGAGGGGATGGTGATGCTGACTTTGCAGCAGTTTACACGGTTAACGTCACCACTAACAACATTGAAGTCTCTATCAGCGACCCAGAGCAAAGAGCCGCCTATTCTATACGTGTCGGTTATTCGATAACCGGAGTGAATGGTCATAACGGACAGGTACTGGATGCCGATTACAACTCGTCCTATCAAGGTACTCATAACAATTATGATGATGGCGACAGCGAATCCGCCATTATCATATGGCAGGGAACTTTTCTTGATGGCAACCTAGATAATTGCAGCGGTTTGAATGACTGTACATGGGCTACGCCCCAGACGGTAACAAAAAATTTTACGCCCTCTGCCAACTTTTCGGAATCCCTGCCCTCCCCACTGGTCCTGACGGCTAAATACGGCAGTTTTACCGATCTGGATGCAGATGGCACTCCAAACTTTGATGGTAATGGCGACGGCATACCAGACGACGACAGTCGTGAATGGGACACGCTTAACAATGTCACCGGTGCACCTCCATCTGATGGCATCCCTGATAACTATTTTTTTTCCGATGACCCCGGTAGACTCAACGAGCAATTGAACGAGCTGCTGGAAAATCTCGCCAATCGCACCTCTTCATCGTCAGCCCCCTCTGTCACAACAGAGCCAGACGGAAGCAGATCGTTGGTGCAGGTTCTTTATCGCCCCGAGGAAACCATCAACAACCTGACTGTTTCCTGGGTAGGATGGCTTTACAGCCTGTTTATTGATTCAAAGGGACACCTGAGAGAAGACTCAAACGGCAACCGGACTCTTGATGACTACAGTACCGACCGGATTATTACCCTTAATTTCAACGCTGCATCGGGCACTACAACGGCTCAACGTTGGGACAGTGTGGATGATGGGGAGACACTGACAACTTTGGGTAGCTCCTTTACAATAGAAGGTCTGGATACACTATGGAATGCCCGTGATCAGTTAGCCAGTGTCACCAACCCGGTCACTCAGCGAAATTATTCAAACCTTTCAAATACGGGTCGCCATATTCTTACCTGGCTGGATACCAACAATGATGCAATCGTTGACTCAGGAGAATTGCAACCTTTTGTCAGCGGTACGTTTTCAGGAAGCAACGCCAGCTATCTTGCCAACCCAACAGGGGGAGAAACCAGCCTGGTTAATTTCATACGGGGAGAAGAACAGGCTGGCTACCGCTCCCGTTCGGTCGATTTTGATAATAGTGGAATCACTGAAGTCTGGCGACTGGGTGACATCATTAACTCAAGCCCTGTAAAAGTTGCTACCCCGAAAGGAAGTTACACTTTTGGAGCCCCCTATGATACTCAGGACACAACCTTTGATCAGTTCAGACAGTACTACAACAACAGGCGAGAGGTCGTCTATGTAGGTGCTAATGACGGTATGATCCACGCTTTTAATGGAGGGTTCTGGAATGAATCAGCACAACGTTTTGACCTTTCCCATAGTGGTGCCACCGCTCACCCGCTTGGCAGTGAGCTATGGGCTTATATCCCAATGGCTTTATTACCCCATTTACAATGGTTAACAGAAGTTAACTACCCCCATGTACCCTATATGGATGGTGAACTGTTGGTTTTCGATGCGAATATCTTCCCAGATGACCCTGATCACCCCAAGGGCTGGGGTACGGTTATGGTGGCCGCGATGGGAATGGGGGGAGGCCCTATCGATGTAACTGTGAATAGTTCTAACCGAACTATGCGCTCGTCTTACATTGTGATGGATATTACCAACCCCGAAAAGCCACCAGTCCTGATGGCAGAGGTCACCGCCCCAAATCTCGGTTTTACCCTTACAGCACCAGTACTTGTTAAACAGCGACTACCCGATAATAGCGGAAGTTATGAAACCCCTGCACAAAACGACTGGTATCTTGTGTTTGGCTCAGGTCCTATTGGATCAGGAACTGTTGGTACAAGGCGGGCACTGAATGATGGCACAAGTGACCAGAACTTGCATCTTTACGTTTACGACCTTAAGAATAAACATTTTGTTGCGCCATTTGACCCCATGGTAACCAATATTCCAAATGCTTACGCTGGAAAGATGGCTGTGACTGACTGGGAACGGGACGGTCGTGACGACACCATTTACTTTGGTTCAGTCAGAACTTCAGGCAACCTGTCCGGGGAATTGCTCAGGCTTGATTTAAGTGGCTCTTCCCCTTCAGGGTGGACGTTGGGCACCTTGACCAACCCTCAACGCCCAATTTCAGCAGCTCCCCTCGCTTTTCGCAGCACTGATAACCAACGCTGGGTATACTCCGGAACAGGAAGGGATCTGGTACTTAGTGACCGGATTAGTACACAGCAGGAGTATTACTTCGGTGTCAAGGAGCCAAAATCAGGTTCCTCTTTCTCAGGCACCACGGCAACTTTTGCCGATTTGACAGACACTACAGACATAGAAGTACTGGCAAACGGCAATCTCTCCAGAAACTTTACGGTCAGGCCAGGGTTGACGGTAGGTAATTTTGATGCTCTGGCTAGTGCAGTCAGCAATGGTTCGGGCTGGATTAACCGCCTTGGTGACAATGGTGCCTTACCCAACAATAAAAGCGTTAACCAGAGTGCCAGCACACAGGGACAGATATTTTTTGTGGAATACACCCCCCCACCAAACCAGTGCAGTTTACTGGATAGCAGTCTTTTGAATGGTGTTCACTTTCAGACAGGTACAGCATTCCCTGCAAGTAACAGGCGGGTATTTACGCAGGCAGGTTTCTCACAAACTGATATTTCAACGAAAAAACTCTCATTAGGTGCGGGTCAGTTTACAAACCCCAGAATAGTGACGAGTCCGGAAGGCGGCATCAAGATTATCACTCAAGGTGGTGCAGGTAATATCATATCCACAGACCTTGGCTTGCCTTTGGGAGATTCTGGTCGTCAGTCCTGGCGCAAGATACTGAATATTCCCTTGAACCCATGAGAAGTCTTGGAAGTTGGCTGCAAGCTTCAGGTTAACTGTTTACCGGCTTAACCAGGGGATATCGAAAATCTGCCGCCAGGACATCCGGCCAGACGATGAGAAACCGTAATTCAGAACCCGCCGGTCAATACTGCCACCTGCTCCCTGGGTCACTGCCGACCTACGCCCTTCCTGCCCCTGATGAATCACCGGCGCTGACGCATAGCCAATCCCCAAAAGCAATGAATTCAATGACACATAAATATCCTCTGCTTCGCTGTATTCGGCATAATCAATAACGTCAGCCGGTGTAGCCGTACCGGTCTGATAATGAACACCCCTCAGGTAACTACGCCCATCCGCACGACAACTGTTCAACGATGGCTGGTATTCAGTAAAAAACAGCATGGAGAATAAACGACTGGTTGTAGACACATTTCTACCGGAAGGGTTCTGACCGTCGTGCTTAAGTCGTATACTCCAGCCAGAGCTGGACTGCATAACCGACCTGAGCCCGTCAAAATTGTTGACGACTGTATCATCCACCTTAAACACACGGTAGCCCGTGCTTGTCTTTTCAACCACCTTCCCGTTTGACAAAATTTCGACATCCGTTGTGTCGATCAGACCACTTAAACCCACAGTACTGTAACTCAGAGCCCGAGAGCTGTTTAGTGGCTCTTTGAGACCATAATAATATTGCTGGGCAGACAGGCTGTTATCACTGTGCGTCAATAGCCGTCCGGTTCCGGCATACACCCAGTAATCATTATCATCTTTTACCGTCAAGGGTGCTGCGGTCACTGGCTGCCCATTATTGGCCAGAACGGACAATTGAGACTGAGCAATCTGTTCAGACAACTGCAACCTTAACAACCTGCCACCGGGTTCCAATGAACTGGTTTCCACACTGCCAAAGTAAATCACATCGTCCTGATAGTCATTGTTCCAGTCCACCGCGGTCATGTCTCCGGCATAGCTCGACGGAAAGTTCGAAACCATGGGGTTTAGACCAGAAACAAACGCTCTGTGCTTCAGGTCATAAGCGAAGACCCGAAGGTTCTGGTCACTCTTTCCAGAATCCAGAGCCGCTCTTATGCCTGTTTCTCCTTCGCCGTAAGGACCGGAAGCAAACACAAGATGCCATTCATTGGTCAGTACTTCTTTGTCCCAGTCAGCCTCACCATTACTGTCAGTGGCAGGAATACGACGTTTCACTAATACTGGTTTAGACGTAGTCAGCCCGAGTTTTGGGTGTGAGATTTCCGCCAGCAATCTGGGTGGCTCCTCCGGGTTGGTAACATCGAGTACCACATAAGCGGAACGCATAGTACGACTGTTGCCATCGATTTCAGTGTCAATGTTGCCGCCTCCCAGGCGCATTCCAACCACCAGCAGAGTTCCCCAGCCACCGGGATAGTTACTGTCGTCTGCATCAAAAATATTGGCATCAAATATTAACGGTTCACCATCCATGTAATAAACATGAGGATAACTCAATTCCTGTAACCACCTCAGGTGTGGCAACAGGTTCATCGGTGTGTACGCCCACAATTCGGAGCCTAATGGATGTCGGGCTTCACTGTTATCGGCTGTAGTCTTGTAGGCGTAGTGGTTTTCATCCCAAAAGCCGCCGTTAAACGCGTGCAGCATGCCATCATTGGCACCGGTATAAAGCACGTGACGACGCTTCAGATAATGGGACCGGAACGTTTCATAGGTTTTATCACTGTACAGCGCATCAAAACGCGATCCGGGGGCAGCCACCAGCTGAGGCGTTGAGTGAACAATATCTCCCAGACGCCAGACTTCGTTTATTCCATCGCCATTGTAATCAATGGTTCGTGACCGGGTGCCATCCATCTCCTGACCCCTGACATAGTTGACGATGGTCGTTACTTCCGAAGCAGGCACGCCCAGATAACCTTCCTTGCCAGTAAAACTGCTTGCTGAAAATGGCAACGTTTCGCCACTATCCACCACACCATCATTGTTCTCATCCAGCCAGGTCAGGATATAGCGCCCGTTATCCGCAGTGGACTCGTAATTCCGCTGGGTCACAACGTCCTGAATACTGGCAAGCTGGTCTCTGGCATCCCAAATCGTTTTCAATGAAGACAACGGCTGCAGCGTGCCTGAAACAGTCTGGGTCTTTCCTTCATCTTCGGTAGAATACCTCTGCAACAGAGTCTGGTTCGCATTAGGGTCAAACTTGAGCTCGACAATAAAGTCCGTTGCATAATCATCAAGCTGATCGTTACCGTTACTGTCTTCCCGTAACAACCCCTTGCTGTCTACAAACAGGCTGTGCAGCAGCCCTCCCCAGGTAATTGTACGACCATTGTATTCCAGTGTTGGTTGAAACAGTGCCTGATACAATACGCCGGTACCGTTATTGCTGTTTGATAAAAGTGCCGTATTGGTGGCAGAAGACACGCGACTGGCAATATCCTGCAACACCTGTCCCAACTGGGCTTCCAGCAGAGCCGGGTTGCGGGCAAAGAAATAGTTATCTGGCAGCCCGTCCGCCCCTATCGAACCGGTCGTATTATTGCGGGTATCCCACTCACGGCTATCACCGGAACTGTTTGCCGGAGTGCCGTCGCCATCCATATCAAGGAATCCACCGTATTTGGCAGCAAGGTACAAAGGTTTTGGCAAAACGCCCGCAGCGCTGTTATTGGCAACATAACTATGGGTTTTAAAGTTTGACGAACCCTTGTAAACATAATCGTCCTGGAGCCCGTCTTCATAAGTGCCTGTCACGGTGTAGCTGAATCGCAGGTTCAAACCCGCATATACGCCATCAACCTGAACCGCTATGCGCAGCTCATTGGCGAGAAAACCTGTGGTTTTCAGAGTTGAATCCAAAGTCAGGTTACACTGGTTACCAACACAGTACTTGATTCGTGATGACGCATCATAGTCAAAGTCGTTACCCCATAGCGAGTCTTCCCAGGTAAACAGCAAACTGCCTTCAACAGGATGCCCCTCGTTATCCAGAACCGTGTTTTCAACAACAACATCAGTCAGCGTGCAATCGCTACCACTGCCTGAGAAATTTGTACCCGAGCCGAAGTTTGAACTGGTATGGCAAACCGGCTGAAACGTGACCGGATTACCACCGGCATTCAGAGTAAACCCGGGCATGCTTTCTGCGAGCTGAATCGCATAGGTTTTAACACTCTGCACACCCTCAAGATCATCTCTCAAGTCTGTCTGGTTGCCGTAGAATGCGAGACCGGAAACGTGATAACTGCCTTCCAGTTGTGGTAATTCAGGACATAGCCCTCTCGCTTCAGACAGGCGGTTCAGATATTTTGCTGTACACTGCCGTGTATTACCGGCACCTCCCACCAGGTATTCTCCGGCAAAGTTTCCGCCATACTCATAACTACCCACTTCATCCGTTTTCGTATTCACAGAAGCAGTGCCCGATAACCCGGGCAAGTCTGCACTGCTGGCCAACTCATCAGCATCAAAAGAATTCAGACCGGTAGACAATAGAATGATGGAACAGTTGGCACAGGCATTGGCAGCCGATATAGGATTTAACCAGCTTTCAGTAGCCAGGTTACTGACAAAGGCAGTATCTGAGTTGGTATTAAATGCTGAAGTCGGTGCTGAACGCCCTGCAAAGTACCTTAAAGCCTCAAGGTACATTTCAGCAATCGGGTTCCCCCAGTTGCTGCAATGCCGGTTAGAATAGGTTGAACGACCTGACTTGAAGGTACTGACACCAATTCCGTAGGTACTGCAATCAGTGTATTTATTCTGGCTGTAACTGTATTTGGCAATACGAAAGGTATTGATATGATGGATGATGCCTTGAACAGATGTATTAAATGTGCCATCCGTTACATTTATTTCGTTATCATTGGTGTTTGCGTTCCCACCCATTTTAGAAATATTACGTCGCAGAAGACCGCCTGAAATATTCTTGTCGTAACTGCCACTGATCAGCCCGAAACGAATACTGCCGTCTTCTCCATAACGCTGTAATAAACCTGTTGGCTTGTAGCGATTTGAACTGTACTCCCTGCAACGCCCTGATCCCGCGTCCTTACCATTCACACAGGCATTCACCCTGACCGTCAGCTCAGCCAGTTTATAGGGGGTTGACGGACTGTTCGATGCCCCCCACTGGCACTGCTTGACTTCTGTCGATGCCCAGCGATTCCATGTACCGTTGGCAATTCTGACTTTAGGCTCACCGTTTTCCGACGTTGCCAGATTACACAAACTGACACTACTGGAATAAGGCGTCAGCTTATCGATATTCGAGCCACTATAGACCTTAACAAACGAATGAATATCCCGGGGCAGATAGGCTCGCTCCAAAACCGTTGAGCTGCTGGTGTCGGTAGAGCGTTTACCACCAAAGAGTACACGACGAAGAATATCAATCCGTGACATGGTCGCCCAGTTCAGGAAATTACCGCTCCAGTGTAAAGCTGAACTTTCACAGTAATGCTGGTTGTCACCCGTTGCCAGAATCTCCGGCTCAAAGCGCCCTGATGATGAGTTATAGCGATAGCACCAGTTACTTTCAAAATACCCGAGGTAATCAAACCGGTCGTTATAGGTAGTATCCAGTTGTCCATCGCCATCCAGATCGGAGTAATCCGGATAAGCCTTCTTGAACAATTCATGATCAACCGACATCACCAGCATCACCAGAGGCTCGGCACTTTTGCTTAACAACGGGGGAACCGCGGAATAAAGCTGTGATGTCGGTGCTGCTTGTGCAGAGGAAAACAGTGAAGAAACAAGCAGTCCGCACAAAAATATCGTCGTACGATTTTTTAGATACTTCATCATCGCAGTACTCCTTCTCTGCGTTGATATCTGGCTTCACTGAATCAGAGTGTTTATCAGTTAAAGATTCTTTTTATAGGTTGTCTGTAGCATGACCCTGGCATCGCCGGACCCGCCGGTTGCCAATACCGTAATCCGAAAGAACTGGGCCCAGTCATCAAAAACTGTTGGATCCGCCTCCGGACCTTCTGTCTCTCTGGGCAGATAACAACGAAACTCCACAATATATTTTGCCGGTGCTGCGATTCCATCCAGAGATATTGTCATTGTCCGGTAACGATCCGGATCACTCCACAAAGCCTGTTCCTGCCAGGGTGATGACACATTGGCAGAACAGGTGCCGGGATCAGAATGATTAACACCATCAAAACACAAACCGTTGTTACAGGTTGATGTGAAATCTGACACATTCAACAATGTCCCTGCCACAAAGGACTCAGCCTCCAGCACTCCCACTTCAGCAGAATGGAAGGCTAACTGTTCATTGCGGTAGTTACCGGTCATTTTCTCTTCAAGACTGGTGACCCGAATGGATGCCAATCCCGCGATGGTCAGAATCAACAGCAACACAAGGCTCACCAGTAATACACTGCCCTGTTCTTTTCCAGCGGAAATGACGGTTGCCACTTTTAACGTCCCTGTCCCGCTACTCATGGTTGCACCCTGTTTCTCAGCTCGATGGTCATCACAAAGTTACGACGTATGTAATGATCTGTTGGCGTTATTTCCGTACCGGCAAACAGATACGGCTGGGGTTCTTCAGTAATTTCCGACAAACTCCGTACAAGCAGTTCAAGGCGAACACTGACCACATTCATCCAGTCAGCACTGAACAGGCCGATAGAATCTGCTGTCCGATACTGGTCCGGAGTCCGGTTACCATCGGAGTCATAGCCATACAGAAACGACAACCCTTCGATGCCTTCCAGAAGAGACTCTGCATAACGGGCACTCCCGGAGGTATATTCACCGGCAAATTTACGATAAAGGTTGGGCCGGCCATTACTGGTTCGCAGGTAGTACGCCACAGAACGGACAGGAAACAGCATCGAACCTTTATGGTTGTATGGCTCAGCTGCCGAAGCACTGTCCATACAGTTAAAGTCTCCCTTCAGCTGCGAGGTGCAGTTATAGAGCGAACCGGACAAACCCGCAGCGTGCGAGATTGATGAACCACTGGTAGCCTCCATGGCTTTAAAAACCGAGATCTGATCACAACCGGGATGCACCAGCGCCAGAACATCGCCCTGATCGTAACCATGACTGGTAACATTCAACAGGGCCGATGAGGAAGAATGACTGTTAACCGTCAGCCCCTGTTCAGCATCCAGCTTATGAATGACAATGGCTTCTGAAATGGCAGAACTGTCAATACGGCTTTTGTTGGCTGTCGAAATACCAAGAATGCCTTTATCGAAGTGCGTCATCCATTCCCGGCTGTCAGTACTGGTAAACAGCACATTGGCCAGCGACGTTGCTTCAGGGCATCCGGTATAACCCGCCATGCGGATATCACGGGAGAGCAGATCCATCGCAAAGCGGGCGTTCTCCTGAATCCTTGATAACTCATCCTGCAGCATGTAGGTACGGTTTGCACTCAGAAACAGATGACCAATGCCTGCTATCAGAAACAGTCCCAGCGCCATGGCGACTAACAGTTCAACCAGTGAAGCACCGGCACAGCGTTTCAAAGCGCACTCCTTATTACTACTTCACGAACAGGCTGCTGTCCCCTGCTTTCATCAAACTGCATGGTAATCACATAGATGCGCCCGGAAGAGGACGCCTCAATAGCGATGCTGCCATCACTGTCAGGTAGCAGGCAGGCCAACTGAAACTTCCATTGCCTGATGTCGTATTCAGCCAGCTCAGCGGGTGTACAGCTGCCTGACTCACAACCATCCGGGTAAGCTTCCGGCTCACATCGATCCGTGGTTAACTGCTCCAGTTCAACAACATAGTTGTCCGAGACTGACGACAGACTACGATTAACCCGAATCCGGTCCATCATGTCATTTCCAATAATCACTGCCTGCGAGCGTAGATAAGCCATCTGATTGTGTTGCAGGCTTTTGGTTTGCAGCCCGACAATACCCAGCACACCGATGGAAATAATCAGCATGGCTGCCAGCACTTCGATCAGTCCGACACCTGATGACCTGTTATATGAACGTTTGCTTACCGGCATAACACGCTCCTTATGCTTTCAATCAGCAACTGTCAGGTTCCGTGACCCGAACCCGACCCGTAAGACTGACCACCACCTGTCTGACCTGATCACCGCCCAGACCTGCCTCACATAACGTAAAAGTACCCGCCTTGCGGGCATAGCCTTTGCTGTTGAAACCGGCATTCACCCCCTGGTTCCATTCCAGAAACAGGCTGTCAGGCTGTGCAGGAAAAACCCTTAATCGCTGATCACCGGCTTCCAACACACCATCAGCATCCGCATCAGTAAAAATGACCCAGCCGGAACTCCAGTCATCACCACTGCTGTTACAGATCACACCATCATTGGAAGCACAAAGAGATACCGCACTACGACGCTTTACCGCCTCACTGCGAGCCAGTGCAAAACTGGTATAAATTTCCTGGGCAACAGAAGAAACACGCTGGCTGACAACGAGATTTTTTAAAGAAGGGGAAGCCATTGAAACCAGAATGGCTGAAATCAACAGTGTAATAACGACTTCGGGAAGGGTAAGGCCCGACTGCCCAGACACGTACTGCATAATCCTGTCCGTGGAATAGTCTGTGTTCCTAATTCCAATCTAGCCCTGACTTTCTGGTACTGACACTACAGCTGGCACCAGTGGTGCAGATCACGGGATGAGAGGAAGTCGCCGTTGTTCAGTGTTTCGTGTCAAACCGATGACTGCAGTTTATCGACCTGATCATGCCGTTTGTCGGGAATACATAACACCTTTTCATTAACTGTGTTGGAATCGCTCAAACCTGACCACCAGAAAAACAATAAAGCGTCGTTTACATGGATGTCATGAATAAGTTCAGAGTTAAAGGATTCACTCTGCTGGAACTGCTTTTCACCATCGCCATTCTTTCTATTCTGGCAGCGATTGCCTATCCCAGTTTTCAAACCAGCATTCAGGATCGCAACCTGACAGCAGAGATCAACCAGATTTACGGTGCCATTCTATACGCCCGCAGTGAAGCGGCGGCAAGGCATTCTGATGTGGTTGTTTGCGGCTCAATAACCCTGGACACCTGTGAAGACAACAGCGACTGGAGTAATGGTTTTATTATCCGCGATAACACAGCTAATGAGACTATCCAAACATATCAAGAGCTGAGTGACGGACACTTTCTTCATAATACGCCTTCTATTACCTTCAGTGCCGATGGCAGTGCAACAACCAATACAATCAGCCTGTGTGATGAACGGGGAATCAACTTTGCCAGAGGCATTCTTCTAAATGGTTCAGGGCAGCCAAGAATGGGAGGTGCCTTGTCATGCCAGTAAAGACAAAAGGCTTCACCCTGAATCGGGATAGGGTGGAGCCTCGCGGCTCCACTCCTCCCACAACACCCAGCGTACGGGTCCGTACTGGGCGTTTCGGTTAGTTAAGCGTCTACCATCAGCACAAACATGACAATGGAAGGGTCAGTGATACAAGACATATGACTCACACCACCCGCCGGGCTTTTGTAATCCTGTAATGCCGATATAGTCTCAGCTCTTATGACCTTGCAGCTTTCGGTTCCGCCGTCACCGCTTGGCATGAGCACCAGTGTTTGCTGGCCTTTGTCTGCGTCCGATATATCGAGAAACAGAAACTAATCACCGCTCTAACCGTTCAGGCCTTCACTGACTTCGCCAGCTACTATGCCGTCTGCTGACTTCTGTATGGCGATCAGGACATCTTACGATGACCTCAGTCTGAAATATCAGACACCAGACAGACCTCCCGAGGTAAGTTACACCGCCTTCCCTGCACAACTGCCGGATTTACTGTCCGAGTGTCCGGATGAGTATGGGACTTCGTCATCACATGCTGACTCGTCCTCACGCAGACAGCCTCATATCCGATTTCTATTCGTCAGCTCGCAGTTTTGCTCCCGGTATTTGTCAACAAAGTTGTCGCCTCATCTTACGCAACTTCCTTTTGTTGACCAGTGATCGACCTGTCCGGATTCAACCAGACTTCACAGTCAAGATTCCAGTCTCTTGTTGAACGCTTTCC
This sequence comes from Endozoicomonas montiporae CL-33, assembly GCF_001583435.1. Lineage (NCBI taxonomy): Bacteria > Pseudomonadati > Pseudomonadota > Gammaproteobacteria > Oceanospirillales > Endozoicomonadaceae > Endozoicomonas > Endozoicomonas montiporae. The sequence goes on along the minus strand of NZ_CP013251.1, from coordinate 1,717,455 downwards.
CCAACGCTCCGGATGACGCTGCTTTGCAAGTTCGTAAACCTCTTTACGATTATTTAGAAGCTCATTCGCTTCTCCCCTGTGTCTCTGGGCTGGTGTCAGAAATTTCAGCCCGCTGTGCTTATGCTCTTCGTTGTACCACTGAGTGAAGCCATGTACCCAGTTGCGTGCAGCTTCCAGATCTGCAAACGGACTTCGGGGGTAACCAGGCCGGTACTTCAATGTTCTGAATATAGCCTCAGAATATGGATTGTCATCACTGACCCGTGGGCGACTGAAAGAGGTCACCACGCCCAGACTTTGCAGCGTTGACAGCATCGTTCCGCCCTTCATTGCACTGCCATTATCAGAGTGTAAAACCAACGGTGACTCCATCGCCCCGATACCCCGTTTTATACAAGCTTTCGTGATCATTTCGGATGCATACTCAGCTGACTCAACTTCATGAACTTCCCAAGTGACAATCATACGGCTATAGATGTCTATCACGAGATACAGGTAGTAGAACTGGCCCCTTACCGGAGACCTTAAATACGTGATATCCCAGGTCCACACCTGATTAGGGCCTGTTGCACAATAAGAGGTCGGCTTATGTCGATTAGGTCTGGCAGCCTTCCCACGGCGATTCTGCTGGCCCGCTTCATGGAGCACTCGGTAAAATGTCCGCTCAGACGCAAGGTACTCACCTTCATCAGCCAGTGCAGGAACAATCTGACTGGGAGGAAGGCTCTTGAAACGCTCGCTGTTAGAGACATCTATGATCGCCTGTCGCTCAGCATCTGAAAGCTTATTCGCTGGTTCTGGCCTGTCGGCATTTTTTCGGTTGTCAGGTATCACTGTACCCTCCTGCGTCCATCGCTGAATGGTTCTTTCTGACAGCCCGACAACCTGACAAGCTTTTGATTGGCGAGCACCATCACTGACGGCATGCTCAATCAGTTTTACTGCGTTCTGTCGATCCGGAAGGGAAACTAATCGTCCTCTGGCTCCCCCCAGATCTCTTGGGCCTTTTTTGTGAGTACCAGCAAGGCAGCAGTCTCTGCTAACGCCTTGTCCTTGCGCTTGAGTTCGCGTTCCAGTTTTTTAATCGTTTGCTTGTCTTTTTTGTGTTCGTCAGACAGCTTTTTACGCTGACTCGACTGACTTTCAGGTTGTGCCGGGCTACGATTGATAAAGCCTTCTTTCCACTGTTGGATTTGTTCAGCAAACAGGCCTTTCTTACGACAGTATTCAGCCAGTTCAGCTTGATTTAATGCCGCTGTTTCAATGATGACAGCTAACTGATTTTCAGGTGTCCATAGGTCTGGATTTTTACCGTTGCCAGGCACGGGCACTCCTTGCGATAACGCTTTTTTTCGCCAACTGTATAGAGTCCAGTTAGAGATACCTGTTTCACGAACCAACTGCGATACAGGCGTATTATTAGGTGGCATCATCTTCTGAATGACGGACTGCTTCAACTCTTCTGAATAGCTGGCCATTGATTGCTCACTGACCGCCCCCTGTGAGATTTTTAAAAATCAGAAGAGGTGACAACTATGCTGACACAGGGGGAAAACATGAAGGATAGCCGTCCCAAAAAGTTCGTAAAACTGATTATGCGAGTTCGGCGCAGGGTTGAAACAGTCATAGGGCAGCTGGCGCATTACTTCGATATTGAGTACAGCGGCTGTCGTAACATGTGGCATATGACCGCACGGATAGCCCGCAAGCTGCTGGCCTATAACGTGGGCGTGTTCCTAAATGTGCAGGCAGGGAAGCCTGCTATTCAATTCGAGAACTTCATAGCCGCTTGAAAAGTTGATCTCCGCCATGAAAGGGCTGGTGTTTAAAAAATAACTTATCGTCCGTCCGTAAAGTAGTAATTTCTGCCCTACCTGTTAAAAGTCGGTCTTCGCGTAAACATAAAAATGACAACAGTCCGGAAAAGGGCTTTACACTGGTTGAGATGATGATCGCTGTGGTGATTCTGGGGATACTGTTGTCTATCGCCATACCCAGTTACCAGCAACATGTGGCGACGACTGCCACTCACAGTGCCGAAGCTGCACTGGCCGGACTGGCACTGGCAATGGAACGTCACAGAGCCCAAACGGGAACCTATGCGGGGGCGGCACTGGATGAAAATGGCGATGTCTCCGCCATTGGCGTCCCAGCCATTTATGCTACACAGAGCCCGGAAAACGGCACTGCTGACTTTACCCTGACCATTGCATCCGCCGATGCCACCAGCTATAGCCTGTCAGCCACGCCAACCGGCACAGTAAAAGTCGATCACTGGATTTCTGTTGATTCGCTAGGAAAAAAGACGTTTGAAGTGTTCAAGGATTCTACCTGCCCGGAGGGCGAAACCTGCTCTGAACTCCCCCCTGAAGACCAAGAGCTGTAAACTGGGATGAGCGAAGCGTTTATGCCCTTCAGGGTAAGCTCCCAACACGGTGAGCCTGCTGACAGGTATTTTTACCCTATCAGAAAGTCACCATGCTGTGAGTTCCTCTAAAGGGCACAAACACATTCCGCTCGTGCCCAATGTCACTGGTTTTAAAAATCAGCGAACCACCGAAATACAGGTAGAAATGGTGTGGGTTTGCTGCGGCTCCAGTTGCACGGCCAAAGCGGGCAGTGTCGCCGTTTCAACACAGACCATATGACGGTAACCTTCATCAGGCACATCCGCCATCTGGCGAGCCAGCTCTGCACCGGGGTTCCAGACAATGGTACCGTTACTGCCCGACTTGCGAATCACAATTTTGCGCTTAAGACCCGGATCAATAATGGTGCAGGTATCGCTGGTGTTCAGGTAAGCCCTGTCCACTTCACCTTGCAGCGTCACATCACCCTGCTGAACATAGGCTTTCTGATTATCCGCTTCGTCCAGATAACGTCTGCCTGCCAGACCTTCCACGGTAACCGCTTCCACATCCGACACATTAAAGTAAGTATGCAGTGCCTGACTGATCGCCACCGGCTGATCACCAATGTTCTGCATAATCAGGCTGACTTTCAGCTCTTTACCGATAATAATTTCGGTTTCCAGACTGGCAGAACCGTCCCAGGCGGCATGTGTCGTCTCCGGTAAAGACAACAGAAGACGTGTTTCACCCGTTTGCAGAGTATTCTGTTCTTTTAAACGCCAGAGGTTAGTACGGGCAAAACCATGATTCGGCCCGCCTTCAGCACGTTTACTGAACCACGGCCAGCAAATCGGAATACCGCCACGAATCGCTTTGCCTTCGCCATAGGCTGCATCCGGGCTCAGCCACAATACTTTCTCTTCGCCATGAGGCTGAAAGCTCAATACCTGGCCACCATGGAGGGAAACCACTGCACGGGCAAAAGCATTCTCAATATCCAGTACTGCTATTTTATTAATCAGTCTCTGAGTAATTTGCGTTCCTTCCATTGCTGGAGTTCCTCAATTCCCATGTGTTCATTATTGACCGGCATCAATGTACTTGGTCGGTTTGATAATGAAACTACGGATTAACACCTACTCTGATCAATTAGCGATTCAATCCGATCAAGATTCAGGCAAATGTTACAAAACCGCAATAAAAACCAACACCAGCCAGCCCAACAGATAAATAATCTATCAAATCAATGAATAACAGGTATTTAACTGACCTCTACCAAACGCAACTCTTTGGGCATGGTGAAAACAATATTCTCTTCTTCACCTTCCAGTTCTTCTGGCATCTCTGCCCCGAGTGACTGTAAACGATTGATCACACCCTGAACCAGAACCTCCGGTGCCGAAGCCCCTGCGGTAATACCAATCGCCTGTTTACCCTGCAACCAGGCCGGATCAATGTCATCAGCACCGTCCACAAGGTAGGCACTGGCTCCGGAACGTTCAGCCAGCTCGCGCAGCCGGTTGGAATTGGAACTGTTCACCGAGCCGACCACCAGTACCATATCGCATTCGTCGGCCAGTGCCCGCACCGCATCCTGCCGGTTCTGGGTGGCATAGCAGATATCATCCTTGCGTGGGCCCTGAATATCAGGAAACTTCTCGCGCAGTGCTTCAATAACAACAGCCGTATCATTCATGGACAAAGTGGTCTGTGTGACATAAGCAAGGTGGTCAGGATTCTGAACCTCCAGACCGGCGACATCATCAGCGGTTTCGACCAGATACATTCTGCCGCCTTTGTTCCCGTCGTACTGTCCCATAGTGCCCTGCACTTCCGGATGGCCGTCGTGACCAATCAGTACGCACTCTTTGCCGGCACGGGAATAACGCACCACTTCCATATGGACTTTTTTAACCAGTGGACAGGAAGCATCAAAAACTTTGAGTCCACGACGATCTGCCTCTTCTTCAACCGATTGAGGCACACCGTGGGCGCTAAAAATGACGATCACATCGTCCGGCACCTGATCCAGTTCTTCAACAAAAATAGCGCCGCGCTGCTTCAGGTTTTCCACCACATATTTGTTATGCACGACCTCGTGGCGCACATAAATAGGGGGACCAAACACATCCAGCGCCCGATTGACAATATCAATGGCTCTATCGACACCGGCGCAGAAGCCACGGGGGTTAGCCAGCCTGATTTTCATTATGAATTCTCTACCTGAATCACCCGCACCTGAAACAGTAACTCTTTGCCTGCCAGAGGGTGATTAAAATCTACGTTGACACGTTCATCATCAAAATCGGTGACTACACCGGCCAGCTCACTGTTGGCAGCGTCTTTAAACGACATCACCAGACCGTTCTGAAGTTCGATATCGCTGGCAAAACGGGAGCGTGGAAACGTTTGATGATTTGTGGGATTGGGCATACCAAAAGCCCGGGATGGAGGAATTCTGAAAACCCCTTCGTCCCCGGCACTCATGCCTGACAAGACCTGTTCAAAACCTTCCGGCAGGTTGCCATCGCCAACAACAAAAGTAACAGGTTGCCCGTCAAAATTGCTATCGACTACCTGACCGTCATCCAGTTTGAGTGCAAAATGCAGGGTGACCCGGCGACCTGCTCCTACTGCTAATGCAGAGACTTCTGACATTGTTATTATCATTCCCGCCCGGTCATCCAGCGCCCAGCTCTGACCGGGCACTTCAACACAGGCTGTTAAGGGTTATTTTCAGATTTTTTCCGTTCCTGACCGGAGAGATCACGAAACATATCCAGAATCAACATAGCTGCACCTATGGTGATCGCAACATCAGCCACGTTGAACGATGGAAAATACCAGTCCTTATAGTACACCAGAAGGAAGTCAACGACGTAACCATGAACAACACGGTCGTACAGATTACCCAGCGCTCCCCCCAGGATCAGAGCCATGGAACAAGCCTGCCAACCTTCCCCCTTTTCCATCCGGCGTAACCAGCTGACCAGAAACAGGCTGACAATCACCGCCACACTGGACAGGAACCACCGTTGCCAGCCCCCCTGATTGCTGAGAAAACTGAAGGCAGCACCGGTGTTATAGGCCAGGGTCAGAGAAAAAAAGGAAGGAATAACGGTTAACTGTTCATACAGGTAAAAATTGTCAACCACACTGTATTTGGACAACTGATCCAATACCACCACAATCAGGCTCAACCATAACCAGTGCACCATTCCCGTCGATTTTTCTTTCATAAAGCCCTTGTCCTGCCAGCGTATGAGTGAGCAATAGATAACTTTTTATAGTATTGTCAGTTTTCCCTGTCTGATATGGTTATTAACCGAAAAGCCTGACCTGTTTTTGTGTGGCAATGTAAATGGGTTTACAAAGAAAAACAAATTTGCGAACAATTCTTATCAAAAACTGATGACTATAAAGTCCAGAGAATCAAGCTGTGGGGCAGTGTTAATCTTTATTTGTGGCCTTGTCATCATGCGAAAGCCGGTAAAGCTACTTTATAATCCGGATTACCGGCTTATGGAGGGTTTTGCGACACCCTCTCAAACTAAGGAGTTTTACGTTGGAAGCGATAATACCAATTCCGTTTTCTAAATATGACCATGAGCAAGCCAATCCAAATCGCTGGGCAAGGAAGATCGACGAGTAATAACTGGCTATTGCGAGGAGTTCTGACGCAGAACCAGCGGTTTGGAATGGCTGCGCAATTCATGTTTAGAAGACGGAATTGGTATAAAACTTGGGTTCGCTGTAACCATCCATGAACCACTTTCAGCACAGCTTTTGCACTGAAATCCACTCATCCAGGACTGACTTCAGGCTACATAGTTCAAAAAGAAGGTTCAGAAAGAAAGTTCAGCAAGGCAAAAAAATGCCGGATAGCCCAAGCTATCCGGCATTTTTACAAGCTAATAACCTGTTCAGGTATCAGGCGTAACGGCGCTCTTCGCCCTGACCATCCACGTTTTCAACACAGCGGCCACACAGGCTTGGGTGAGCTTCAATCTGGCCAACGTCTTCACGACGATGCCAGCAGCGTTCACACTTCTCATGCTCAGACTTGGCAACAGCTACTTTCAGGCCATCCACCTCGGTGCCCATGGCATCTTTGGCTTCTGCCAGTGGCTTCAGCTCTGTTTCGGAAGTGATCAGAACAAATCGCAGTTCCTCGCCCAGCTGGCCAAGCTTCTGCAGCAGCTCATCACTGGCAAACAGAGTGACCTCCGCTTCCAGACCACCACCGATCACACCTTCCTTACGGGTGTCTTCCAGTGCTTTGTTCACAGCGGTTTTAACGGCCAGAATAGAATCCCAGTCCACATCGCTGTTAGTCAATGCCTGCAGACCTTCATACCAGGTAGCCAACAGCACATGCTTGCTGCGCTCACCCGGAATCGCCTGCCAGATTTCTTCGGCAGTAAAGGTACAGATTGGCGCAATCCACAGGGCAAATGCCTGGGCAATGTGATACATCGCGGTCTGACAGCTGCGACGAGCCAGACTGTTGGCCTGAGTCGTGTACTGACGATCCTTGATGATATCCAGATAGAAACCACCCAGATCCAGCGCACAGAAGTGATGAACTTTCTGATACACGTTCAGGAAGTTAAAGCTGTCGTAGGCTTCAATCACTTCGCTTTGCAGCTTCAGGGCACGATCCACCGCCCAGCGATCCAGAGACAGCATATCATCCCATTCAACGAGGTCGGTCTCCGGATTAAATCCGCTCAGGTTAGACAACAGGAATCGTGCAGTATTACGAATACGACGATAGCTGTCAGCCGTACGCTTCAGGATTTCATCCGACACCGTCATTTCTGCAGTGTAATCAGTAGCTGATACCCACAGACGCAGGATGTCGGCACCCAGAGACTTGAAGACCTTCTGCGGAGCAATGACATTACCCAGAGACTTGGACATCTTGCGACCATTAGCGTCTACCGTAAAACCATGGGTCAGCAGCTGCTTGTAAGGAGGTACCCCTTTTGTGGCAATGCCGGTCTTCAGGGAAGACTGGAACCAGCCTCGATGCTGGTCGGAACCTTCAACATAAACGTCAGCTGGCGACTGCAGGCCTTCACGACGATCCAGAACCGAGTAATGGGTGACACCCGAGTCAAACCAGACGTCCAGAGTATCGGTGACTTTAACGTACTGATCCGCATCTTCTGTAGACAGAATTTCAGCCGGTTCCAGATCGAACCAGGCATCCATACCTTCCTGCTCAACCTTCAAAGCCACCTGTTCAATCAGTGCCGAAGTATCCGGATGCAGCTCTTCGGTCTCCTTATGAATAAACAGTGCAATAGGTACACCCCAGGTACGCTGTCGGGACACACACCAGTCCGGGCTCTGGGACAGCATGGATTCCATACGGTTACGACCCCAGTCCGGCGTAAACTTCACATCTTTCAGGGATTCTTGTGCCGTTTTTAGCAGACCTTCCTTTTCCATGCTGATAAACCACTGAGGGGTAGCACGGAAAATCAGTGGCGTTTTGGTACGCCAGCAGTGCGGGTAGCTGTGCTGGAATTTGGACTGAGCCAGTACACGACTGTTCTCGACCAGAACATCAACCACCAGCGGATCGACCTTGTAAACATGCTCACCGGCAAAGCGTTCTACATTGCTGCGGAATACACCGGCGTCGTCCAGATAGTTCAGGGTGCCAATGCCGTATTTTTTACCGACATTAAAATCGTCTACACCGTGGTCAGGTGCCGTATGAACACAGCCGGTACCGGCATCGGTGGTCACGTGATCACCCAGAATCAGCGGCAGTTCACGATCATAGAACGGATGCGCTACTTTCTTGCCTTCCAGCTTCGCACCCACCGTACGGGCGATAATGGTGAAGTCTTCCATGCCGTAACGCTCCATGGCGCTTTCCAGCAGTTCTTCAACCAGAATCAGGCGGGCAGGTGCACCATTCACTTCGCACTGCACCAGGGCATAACCCAGTTCAGCACCCAGCGTTACCGCCTGGGAAGACGGCAGAGTCCATGGTGTTGTGGTCCAGATCACAACAGCAACTTCACCTTCACCCTGTTCGCCCTGTTCAAAATCAAAGGCTGACAGCAAATCCGCTTCATCCAGAGCGGCATAACGCACATCCACCTGAGTCGATGTTTTGTCCTGATATTCCACCTCGGCTTCAGCCAGTGCAGAACCACCCACAACACTCCAGTAAACCGGCTTGTAACCTTTGACCAGATGACCATTGTCAGCGATTTTACCGAGCGCACGAATAATGTCGGCTTCAGTCTGGAAGTCCATGGTCAGGTAAGGCTTGTCCCACTCACCCAGAATACCCATGCGTTTAAAGTCTTCACGCTGGCCGTCTACCTGTTTGGCAGCGTACTCACGGCACTTCTTGCGGAAGGTTTTAAAGTCTACCTTATCGCCGGCCTTACCCAGCATGCCTTCCACCTTATGCTCAATGGGCAGACCATGACAGTCCCAGCCCGGCACATAAGGTGCGTCAAAACCACTCAGGGTTTTGGACTTGATAATGATGTCCTTGAGAATCTTGTTAACGGCGTGACCAATATGGATATCACCATTGGCGTAAGGAGGGCCATCATGCAGAATGAACTTGTCACGCCCCTGGCTGACATTACGAATTTCTTCATACAGATTCATGTCGTACCAGCGTTTGAGCATTTCCGGCTCGCGCTTGGCCAGGTTCCCGCGCATCGGGAAATCAGTCTCTGGCAAGTTCAATGTGTGCTTGTAGTCGGTCATAGTCTTGTTACCGGAATCTCACCATCACATCAGTCAGCATTAAGAGGGATTCTTAAAGCTTGAATAATTACTAAGGAAGCAGTTGCTCATTTCCATGGTGACTGCTTTCCGCTCATGGTTTTCTAGATAGCTCAAGGCTTTCTAAATAGCTCAGGGCTATTTAAACAGCTAAAATGCCACGGGCAGTGGTGACATCATTATTGATAGCTGCCTGCAATGCCTCGATCGATTCAAATTTTCGGGCATCACGAATCTTTTCAACAAATTCAACCCGCAGCGTCTGACCATACAGGTCACCCTTGAAGTCCAGCAGATGCACTTCCAGCAGGGCAGTTGTAGCATCAACGGTTGGCCGCGTGCCCAGATTCGCTACACCATCATAGCTTTTCAGGGAGCCATGACACTCCAGCCAGCCCCGAACCGCAAAAACACCCTGCAGCGGCAGACGGTTCCGGCATACCCGGATATTAGCCGTTGGAAAACCCAACGTACGTCCTAACTGCTGCCCTTTCACCACTCGCCCAAACATAGCAAATGGTCGCCCAAGCAGCTGCTCAGCAGCGTTCAGATCTGCTTCTGCCAGCATTCCTCGAACTTTGGTACTACTAATGCGATTCTGATCATGGGTCACAGTGCGGGTATCACAAACCTCGAAGCCATGTCGGTCGCCCATTGCCCGCAGGTGAGAAAAATCACCCGCCCGATTCAGTCCGTAGCGAAAATCATCGCCCACGATCAGGTAGCGAACATCCAGTCCTTCTACCAGAATATCCATGACAAATTCATCCGGCGTCATGTTCTGGAGGCGATGTCCAAAAGGGAGGCACAGCACCTGATCCACTCCACAATCTTCAAGCAGTGACAGTTTTTCCCGCAGGCTGGTCAGCCTGGGAGGGGCGTTATGCCCCTGAAAAAACTCTCTGGGCTGTGGTTCAAAGGTAATGACACAGACCCTGACACCCAGCTCAAAGGCTTGCTGCCGCAGTGCTTCCAGAATGGTGCGATGCCCAAGATGAACACCGTCAAAATTCCCTATGGTCGCGACACAGGCCCGGTGCTCTGGTCTGATGTTGTGCAATCCGCGGATCAACTGCATTGGGCGGCTTTTTCTCGTTCAGGCTGGCAAATGGTCGATTATATCCCAGCTGGTTGAATGGTCACAGGGGGATATGCTTAACGAGGCATAAATTAATAGGTTTAGAGGTAATATGAAAGTACCCAGCAAAGCAAATGCCGTTATTTTCGCTGCAAACATGGTTTGCAGCTTTTATCTGCTACTGTTTCCCTGCCCGACAATGGCCGCTCCCGAGTTAAGCGACGAGGTTAAGATGCTTTATCATAAGCTGACCACGGAAGTTTTTCTGGGTTTGGATCAGGTCATTTCAAAAGTATTGAAAGAAAAAGCACAGCCTCCTCTGGCAGAAAGTAAATCCTATAAGGACTTAAGCACCCTTACCACCACCTGCTATAAAGAGTGGCACCAATATGTTTCTCAAATCAGTAACACGCCCCTTCCTGAAGCTGCTCGAATTACACACTCTGCCCTTAAACCGGCATGGTTCGATTTATTGCCAGGGCGAGACTTCATCAATAAGCCTCCCGAGAACTGGAAAGAAAGTGACGAGCACCTGATCATCACTCGCTTTCTGCAACTACTTGGTCGTGCGATTTCGAACAACGATGCTCTCGAGCCGGTAGAGGTGCACCTGAGAAAACTGTTTTCCTGCGATGAAGACGAGTGCAAACAGATCGCACATACCAAAGCGGCTTATTCAGACGTTTTTGATACGGAACTGTTTATGCGCTTTTACAGCGAATGCATAGAGACCCCTTCGATCAAAAGCATGCAGTTAAACCAAATATGCGTGTCATTTTCCCGAAAATTTGTGTATTAAAACGATAATACGTGAACTTATTTTGTTAACAAAAAAGCATAATTAAACAAAAACTGAACAACTCTAAAAACACGATACTTCCCATTATTGCAAAGCATTAAAGGCAAATTATATGATCGCCCACCTCAACATATTTAACTATTTTTTCTGCATATTTATTCACGCAGATTTGAAGCACACTTCCACGGACGTATAAATGAGTGATCATGTAGTACCTGCCGCAGAAGGCCGGAACATGCTGATGTTCCTGATTCCTTCTTTTTCTGGCATTTTATTTTTTATGGCACCGGTTTTTATTGATGGTGCAATGAGTTTCCCCCTGGCTCTGATGGCAAAGACACTAAAAAGCCTGCTGGGTGATGCCATGTTGCCTCTGGTGACGGGTGTTATTACCCTGACAGCCGTCGTATCCCTGTGGGCTTCCCTGCTGAAACCAGAACTGACCAGACGATCTTCGTTGTTTAACAGCTTGTTCAATACATCACCGGCATGGCTGCTGATTCGGGTTCTTGCCGCGGTGTTTGCCCTTGCCACTTTAAACCAGTGGGGGCCGGAAATGATCTGGGGAGCCGATACCGGCAGCATGGTTTTACACGACCTCCTCCCTTCCCTGTTTGTGACCTTTATCTTTGCAGGGCTGCTGTTGCCGTTGTTACTTAACTTTGGTCTTCTGGAACTATTGGGCACGCTACTGAGTAAAATCATGCGCCCGTTATTCCGGCTGCCGGGTCGGGCTGCAATAGACTGTCTTTCGTCCTGGCTCGGTGATGGCACCGTAGGCGTCATGCTGACCAATAAACAGTATGAAGATAAACAGTACACCCAGCGCGAAGCCACTGTTGTTGCCTCTATGTTCTCAACGGTGGGTATCACCTTCTCTCTGGTGGTGTTGACACAGGTTGGTCTGCAACATCTGTTTGTACCGTTCTACCTGTCTATCTGTGTGTCCGGTGTTCTGGCTGCCATTGTTCTGCAGAGAATTCCACCTCTGAGCAACAAGAAAGATCTGTTTATAGACGGCACCTCTCGTGATGCCGATAGCGAACTGATTCCAGAAGGTTACATAGCTTTCAGTTACGGTCTGGAACTGGCACTGAAACGAGCCGCCAGTATCAGCAGCCTGGGCGACATTGCCCGTCATGGTCTGAAGAACGCACTGGATATGGTGTTTGGTGTTTTGCCCGCCGTAATGACCATCGGTACCATCGGCCTGATCATTGCCGAAAGCACACCGCTGTTCAGCCTGCTGGTAACACCCTTTATTCCACTGCTGGAAATGCTGCAACTGCCAGAAGCCGCAGCCGCTTCCGAGACCATTCTGGTGGGTTTTGCCGATATGTATGTGCCGTCCATTCTGGCAGCGTCCATTGACAGCGATATGACCCGCTTTGTGATTGCAGCCGTCTCCGTCACCCAGCTGATTTTCATGTCCGAGACCGGTGCCGTTATCCTTGGTAGCAAGATTCCTCTGAACCTGATGGAACTGATTGTAATCTTCCTGCTCAGAACCATTATTACACTGCCGGTTATTACTCTGTTCGCTCACTTTATTTTTTAAATTTTAAAATAAACGACCCTACAAGGTTCAATGTCTGTATACCTTGAACCTTTTACTACCTCCTACAATCAAAAATATAAATAAAAATATATATTAATATTTTTATGCTCAATTGATTCGACAAATAAATAAACTAATTAAAAAAAAGTACATTGAATCGCCAGAGAAAAAAAAACAGGTCATAAATGGCGACTAGAATAAGAACTGCATTTGTGAAGAAATGTTAAAGATTCTCAATTCATCCAGACATTTTCAATGTTGACTGGCTTATCAAACAGATAATGTAGTTGGTTCTATGTCTCTATTTTTTTCTGATTCATGATTTGAACATTTTACAGCGGTGCACTTTTCAACCGTTCAATTACAATTCATCACCAGTCCTTAAATGCACCTTGTTCAGTCTGTCAGAAATCATTGATACCAAGTAACCCGCTACTGATCTGTACGCGATAGTCAGGTTTTCTGTTTTCAGGTATTCTTATGAAGAATATATCCCTCTCTACACTGCATAAAGCATTTACCGTTTTATGTCTGTATCTGCTTACCTACCCCATAGCCTACGCTGCCCCGGGGCGTAGCTATCAACTGACGGAAGAACAAGCCTTTCAACAGGCGCATAACTTTCTGATCCACCAGATACATACTGAAGCAAAAGCAAGACTCGTCAGCGGTTCGCTGCAACAGACTTTTGAGTCTCAAAGCAATCAACAAACAACGTCTAGTGCCGAGCCCTACAACATAGACTCTCTTGTCAAAGTTGTTTCAGATGAGATGGGAAAGTTTTTCGCCAAGAGAAAAGAGGAGCTGGGCGGGGACCCAACTGCACAGACAACAAGACGACAAACCAGACCCATTATTGACCTGCATGATGAGACCGCAATGCATGCGGCTCTCACCGGCAGACTGCTTACTGCTTTGACAAAAAGCTATGCAGAAAAAAAGCGGGAATACAAATACCTGCTCAGCAAGCATAAGGCTGCAAGTGACAAGCCTCATGAGATTCATAAATCAGAAATCGAAAGAGATGAAAGAAACATAATTGCCATTGCGGAAGAGAAGAAGATGTTTCGCCTGGCAAGAGAATCCATCCAGACACTACCTAATGATCAAGTGAATGCTATCAGACCCGGCAATGCAGATAATCCGGAGAACGTGAAGCGGGTAGAGAAATTCATCACAGCCAAAGTGTGGGAAGATATTTTCCCGATGAGAAACCCTCAATACACTTATCAAAACTTCCTGATGGCCATTGGCAAGTATCCTGCCTTCTGCAGAACCTATACAGATAAGCATGAATCAGTGTCTGATACAGTATGCAAACGAGCCCTCGTCACCATGTTTGCCCACTTCACTCAGGAGACTGGTGGGCATATACCCAATCAGGGAAAATATGAAGAATGGCAACAAGGTCTCTACTACCTGAGAGAACTGGGCTGGACAGAAAGCATGGCGAATGGCTATGGCATCTGTTCACCAGACACATGGCAGGGTAAAGCCTACCCATGCGGTAAATTTCCAGATGGAAAAAACTACAAAAGCTATTTTGGCCGGGGAGCCAAGCAGCTTAGTTACAACTATAACTATGGTTCTTTTTCCCAGTCTATCTTCGGCGATGTACATAACCTGCTGAATGCCCCTGAAGAAGTGGCAGACACCTGGTTGAACCTTGCCAGCGCGATTTTCTTTTATGTATTTCCGCAGCCACCCAAACCTAATATGTTAAGTGTGGTCGATCGTGAATGGATCCCCAGTGAAGAGGATGACATTAACGGACTGACCCAAGGCTTTGGTACCACCACCATGATCATCAATGGCGGTGTTGAATGCGGTGGCAGCGAAGAAGTCCAGCAATCCAAAAACCGCATTGAATATTACAAAAAATTCGCCAAACTATTCGGCGTAGACATTAGTGGCGAAGTACTGGGATGCAAAGGCATGAGGCAGTTTGATGCCCGAAGCTCCGGTGCCATTGCCATCTATTGGGAAGAAGACTGGAGCTGGGACGGAGAAAACCCCAACGGCTTATCTTACAAATGTCAGCCGGTGAGCTATCAGACCCCGTACAGCGCTTTCGTTGAAGGCGACTACATGAGATGCGTGAAAGACAAGTTCAATGTTGTCATTAAAGACGATGATGGCAATATTCCTCCTGTCGCCGATGCGGGTGAAGACAAACGTGTTATGGCCAATGAAAACACTCCTCTGGACGTTATGCTGAATGGCAGTAATTCCAAAGCCTTCGGTGAAGGAAACACGCTAGCGTATCAATGGACAATGATTGATGCCAACTCAGACCTCCAGCTTCAGGACGATAAGCAAGCCATTGCCAAAGTGATTGTTCCCCCCAGAACCACAGGCGAAACAAAAAGTTATGGGTTCCAGCTGCGCGTTACCGACACGCATGGTCGCGAGAGTCTGGACGGTATGAACCTGCTTGTTGAGCCTTACAACGGCTCAAGTAATATTGAAGTTTCTCTGGCGGGAGACGATGTAGTTGTTCCGGGAGAGGAATTATCTATTGCTGCAGAGGTTGAGAATGCAGACATTGATAAACTGACGTTTGCCTGGATCGCCACCAAAGGGGTCGATTACACAGTGGCAGATGACAAGCATTCGATCACTCTTACAGGTCCTGAAACCAGTAGTTCCCTTGATATACAGGTTTGTCTCGAAGTCACTGATGATCAGGGCAATCAGGGTAATGCCACCAAACACATCACTGTTCAGCCTTCCGGCGGGCACTATCCTGCATGGAAAGAAGGCACTGTCTACCATGGCGGATCAAGGGTTACTGTTGATGGCAAAGACTATGAATGCAAGCCGTTCCCATTCAGCGGCTGGTGTGGTCAAAGTGCCCGACACTATATGCCCGGAAAAGGCAATTACTGGAAGGATGCCTGGGAAAGAGTGTCCAACTAAGCACCAAAGTTAACCTGTCAAAAGTCACCTGACTTTTAATTCGTCTGCGAGTCGTTGCAGAAGCAACCGCTCGCAGACGATAACCATTAACCCTCTCTCATCTGACGATCCGTTCTGCCACGGAAACGTCCCCAGGCAGCAGCGCCTACTTCTTCACTGATTTCCTGCCAGGTCTGACGCATCTGTCGTGTTTTTTCCGGAAACTCATTGATCAGGTTATTCTCCTCGCCAATGTCTTCCGCCAGATTATACAAACCAGCCTCTTCACGGCGGTGCTGAACCAGCTTCCACTCGCCTTCACGCAGTGCCCAGCTGTCGCTATAACGCCAGAACAGTCGATCGTGCGGGCTTTCAGTCGTTTCACCGCTCAGTACCGGCAGAATATCCTTGCCGTCAAGATTCCATTCCGGATCAATCTCGCCGCCTGCCAGCTTGACAGTGGTCGGGAACAGATCCAGCGCACTGATCATCGTATCGGAACGGGTTCCGGCAGGAATGACACCCGACAGACTGGCTGTAAACGGCACCCGGATAGCACCTTCAAAAGTACCACCTTTTTCACCGCGCAGAGGCCCGTTGGTACCACCATGTTCCCACTTGCCGCCATTATCAGAGAACAGCACGATCATGGTTTTGTCAGCAATGCCTTTTTTCTCCAGCTTATCCAGAATTCGACCGATGTTGTCGTCCATATTGGAAATCATGGCTGCCAGCGTCTGACGGTTGCCCAGATGATCGAACTTCTCCATATAATCATCAGGAGCTGTCATCGGTGCGTGCGGGGCATTAAACGACACTTCCAGGAAGAAAGGTTTATCATGGTTGCGCTTAATGAAATCAACGGCTTCCCGACCAAAGGCATCGGTCAGGTATTCAGGCTCGCCATCAACAGGCTGATCATTACGATAAATCAGATTGTTCCTGTTGGTTTGCATCCAGTAAGCAGAAGCACCGTTATTAAAGCCGAAGTATTCATCAAAACCACGGTTATATGGCTGGAAATGCTCGCCTTTACCGTCGTGGAACTTACCCACCAGACCAGTGTGATAACCCCGGGTTTTCAGGTATTCCTGAATCATCAGAATATCGGTCGGTGTTCCGCGCAGATCCGGATCCTGAGGGCCAACATTACCTTCATATCCCCAGCGATGCTGGTAACGACCGGTATGAAAACCTGCCCGTGAAGGTCCACTCACTGGCGCAGACACATAAGCAGTGGTCATCGCCACACCGGCATCGGCAATTCGATCCATATTCGGTGTCGGGATTTCAGTAGAGCCATTAAAACCCGTATCACCATAGCCAAGATCGTCAGCAACAATCCAGATAAAGTTTAATGATTCAGTGTCCTGAGTTTGTTCAGCTAATACAGCCGGGCTGGTCGCCAGCATCAAACTGGCCGCAGCAGCAGGAAGAGTGCGTTTTAATAAAGGAAGCATCGTGCTCTCAATTATTTTCAATTAAATAACAGAAAGCCGCAAACTATCACCGTAGTACTAACTCAACAATCCAGTGCCATCATTCCTTTGACCTGAAGCAACTATTTAAAGCAATCTTTCCTGCATTGTAACAACATCTTACACTCTTATTTAAAAGCCATTAATTATCTAAGGAATCGTCTAAAAATAACTTCCCGATTTGCTGCAATCATCAGCCAGTAATGGCTTGAGGTAAGCGATAGTGAAATACGGAACTTATTTTCAGACAAATCCTAAGCTAATTACAACTATTAAACACCGTGCTTCAGTACAACCTGAAAAGCGTCAGAGCCTACCTGCTCAAAGAAGAGTTTCAGGCATTCCGGGACTACATCTCACCACACTGGGCAGGAAAATATCTGGATCGTTGGTGTACAAGGGTTATGCGATCAAAGATAGAGCCAATGAAGAAAGTAGCTAAAACCGTTCGACGACACAGGCCTCTTATCCTGAACTGGTTCAGGGCAAAAAAAGCATTCTCCAGCGGCATTGTAGAGGGTCTGAATACCAAGATAAAACTCACTACGAGAAAGCCATACGGCTTCAGAACTTATAAATGTGCAGAAATCGCTTTATATCATGCGCTTGGCAAGCTACCCGAACCAGAAGTGACCCACAGATTTTACTGACGAGGCAAATAATTAGCTATTCTATTGAGATTGGTATTACTTATAGACGAGTGCCGTGTAATAACAAAGAGCCAGCAATTCCCGACAAATATACGCCTTAAGACGTATACCCTGCTGCAGGGTGAACCATTTTTCGGATTTGCAGCAAACAACCTTCAGCCCAAAGCTGACATTCTGGATGAATTTTTCGCTCAGACACAGGCTCACCCCGGCAGCTATGAAGTATCTGGAATAACAGAACGGATATTATGACCAACTCCTTCAGAGGTTCTTGAGATTATTGCCATAAAAAAGTCTCGCCAAGAGTCAATGAAAAACCACTGAAACAGGCTTCTCATATGCTCCCAAAGCGCTTTTTTAGAGTGGCTTGCCGTCCAGGCTTTCTGAAACAAGCAACACCCTAACTGTTCTATCTGATCAATAAGGAAGGCGGTAAACGTCAGGCAGGCAAAGTTTGTAGCCAAATGCTCCTTGCCGTGTCCGTAGTTGTGTTCGAGGTGGTAACCCTGTGTCTTGAGCGTGTTGAAGGTTTCATTTTCAATCTTCCATTTCGCACGGCCTCCGCGCATCACTCTGGTGACGCTGTCGTCAGTCAGTTGGATATCTGTTACCCAGACATTGGTGTATTTCTCGCCCTTGGGGCTAATCTCAACATATTCCAGATAGTTGACCAGAACATCCTTGTGACTCTTGTTGATGGGAACGTTGTTGACGTATCTGAACCAGTGCCGGTAGCCGTCCTCATCAACGTATTCATAACGGTTAACCTCACCCCTGGCATCCAGAGTATCAACCGCCTCAACCAATGACGCATGGTCGCTGTCCTTGGCCACCATAATGAAGCTGTACCCATAAGACTTGACCATTTTTATCGTCGGCCCATCTGAATACAGGTCATCAAATGTCAGTACCAGTTTTAGTTTGGGATGTTCTCTGTAGACGTTTTCCAGCAACCGCTTTAGTGCGGTTTTTTCGCAATCGTTTTTAGAAGCATTGACCTGCTTGGTAATAGGCTCTGGCATCAGAGGCAAGACCTCTTTTTGTCCGGGCTTGACCAGACATATAGCCAACAGTTGGTGGTAATACTGGGGGGTATCAGTATCGGCTTTTTTGATACAACATTCAGGGCAGCTAATCTTGCCTGAAGCGAAATGCCCTGTACCATCCACTGGAGCCAGATAGCCTTCTTCAAAATACTGAAACTTTTTTAGCCACTTCGAACTCTGGACGTAAGAGAAGAGTGACTTGAAAAATGGCCTGAAATGATCAGTTTCAATAGGGTCAAGTATCTCCCGCAGATGGGTGTCACTGGGAATACGCTGAACGCCGTACATCTGGCGCAGGTTGTGAACAACCCTTGGATTTTTACATTCATGCTCAAAGCTCAGAAGTGAAGGGCATTTCATGTGCATCACAGCCAGACCGGACATTATTGCATCAGAGAGAAGAATTTTTTCCTTGCAATTATTGGGACGATGATCAGGTATTAGGGATGCTTGCTGGCGAACAGTATTGATTAACCGATCGACCAAAATTTTGTCTTGCTTAGCAGGCATAGAAATACGACAGTGAATGAGTACTGCATGAAATTTAGCTCAAAGTTCAGGAATTTGCTTTTTTATGGGTCCTTCTCAGACCTTGGTACTGTTGGGCTGAAATCGGGATAGGGTGGAGCCTCGCGGCTCCACTCCTCCCACAACACCCAGCGTACGGGTCCGTACTGGGCGTTTCGGTTAGTTAAGCGTCTACCATCAGCACAAACATGACAATGGAAGGGTCAGTGATACAAGACATATGACTCACACCACCCGCCGGGCTTTTGTAATCCTGTAATGCCGATATAGTCTCAGCTCTTATGACCTTGCAGCTTTCGGTTCCGCCGTCACCGCTTGGCATGAGCACCAGTGTTTGCTGGCCTTTGTCTGCGTCCGATATATCGAGAAACAGAAACTAATCACCGCTCTAACCGTTCAGGCCTTCACTGACTTCGCCAGCTACTATGCCGTCTGCTGACTTCTGTATGGCGATCAGGACATCTTACGATGACCTCAGTCTGAAATATCAGACACCAGACAGACCTCCCGAGGTAAGTTACACCGCCTTCCCTGCACAACTGCCGGATTTACTGTCCGAGTGTCCGGATGAGTATGGGACTTCGTCATCACATGCTGACTCGTCCTCACGCAGACAGCCTCATATCCGATTTCTATTCGTCAGCTCGCAGTTTTGCTCCACACTGCCTTCAGTCTGCACCTCGCGATACAAACCTTGTGCTTCGCTAGCCCTTCGCCCTCATCTGGCTGGGCAGGGGACTTTCACCCCCAAGCTGTGCAACATGCTCGGCACACATGAACTACCCCGGAGCAAGCTCCGGGGTATCAAGTTAGCTCTTGAGTAGTTCGCAGCAAGCTGCGGGGAATTAGACCCAAGGCTTCGCATTAATTCGTCGGGAATTGCTGACAAAGAGCAGGACGAGTAATACGCTCGGGCCTACGATGCTGGCAAATCCCTTTGCCAGAAGAACAATCAATGCCTGAACTGCGCAGGTCGAATACCGGCCACCAGCAAACTTAGCCCATAGGCAGCCAGTCCTGCTATTACGGTTAACGACATCTGACTGACTCGCTGCCACAGTGACCAGTCGAGCCATAACTGTACATCACCTTCCATCAACATCAGCACAGCCGCCATCACTGCATTGGCAAACAACAGGCGCAGTGCATAAAGCCTCCAGCCTGCCTGCGGCTTAAATACGCCGGTTTTCTTCAAACCAAGGAATAACAAACCGGCATTCAAAAAGGCCGACATCGCCGTTGCCAATGCCAGCCCTACATGCTGCAACCAGAACACCAGCATCAGGTTAAACACCATATTGGCGACCATAGCCTTGATGGCAATCTGCACCGGTGTTTTTGTGTCTTGACGGGCGAAATACCCCGGTGCCAATACCTTAATCAACATAAAGGCCACCAGCCCCAGCGAATAGGCCTGTAGACTCATACCCGCCATAATGACATCCCGATCCTGCATTTCGCCGTAGTGGAACAGGGTGGCAATGAGCGGCTCTGCCAGAATAAACAGAGCCAATCCCGCAGGAATACCAATCAGCAGCACCAGACGAAGCGCCCAGTCCAGCGTTTTGGAAAACTGGTCTTTGGAATCATCAGCGTGTTTACGGGACAGACTGGGCAGAATCACCGTGGCAATGGCAATACCAAAAACACCCAGTGGCAGTTCCGACAATCGGTCGGAATAATACAGCCAGGACACACTGCCTGTTTCCAGAAAAGACGCCAGAACCGTGTCCAACAACAAGTTAATCTGACTGACCGAAACACCAAACAGGGCAGGAATCATCAGTTTCATGATGCGTCGAACGCCTTCGTGCTGGCGATCCCAGCGGGGCATCGGCAACAGCCGGATCTGCATCAGGAAAGGCAGCTGCAGCAACAGCTGGGATACACCGGCAATCACCACACCCCAGGCCAGCGCCATCACCGGCTCGGCAAAGTAAGGCGTTAATAATAAAGTAGAGCCAATCAGGCTGAGATTCAGCAATACCGGCGTAAAAGCAGGCACCACAAACCGGCTGAAGCTGTTGAGAATACCACCGGCCAGTGCCGTTAGGGAGATCAGCAACAAATAAGGAAAGGTGATTCGTAACATGCTGCCAGCCAATGCCAGTTTTTCCGGCTCATCCATAAAGCCGGGGGCAAACAACCTGATCAACAGAGGCGAGCCCAGCATGCACAGCACCGTCACCATAAGCAATGTGCCAGCCAGTGTCCCGCTGACCCGACTGACCAGAACCTGCACCTCATCAAACGGCTTTTTGGTGCGATATTCCGACAACACCGGCACAAATGCCTGGGAAAAAGCGCCTTCGGCAAACAGTCGCCGCAGAAAATTGGGGATTTTGAACGCCACAAAGAACGCATCAGCCGCCATGGATGAGCCAAAATATCCGGCGACCACCACATCCCTGATCAGTCCCAGCACCCGGGACAGCATGGTCATAACGCCGACCACCAGACTGGATCTCAGTAAACTGTGAGAACGGGGCTTTTTGACACCTTTATCAGTGTTTTCATCGTTATCAGAAGGTTGTTCAGACATTCAGGGGCTCAATTCCGGCTTCAGAAAAGGCGTCGATATTAACGATAACGAGCACCTTACACCAGATGATGGCGGGATGGGGACACTACAGTCAAGCGCAGGCAGGACGCCGTATTGACAATATAGTCTGAACACGGCATGATTCCGCGACTTGACTGTATGGGTATGGCACTGAATGGTTCTCTTGCCCGGGAGCAACTCTTCAGTAACTGCGGCAACTCCATACTCCAATCACAGGGTGCCCGAAGCCGCCCTGCAATTGAATACAGTACACACATTCGATTTTAGGAGCACCAGAATGGCTAACTCTCCATCTGCTAAAAAGCGCGCCCGTCAGGCTGAACAGCGTCGTACCCACAACGCTTCCCTGCGTTCCATGGTTCGTACTTCCATCAAGAAAGTAGTACGTGCTATCGAAGCTAAAGACGTTGAACTGGCTAAAGCTGAATACGCTGCGGCTGTACCTGTTATCGACCGTATGGCCGACAAAGGTATTATCCACAAGAACAAGGCCGCTCGTCACAAGAGCCGCCTGAACGCCCAGGTTAAAGCCCTGACTGCGTAATTTCTGAGATTCTGCTCAGAATAATCCGGTAAGATGGGGTCCTCTTACTCCGTCTTACTGCATCAATCTCGCCATAAGCACCACCCGCCAGGGCACTCATTGCCGTCTACCGTATTTCAGCACAAGTTCACGTACCCTTAACAACTATTGTTTAACATGACCATCATCTTCGTCAGGATCTTCGTTTGATGAATTAGAGACCCTGCCCGCCTGACCTGCAGCTTCATTGGACTCCGGCTCAGAAGAAAAGGTGAAGGAGTAATTATTTTCCCCGTCAGGCTCTTCCCTGACAAACGTGATCTTTATTACCTGATCCCCGGCTTTATTCAGCTGATACTCCCAGCGTTCATGAGACGGATGGGGATCGCCCTTATGCTCTTCCTGAAAAATGGTATTGGTCAGCGGATCGTATCGCAGAATTTGTGAAGATGCTTGAATACTTGGGATATTACTTGACCGGTTAACAGAAGCAGTGAACGGATTGATAAACAAAAATAATCCGGGATTTTCTAACGTTCGGGACCTGCCCTGCCGCTGCCACGCCATGAGACGCTCAAACACATACTCCATTGTTGCACCAAAGATATAGACATGCTCAATAGTCGCCTGTGCCTGTGGCGCTACTCTTAAAGCCATATCCTTGAGACCACCCAATAACGTCAGAGGCACATCCTGCCGAAGCGCTTCATCCACTTCGACACTTGGGCCAGCTTGACAGGCACCTTGATGCTCAACAATCTGCCGCTCAACAACATTACCATTTTCTAGTATTGCCGACCGCCGCAAGTTGGCAGGGTTATTGAGGTTTACCTGCCAGATAAGACAGTCCAGATCAGGAGGATGACCAAGCTCAATAATCAATGATTGCTCTATCAGCGTTAAGACACAGGGCATCCGAGGTAAATGCGCATTATTCTCCGCAACCATTCTTTGTATGTGTTCCACATTATTCTCCGCAACCATTCTTTGTATGTGTTCCAGAAGAGTGGCCGAAGAAGGCAAAGGGGAGGCTTGAGGATTAAAATCGGGGGGTTGGTTCAACTGCAATGTAAGGTAGATCTCGGTATGTCTATTTTCAGCTTCTCCAGCAGGGCTAACGAACCGGCTCAAATGGCCCACGTCCTGTCCGTTAAACACCATTCGATAATAGTCTGCAAACTTAACCGGCCTGGCAAAAGCCAGTTGCATCAGAGAAAAAGACAAAACCAGACCAACCATAACAAGCCTGACTCTTCTTAGACGAACATTAATCGCTTGAATCAAATGCATGCCGGTAGTGCCCTACCAAAAACTCTGACAGCTGAACATGGGTGATTAAACAGTATTCATCCAGCCAGAACCATATTATTCCTGTGCAACAACTCAGGTTCGCCGGAATAGCCTAGCAGATTACCAATCAGCTCGCTGGGTTTGCCAATAATTTTTCGGGCATCCTTGTCGCCGTAATTAATCAACCCGCGCGCGACTTCTTGACCGGACTCATCCAGACAAGACACCATCTCACCTCGCTGAAACGCCCCGCGTACTTCACGAACACCAACTGGCAACAGGCTCTTGCCTTTAGTCACCAGCACATCCACTGCGCCAGCATCCAGAACCAGTTCACCCGATGTCTGCATATGGCCCTGCAACCATTGCTTGCGAGCTGCCATACGCTCGTGATCCGGCAACAACAAGGTACCCAGTGCTTCCTCAGCATAAAGTCGCTCAAGCACAGATTCCATCCGTCCACCAACAATCACCGTTGCCGCACCGGATGCCGCAGCCTGACGAGCTGCGCGCAACTTGGTTTGCATACCGCCCCGTCCCAGACGGCCGCTGCCGCCACCGGCCATAGCATCCAGACGTTTGTCCTGAGCCCGGACATTATCCATCAGCTGTGCTGTCGGGTCTTTGCGTGGATCGGCTGTAAACAGACCATCCTGGTCGGTCATCAGCACCAGCATATCGGCTTCCACCAGATTGGTCACCAGAGCACCCAGCGTATCATTATCGCCGAAACGCACCTCTTCAGTGGCCACCGTATCGTTTTCATTGACCACCGGCACCACCCCCATATCCAGCAGGGTATTCAGAGTGCTGCGGGCATTCAGATAACGCTGACGATTACTGTGATCCGCATGGGTCAGCAATATCTGCGCGGGTTGAAAACCGTGTTTCTGGAAACTCTCTTCCCAGACCTGCACCAGTCTTGCCTGCCCTACCGCAGCGGCGGCCTGAAGCTCATTCAAGGCAGACGGTCGCTCATCCAGCCCCAGTTTCTCCATACCGGCAGCCACCGCTCCGGATGAAACCAGAACGATCTCGATGCCTGCACGTCTCAGACGACACATCTGGGTCACCCAGTTATCAATGCGCTCAACATCAAGACCACGACCTTCGTCGGTCAACAAAGCACTGCCAATTTTTATGACCCAGCGTTTTGCCGAACTCAACCTGCCTCGCTCACTCATTCTTTCTCCTTCAACTGCATGAGTGTTATTTTCAATCAGATGCAAAAACCGCCCTGTTCAGGGCGGTCATTATAAAAACAATTAAGGGGCGTAGAATACCTCTACATCATCCTCTCCATCAAAGTCATCGTCATCTTCGTCTTCAAACTGAGCCATTTTCTGAGCCAGACGCTTTTGACGACGTTCTTCTGCCACTTCACGCATACGACTACGGGCTTCTTCTTCCATCTTGATACGATGCTCTTCTTCCTGAGCCGCAATACTGTCGTCCTGCGCTTCTTCCTGATTACGCTCTTCGATGTAGGTCATCAATTCCTGACACAGCAGATCGGTACCCTGCCCGGCAATCGCCGCAGTGCGGTATACACGACCTTCCCAGTTCAGTTCCTTAACGATACGTTCGCACACCACTTCGCGCTCGTCTTCCGGCAGCAAGTCTACCTTATTCAACACCAACCAGCGTTCACGTTCAGCCAGAGCCGGGCTGAAGTTTTCCAGCTCTTTCACAATCGCTTTAGCCGTTTCTACCGGATCGGTCTCATCAAAGGGTGCTACATCAACAAGGTGCAGCAACACTCGACAGCGGGACAAATGCTTCAGGAAGCGAATGCCCAGACCAGCACCTTCAGCCGCGCCTTCAATCAGACCCGGAATATCCGCCACCACAAAGCTGCGATGCTTTTCTACACTCACCACACCCAGGTTAGGCACCAGCGTGGTAAACGGATAGTTCGCCACCTTGGGCTTGGCATGGGACACAGAACGGATAAAAGTAGACTTACCCGCATTAGGCATACCCAGCAGACCCACATCCGCAATCACCTTCAGCTCAAAGCGCAGGTTACGCGCTTCGCCTTCAGAACCAGGTGTTGTCTGGCGGGGTGCACGGTTAACACTGGATTTGAAACGGGTATTACCCAGACCGTGCCAGCCACCGTGCGACACCATGATGCGCTGACCGGTTTCCATCAGGTCACCAATGACTTCTTCGGTGTCGTCATCCACTACCGTTGTACCCACCGGCACCGGCAGAATAATGTCTTCACCTTTTTTACCGGAACAATTCCGACCACGTCCTGGTGCACCGGCTTCTGCCTGATAACGGCGGGTATAGCGATAGTCCACCAGCGTATTCAGGTCATCTCTGGCTTCCACATAAACGCTGCCGCCGTCACCACCATCACCGCCATCAGGACCACCCTTGGCGATGTATTTTTCCCGACGGAAACTCAGACAACCGTTTCCGCCCTTACCTGCCTGAACCCAGATAGTGGCTTCATCGACAAACTTCATTCACAACCTCCTGCAGCATTCGCTCCAATGGCAATGCCTGCACATAAATTCTTCGTTTCGAAAAACTTATCTCCAGACACCTTTTTATCAGAGTTCATCAGAGCTCATCAGAACCATCAAAGCATCAGACCTTTATTTCGCTGCATTTATGCAATATTTATTGCAACTGACTAAATATATCTCAGATACGAGAAAGCCCCGCATTAAAGCGGGGCTTTCTGTTTACCGGATAGCCACTGCTGAATCAGTCAGGGCATCCGGTAAAAAGCAGTAGCGATTAAGCAGCTTCGATACGAACGTACTTACGCTTCTGAGGACCTTTAACCTCAAATACTACCTTGCCGTCAGCCTTGGCGAACAGGGTGTGATCCTTGCCAATACCAACGTTTTCACCAGCGTGGAAACGAGTACCGCGCTGACGAACCAGGATGTTACCTGCGATTACTGCCTGACCACCGTAGCGCTTGACACCAAGGCGTTTACTTTCTGAATCGCGACCGTTACGGGTAGAACCGCCAGCTTTTTTGTGAGCCATTATGCTCTCCTTTTAACCCGGTGAAGTGGCCAGCGACCAAACCAGACACTCACCTTATCACCATGAAAATTCAGTACACTGAATTTTACGCTCATGGCTGCTAAACATAAAATGAGTTAAATCTAACCCATCAGCGTTATAAAACCGAAATTAACCAGCGATGCTGGAAACCTTCAGTTCAGTGAACCACTGACGGTGGCCCATCTGCTTGCGGTGGTGCTTACGACGCTTGAACTTGATGATCTTGATCTTTGGACCACGACCGTGAGCAACGACTTCAGCAGTCACCTTGGCACCTTCGATCACTGGCGCGCCAACTTTCAGCTCTTCACCGTTAGCGATCAGCAGAACGTCAGTAATTTCAACGTTCTCGCCAGCAGCTACGTCCAGCTTTTCTACTTTAAGGGTGGTACCTTCAGCAACGCGATACTGCTTGCCGCCGGTCTTGATAACAGCGTACATATTAATCTCCGAAAATCCTGTAAGCCTCTTTGTCAAAGGCATCCGCTCAAGAACCATCGCTAAGAAACAAAAGCTCTGGCGGAATTTTCATTAGCTACCTAAAAATCACTTCACAAGAGCGGCACCTCATAAACCTCAAAACTGCTGTTTAAAACAGGGTTTGAGATTCATAACAAAATGGCACACCGCACCGGATTCTCAGATAGGGGCGCAAATTTTAAGAAATGCCAGCCCATCTGGCAAGTAGGTTTGTCTATTCTCTTAGTTATTAATTGACTCGGTCCTTATAGGTACAGGCACTAATGACCTGTTTATCAAGCCCTTACCTCTTGATGGAGCAAGCGATCGCGTTCAGACATCTCGCATTTTCTGAGCTATATAAATGCAAACACATAATGATGAGGCACAGCCATGCAGAGAAATGTCAAGATCGACATTCTGGACCAAACCGAAGCTCGTATCATGTATCAATGGATTGCTGAAGCGGGCTGGAACCCCGGCCTCCATGATGCCGAGACGTTCTACAAAGCTTTTCCTACGGGCTTGATTGGAGTCAAGAAGGACAATGAGCTTGTCGGTGTGTCCTCTGTATTTAAACACAGCCCCAGATACGCCTGTTTTGGCAACTACCTTGTCAAACCAGAGTATCGCGGGCAAGGTTTTGGCCTGTTAATGACTCGCAGGCGGCTCAATATCGCGGGCTATCGCAACATCTCTCTGGACGCTGCACCTGAAAATCAGGCAATATATCGCTCTGTCGGCTTTCGAACGGCCTACTTCAACCAGCGCTTTGAGATCAACTGGCAGCACGCTCCGGACAAACTTCACCCCAACGTCATCAATTTGAAAAACGTCCGGCTACTGGAGCTGCTCGAATATGAAAAAAACCTGTTTCCCTGCAAGCGCAAGGCACTTCTGAAAGCCTGGGTCACACAGCCCGGATCCAGCGCTTTCTGTTTTCGTGACCACTGCCATATTAAAGGCTTTGGCGTTTTGCGTCCCTGCATGACCGGTTACCGAATCGGCCCGCTGTTTGCCGATACGCCCGTGATCGCCGAGCATCTGATGCAGGCACTGCTACAGCACAGCCTTGGACAACCCGTATTCTGCGACATACCGGAAACCAACCCCCATGCCCGTCATCTGGTACACAGTTTTGGAGGCCAGCCCATCGACTTTCTTTGCGCCAGAATGTATCGCGGGTATGAGCCTGACCTCGACTACCCACGCTTGTACGCCCTGACCTCTCTGGAATCCGGATAAGCCGCTATCTCTCCAGCGGCTATTGACAGAAGTACACGCACTCCATAGGATGCAGCCATTTAAAGCTTCTGCAGCAACCCTATGCCTGATCGCAAACAACCCTCATTCCAAGCTGTTGTCCGTGACGACTTCGCCCTGGTAGACCAGTGCATTCGTGAACAGCTGCATTCCGATGTCGCACTGGTCAGCAAAATCGGCCAGTACATCATCCAGTCTGGCGGCAAGCGCCTGCGCCCCCTGCTGGTGCTGCTGACGGCCAATGCCTGTGGCTACAAAGGCAAGCACCACATTCCGCTGGCTGCCATTATCGAATTCCTGCACACCGCCACCCTGCTGCACGATGACGTAGTTGATCAGTCAGACCTACGCCGCGGTCGTGATACCGCCAATGCACTCTGGGGTAACGCACCCAGTGTTCTGGTGGGCGATTTTCTCTACTCGAGAGCTTTCCAGATGATGGTGGGGCTCGAGAACATGCGGCTGCTTAACGTTCTGGCCAATGCCACCAATGTGATTGCTGAAGGCGAAGTGATGCAGCTGATGAACATCAACGATTCCAGCGTCACCGAAGCCCAGTATATGGAAGTGATTCGCTGCAAAACCGCCATGTTGTTTGAGGCCTCCACTCATACGGCCGCCATCCTGTCCGGTCAGGACAGAAAAACCGAACAGGCTCTGTGCGATTACGGCAATCATCTTGGTATGGCTTTTCAGCTGGTCGATGATTTGCTGGATTACGACGGCGATGCTGAAGCCATGGGTAAGAATCTGGGCGACGATCTGGCCGAAGGCAAACCCACCCTGCCGCTGATTTTCACCCTGTCAGAAGGCAAACCGGAACAAAAAGAACTGGTACGCCAGGCCATCGAAGAAGGCAATGGTCTGGATAATATGAAAGCGATCATGACTGCCGTGCGCGACTGTGGCGCTCTGGGCTACACCGCCCAGCGAGCGCAAGAGCAGGCTCAGAAGGCCATAGCCAGCCTGTCAGCCCTGCCAGAATCGCCCTATCGCTCAGCCATGGAAGATCTGGCTCGCTTCGCCGTCGCCCGCACCTACTGATTCATTCACCTTATTCACCGGGGCTTTTTCGATAAAGCTCCGGGAAAGAAATTCTATGTTACTGCAAGCGTCCCTGTACGGTTCACTAATGGTGACGATCACCGTTCTGATTCACGCAGTCGGCACAACTCTATGGCTAAAAGGCCTGCAGAAGTTGCATCAATCCAGCCCGCGACTACTGGCCTCTATGAAATCCCATCTGGTCATTCTGACCGTCACCACATTGATTGTTCTGTTCTTGCATCTTGCAGAAATCATTGTCTGGGCAGCCGCTTACTATGTGTTACCGGAGGTCGAAGAGATTCTCTCATGGCCGGATGCGATTTACTTCTCCATGGTGACATTCACGACACTGGGTTATGGCGATATTGTTCTGGCCGGAGATACACGTCTTCTTACGGGCATTCAGTCGATTAATGGCATTATTCTTTCCGGCTGGAGCACAGCCATGCTGTTTATGGTCATACAAACTATCTGGAAGCAGGATTTCAACCTGACCGATGACTAGCAGGCTATCCGAGACGCAAAGAGATTCAGACATGAATCATTCTGAACAGTTTCTTACCCAGTCGTTTAATACCCGTGGTGGTTTTATACCCCGGACGGTTAATATTCATCTGCTGCCAGCGTACATTTCCGGTTTCCAGGGCAAACAGTTGGGATAGCGTTCGCTCCTCCTGACTGGCCACCTGCCTTGGATCAGGCACATAGCCCAGTGCTTCTACTTCCGCTGCCAGACGTTTTGCAGCGGCATCAGCTTCACCGGTGCGATCTTTACCGCTTTTGCAGTTGAAATGCGTAATCAGACCCAGTTTGTAAGACAGCAGCAACACCCGGGCAACCATTTTATAGGCGTCTTCGCCTTCATTCTTGTAGTCTTCTGACTCATAAAGGTCACGAATCTGCTCGATTAACTGCATCACAATTTCCTTGTCTTTTTCAGAGGCCGGTCCATTTAAAAAGTCCTGTGCCCAGCCGCCAACCTCATCCCCCGGTTCAACGCCCCCCATCAACTTCTCCAACCCTTCCCGGTTGGCATCCCTGACCGCTCCCCACGGGCCTGTAAATCGCCACTTTTTCTCCAGCGCCAGATTATTCACACCAAAATTGGTAGCCGCAAAGTCGAACTCTACATCAACCTCATGAAGGCGCCCACTGCTGTCGGCAAACACGAGCGGCTCACCGTCATCCAGTCTGTCTTTTAACCGATGCAGCGCTTCCATCTGCTCACGCTGCATTTTCAGTTCATCATCGTGGATATGAGAATAGTGCCGCCCTCTATCCGGGGTAAGAAGCTGAAGTGTTGACAGCTTCACGGGAACAGGCTGATGGTTCAGCACCCCCGGATCATCGTCCAGAACCTGCTTCAGACTGGCAATCGCCAAATCATAACACCGGGCATCATTGGCCTGCTCACGCTTTTTTTTATTTGATATGCCAAAGGCCATGAATGTACCGGAACGCAGTCCTCTGAACAGGCTCTTCGATTTACCGCCCTGCTCAACCAACAGCTGCGTTTCCCCCAAATTAACGGCGTTGTCTGCTTCGTCCCTTTTTGAAGAAGGTTTACCCTTACCGTGCAGGTGGGCAGGAAAAATATCAACATTCCCCGGACGCCCCATATGCACCTGAAATTTAGCCGCCGGGATAATCCTGCTTTTCAGATTCAATGTTCTGTTGTTGATACGGGGCTCCAACCGTGTTTCAACCGTCTCCCACTGAACATTGGCCATTCTGCGCGTCCGGGCTTCACTGAGCTTTTTCTCGGCCTTTTTTATCCCAATACTTTTCAGGCGCCGGATAATAAGGCGGGCATAACGCTCGGCATCCTGTACAGGATGATTGCCCAGAGTTTCAAGCCCCAATCTTCCCGATCTCATACCACTGGGCAGCAAATCACCATCCTCATCGCCCTCAACCTTCTCTGCCAGATCGGCAAACTCGTCAGTCAAATCATGAATCCGGTTGTAAAAACGAGCTTTGGAGCCTTTTATTTCGCCTGTATCCGCACCAAATTTTTTCCCGAGTTTACGTTCTTCAGTAAATAGCACATCCAGAGCGGCAACCAGTTCATCCTGTTTGCATTTTTGCCAGTGACTATGACTGAGCGGGTTGTTCGCTTCCATCACACCCAACTGATGAATATGGTCAAGTGTGGCATAAAACTGACTGCGCAAATCCTTTATCATTGCATCCTCTAAAGCGCTGGGGAGGTGTTCACCGTACTTGCTGACGGCTGACAGCCCTCGCATCAGATCCCTCGCGTGCGCCCTCGCTTCCAATATCTGTATACCCAGAGGCTTTTCGGACATGATTTCCAGGGGGGAGTTATAAAGCATTCTTGCCGTTCGATTAGTGAAAATATCGACGTTACGCATAAGCCCCAATCCGCGACGACTGACCTGGGGAGATTCAAAGTCGTAATACAACCCTTCTCCCAACCTCCTCAGATCTCCGGGCTTAACCGGTGTCCTGAGCTCCATATGATCTTCGAGAAAGTCAGAAACCCGGGGAGCTGAAGCAGAAAACAGTGTTTGATGAGACTCAATATGCTCTGCAACCTCACCCGGAATCTCATTAAACGTCAGCATACTCTGACTGGAGAGCATTCTTGTCTGGACCGACTCAAGCATAAACTGCTGTTCATGTTCAGGCAGATAGTTCCAACTGACTCCTGGCTCGTCAGGCTGCGCGCCTTCAAAATCGATCTGTAAATGTTCAAATATGGTGCCAACTTGCCGGGCATCCACCTGAGATTTCACCATCTCCCGGTTGTCTTCCCTGATCGAGCGAAATATCTTTCTGGCCTGCTTATCCACCACCACGACATCGCGCTCATCCAGCGTTTTTATACCCCCAAGATACTGGTCAATCTCACGTTTCACATAAGGACCATAACGCTCTTCAATCAGACCGGTGACTCTTTCCGTTGCAATCACCTCTCCTTCCCTGAGCCCAAGCTCCCGTCCCAGAGGTAAAGGCCGGACGTCACGCCCCAGCCAGACACCAGACGGGGCAGGCTGAATTTCAGTCTGGTCGGGCACACCACTGACCGCGGGGGATAGCAATCTCTGAAGATTGTCCATGGATATGCGTTATCTTTACTCACTTTAATTAAACAGCTTATCGGCGTGAGTATTGAAGAAAACAGCCTGCCTGAAATGGATCGTTCAAAACAGATCACTGGTTTTAGCCGCCAGAGCCTATATAATGCAGCCAGTTTTTTTCGAGTATTCTTGGCAGGTATCAATGAGCGCACTGGCTCAGGAAGTGGCAAATCGCCGTACTTTCGCAATCATCTCCCACCCTGACAACCACCTAAACAGCACCACAGTTCAACAAAATGCATTTAAGCCTAGAAAAACAGGCAAAAAGCCTCTAATCTGACCATTCGATTGACGCAACCCAAAGCATCTAAAACCAAGCCAAGCTATGATTATTGTGTACACAGCAGTGTACATAAATGAGTGATTTTAAGAAAAAAATAAATATGTACACATCAGGAGTATGTACATGGCTATCACGGACACCTGGCTTAAAGCCAATAACGGCAAGAAAAGAGACAAGCGGGACGAAGTCGCAGACAGAGACGGGCTGAGTGTACGGGTGACGCCGCAAGGGAAAATTGTCTTTCAAATACGATATCGCTATGCAGGTAAACCTAAGCGCTTGGATATTGGCAGTTACCCCTTAATCACTTTAAAGGAAGCCAGAGAGGAAAATACTCGGCTCAGGAGAAAGCTGGAACAAGGTCACGATCCCGCAGTGGTACGACAGTTAGAGAAACAAGCGATCATTACCGCAACCACTTTGGAGAATCTCTACCGCCTCTGGTACAAAAGCTACTGCAAGAAAAGCAAACAGAGTCACATCGAAATTAACCGATCCTTTGAAATCCATATTCTTCCAAAAATCGGACACCTTCCAGCCAAGCAAGTTACAACCATGGACTGGCTGAATATTCTGGAAAAGCTTGTTGAAACCATTCCGGCCATCGCTGAACGGATACTGGTAAACGCCAAACAGATGCTTAACTGGGCTGTAACCAGACACATTATCGACACAAATCCTTTAGCCGCTATTAACGCTAAAGCTGATCTTCAGATCAAAAAAGGCGTTATAAAGCGCTCTCTTTCTGATAGTGAGATCAGACAGGTCTGGGAAGCTATTCACAAATCAAGAATGTCCCATAAGAACAAATTATTCTTGATACTGTGTCTCGTTTTTGGGTGCCGAAACGGTGAGCTTAGAAAGAGCAAGAAGAGTGGATTTGACCTTGATAATATGATCTGGACTGTACCGCCCAGTGATCACAAATTAGGTTCCAGTACGGGAATGCCACTTATCCGTCCCATCATCCCGGAAATAAAGCCATTGATTGAGCAAGCAGTACAGCTAAGCAAGGATAGCTCTTATGTGTTCACTAATAGTGGCTCTAACAAAATGATGGGAAAATCCTCACCCCTACCCCTTCCATACAACATTATGCAGTGGCTTAGAAAAAATAAGGACATTGAAATGGAGCACTGGTCAGTACATGACCTCAGGAAAACAGCCCGTACCAAGTGGTCTACTCTGACCGCTCCCCATGTTGCCGAGATCATGCTTGGGCATAAGCTCCCAGGTGAGTGGCAAACCTATGACCAACACCTATACATTGATGAACAGGCCGAGGCTTATTCTAAATGGTGGTGCAGGCTTATGCAGATTTCAGAAAATATTGATGGCATTGACCGCCCCATCTGGCAATGAATTATAACCTTCCGGATTACGACTGCTTATCCATGATTATATCTGATGGATAATGACGTGCATTATCCATGTATGGGCTGAAGCAGGCGTTATGTTGCCTGATCAGGAAATACGGATAAATAACTGTAATTCCTGCCTTGGGTAACTACTAAGCGGTATGTTCACTCAGCGAGTTCATACGTTTGTTCAAATATGTCTGGCTTGCAAGGATAATATTCACCTTTAATGCCAGTAATAATCCAGTCGGCAGGGCAGACAATGTGACCGCCTTCCATTGTGTCTATCCAGCCGTGAACTTCCATGATGTTGTTGCAGTATTGACAATCAACTTCTGCGTCTAAATCAGGAGTTCGGTAGCCCCGAACCACATGACCCTCAGTTAATATCTGTCCTGTTTCAAGTATCTGGCAGTTGTCATTTGGATGGTCGCCATTTTTGAACCACTGGCTTGCTTCAACGACAACAGGCTTCTTTCTATATTTTGGCATTTTTGTTTTCCTTTTTTTTCGTGCAATTCGTGAACCTACCAAAGTTTTCCACCAGACCAGCCTTCGGCTGGCAGGTGAAAACGGCGTTATGTGCTTATTCGGGTTTCTACTTCGTCTGCCAGCTTTCTTAAATTAGCAATCATCTGTTTTGCTTTATCGTGGTTTTTGTCTTGGAACTTCCCGTCGGGCAAAACTTCATATAGCTCAATGAAAGATTCAACCACTTCATCCAAGTTAAATTGATACATACATACACCCGGAAGAATTGAACCAGGAGGGTAATCATATTCAGGATCAATACCCAGTTCTTCAGTTAGAACTAACTGACCAACGGCCTTGCCTTCATCGACAGCTCCCCAAACAAAGGCTTTCAATAAAGATTCGTGCAAAAAATCATCATGTACTCTATCTGTACCTGCAACCAATTTCATTTTTCTTCTCCTTTACTCCGTACCATGCACATAACAAATGCTTCCAGTTCGTTCGCTGCGCTCACCCGACCGCCTTTCGGCGGCGGCTGAAGCAGGCGTTATACGCTTGCGTCAGTTATCTCAAGCATCGACAAATCATATGCAGGGCTGAAACGACTCCCGTCTAAATTATCTAATGCGACAATTATAGTTCCGCAAAGGTTTCTAGGCTCACTGGCAATTACAAACTCTTTGCCTTTGTTCTTCTTTCCTTCAATTTCTTCAGGGTTAATTCTTGCTTTCATTCCTGGCATTACTTTTACTTGCACACTACC
The DNA here is from genome assembly GCF_001583435.1 of Endozoicomonas montiporae CL-33. Taxonomy (NCBI): domain Bacteria; kingdom Pseudomonadati; phylum Pseudomonadota; class Gammaproteobacteria; order Oceanospirillales; family Endozoicomonadaceae; genus Endozoicomonas; species Endozoicomonas montiporae. The sequence goes on along the minus strand of NZ_CP013251.1, from coordinate 1,682,144 downwards.
TTCAATTCTTTCCATGTTTTCCCCATTGGGTTTGTCATTTTGCGTATAACAAAGTTTTCCACCAGACCGCCTTCGGCGGCAGGTGAAAACGGCGTTATGTGCTTATTCGGGTTTCTACTTCGTCTGCCAGCTTTCTTAAATTAGCAATCATCTGTTTTGCTTTATCGTGGTTTTTGTCTTGGAACTTCCCGTCGGGCAAAACTTCATATAGCTCAATGAAAGATTCAACCACTTCATCCAAGTTAAATTGATACATACATACACCCGGAAGAATTGAACCAGGAGGGTAATCATATTCAGGATCAATACCCAGTTCTTCAGTTAGAACTAACTGACCAACGGCCTTGCCTTCATCGACAGCTCCCCAAACAAAGGCTTTCAATAAAGATTCGTGCAAAAAATCATCATGTACTCTATCTGTACCTGCAACCAATTTCATTTTTCTTCTCCTTTACTCCGTACCATGCACATAACAAATGCTTCCAGTTCGTTCGCTGCGCTCACCCGACCGCCTTTCGGCGGCGGCTGAAGCAGGCGTTAGTTGCTACTGATGGGTTCCGGTTCTTTATCAAGGTCGCCACCTTCCATAATTATTCCCACGTCCCGTTCACACAGATAGTAATACCCATCTTCCCTATCAATAATGCGGTCGATGACCTCTCTGGCTTGATCCCGACATTCTCCTTGCCAAACAAGTTCATCGTCTTGATCTACAATCCAGTAGTCGTATTTACCAAGCAGTTTGCTCATTTTTCACCCTAATTAAGTCCTCTGCCATGCATCTAACAAATGCTTCCAGCGGACGTGCCTACGGCACGCCACTGAAGCAGGCGTTATGTGCCTCCCGCTACTCCACGTTTACAGGGAATTTTCCCATAACTTCCACTGCTGCAATGAGTCCAGCTTTAAAACCATTGATAAAATCAGGGTCGCTGTTTTCAAAGTCATTGATCCTTACTGTGTCTGGCTGACTTCTGGCAATCTCCTGAAGTTTGTCAGTTCGAGACTCAAACCATGCTTCAAGTTGCATAATGATTTTAGCGGCATCCTCATTGATAGATGCTTCTTCGACGGGTTCAAGATCAAGATCAAACATAATTTTTTCCGTTAATTTTCAGGCATCGTGCCAAAGCACCTAACAAATGCTTCCAGTTCGTTCGCTGCGCTCACCCGACCTCACTTCGTTCGGCGGCTGAAGCAGGCGTTATACGCTTGCGTCAGTTATCTCAAGCATCGACAAATCATATGCAGGGCTGAAACGACTCCCGTCTAAATTATCTAATGCGACAATTATAGTTCCGCAAAGGTTTCTAGGCTCACTGGCAATTACAAACTCTTTGCCTTTGTTCTTCTTTCCTTCAATTTCTTCAGGGTTAATTCTTGCTTTCATTCCTGGCATTACTTTTACTTGCACACTACCTTCAATTCTTTCCATGTTTTCCCCATTGGGTTTGTCATTTTGCGTATAACAAAGTTTTCCACCAGACCGCCTTCGGCGGCAGGTGAAAACGGCGGTATGTGGCTTAATAAAGGTTTTCACTAAACAACGCACCTGCGCTTGGCAAGTCTCTAATAATCTGTTTATTTTTTAATGCAATTTCCCATGCTGCTTTTCGGTCAAGAAATGCACCACGATTATCAATGAAGCCATCACGTATCAGATCATCACGCATCAACTGATTAAATTGTTTTTCCGTAAAAACTTTGTCGATAACTGCATTCATTATCTGATCGTAATGCCTGTAGCCAGTAACAATAAAGCCGTCAATCTCAACTGCTGCACAAACTATTCGTTGTTCCATTCTATTCTACCCTCTACTTTGTACCAATCAGCCACCTACCAAAGTTTTCCACCAGACCGCCTCCGGCGGCAGGTGAAAACGGCGTTATCTGCCTTATTCGAGTATGTCCAAAGTTATCTGAATAACTTCAAACGGATCACCGATAGCGGCAGCTACCAGACAGTTCTTTGCATTCTCGATCTTTTCATTTATCTGCTTATTCTCTTGCTCCAATTCTCGTATTTGCTTGGCTGCATCGTTCAAAAGAGTAATAAGCTCGTCGGGGTTCTCCTGTCCGTTCGTGATGAACGCATGATCTACGTTTCTCGGTTTGTTGGTGTCCATGTTTTCAGCTCCCTGCCAATCGGCAGATAAATCGGGTAAGGGCAGGCTTCTCTCCAGCTCTAATCCAAAAGTATTTCCCTGACTGCCACTTCAGCCCGCTCACACATCGCCACATCAAACCAGCCGAAATGGCACTGCCCTTTTTCAATACCCAGTTTTTCAGCCAGACGACGGTAGGCTTCAGACCGGGTCATCTTTCCGGTTTTATGCAGAAGTTCAAAAGGTGCCTTGCTGCGCTTTCTGGCTATGCGTGTTTCCCTATTTGCCAGTGTGCCTAATGGAATATCTGTCAGCGGGTGCATGCCAACGTAAGCGCCACAACTGCGGCAGAGATAAACCCACGGCCATTGACCAAAGCTACGACCGTTGTATATTTCACTGTTACGAACAATCTCAACGGAACCACCACAACAATTACAGCTCTCCGGTTTTGGCAATGGGTTTTTAACTCGTTTGGCTGCTCTAGTGCTTGGATTGAAAGGTGTTTTCATTATTTGATCCCCAACTCACGCATACACTGACGCATAATTAAACAGCGTTGTTTTCCTACTGGCTTTAACTCGTCTGAGTTTTTCTCTGTTTCACGCTCGCCGTACTCGGTTACAAACTTAAAAAGAAGTAACTCCATCTTTTCTTTCTCTTTAGCCAAATCCCAATTAGCCTCCCGCAAGTGTCTGGCATCAGCTGGTGTACAACCTTCCGGGAAATAACGTTTATTCCAATGATCAATAGCAGCTTGATCGAAGTCCGGGTATTTAACAGCAGAGGCCAGATATCTTGTACAACAGTTGGAGCAATGAACAGCTGATGTTTTTCTATCTAAATACGCCTTACTCCCACAAAGCGGACATTCCTTTAACTCTATTTTCATTATTTGATCCTCAATTACCATTCCTGGGAAAATGCTTCTTAATTGACCTTTTTGGCATCAATCCATTTTTTCTTAATTGATACGCCCTGGTCATAACCGTGTGAATAGTGCGACCCAAATACAAAGAAACCTGATCAGGACCAATTCTTTCGTACATATCAATCAGGAATTTTTCGTCTGTCGTCGTCCACGGTTTCTTCTGATTAAAATGAAAGTCCGGGTGATAATTCATCCGCCCGTGTTTGTCATACGTTATTTCCATCTGCCTGCTTCCTGACTTTATGCCCATACTCCCGAACCAATGCCTGATAACGTTTGTAGATCCGTTTCTCACATCGAATCGACTCGTAGTTACTGATCAGGCTGCTGGTCTTTAACCGGTTTAACGCTTCCAGATCGCCAGCCAGTTGTTCGCCGTCAGCATCAGACAGTTGGTCTTTGCGGAAGTTCTTCGCCAGCTTCCGTACATGGATCAGATCCAGGTCCCGTTTGGTGGCAAACACTGGTACGTCCATACTCAACTACCGTGATGCCGCGATGAGCTTTTTAATTGCCCGGTCTGCAGCCGAGCAACTGCTGGCAAGATAAATTCGATTAGGCCCTGAACTGAAAATCAGAACTGAACCTTCTCGCCATACTCTCTGGTTATCGCTAACGATTGAACGGCTGATGCCTTCCATACGAACCAGATCTTCAGCGATGTTCTGGAGTGCGTTTCGGTTATTCATGATCCTTCTCCTGCTTCTTGGTTTCCTCGATGGCGGCTCTTAACTCCCTGATCACTACCTGCCGATTGGGTTTGTGGCCTTCCGGCATCAGGATGTATTCCTGCGCCAGCTGCAAAGCCTGTCTTATTTTCTTGCTGTCCATAATCCGAAACTCCTAAAACGGTACCTTGTCGTCTTCTACAACCTGTCCGGCTGAACTCCACAGGTCGTCCATGGTTTTGTTCCACTCGTCATCGTCGTCATCACCCAAGGCTGCCCGGGCGTCTGCAAATTCATCCTCTGCAGGAGTGATGTCCATCTGTTTGGGTTTAGTGGCTGGGTTGTCGTTCCACTCGCTGGGTGTACCGATAACAGGTGTCAGATCGTGATTCAGAAGGGTGAAAGTCTCATATTGACTGGTACTATAATTCCAAGTCACCTTTCTGCATGGGGAATGGGATGACATTGTCCATACCCACTTCCGTGACCTTGGCGCAGTAGGTCACCGCCAGTAACTTCCAGCCATTGTCGAACATGCCACTCTGAATTAATGACCTTGCTGTCAAAATACCTTGGCCTCCGGGATGCCGCCACCTCATTCCAGAACACTTCATTCGCTGCGTTACCAAGGTTTTACAAGTAGCCTCAATAACCCCTGAGCCTATTGGCAAGTTGTGCGACAAGTGTTCAGCATAGTTCATGCGGGTTCGATTACTTCTGAAGTACTCCAGCTCTGTTTTCAACTTCGATCGACGAGGGTGTCGTTTATGCTGGTAAGCCAGAGCTTTGATGACTTTTTCAACACCTTCGGGCTCCTCTTTGAGGATGTGGCGATAGGTGATGAACTTTTCTCTGGATTTGTTGCTGTTTTCACCATAGGACAGGTCAAACGCTTTCTTCAGGTGCTCTGCGGCATGATAGAAGTCTACAACCTCGTGACCTTCAGGGAGTTCATTGGCAAGGTAGGTCCAGTTGTCTTTTGCCCCATCAGCGACTTTAACAAGCGTCAGATCTGGCCTCTGTCGAAGAGCTTCGCTCAGGAGTGCGGAGAGTGATTGTTTCAAAGTCACTTTCTTGCTTTCAGGCATTCGACTCATCCTGACCGTTGAGAGGCGTTCACCCTGTGCATCGTAAAACGACAATGTTCCACAACTGGCCTCCTGACAGCCAGCAGGGCCACGGGTTCGCTTGCCATCGACTCTATTCTGTTCCCGCTTTTCCTGACGTTTACCATCTTTCATCGGCAACATGACGCCATCAAGAGAAGCGGCGGCAGTCACAGCTTCTTCAGGAACCTTGACGCTTTCCCAGAGAAAGTCTTCAAAGGCTTCCCTATTGGGTTCCCACTGCGCATTGAACTTTTTGGGTAGTCTGGCCAGAGAGCTTTCCGAGGGCGTCATGTTCCCTATCAGATCAAGTAGGCTTTTAGCCTCTCCGGGAGGCATTTGCGCAACCATCCAGACAGCTTGTTTAGCTGCTTTTGGTGTCCAATACCCCTCTACAATACCTGCCTGTAGCTCCAAAGGGATGATAGAGTGATCCTTACCGTTACGATAGAGCGTACGCAAAACCCGGACAGGGCCGACAGCGGATTGATAAGTTTCTGAAGATCGCAACACCCGATGGTAACAGACACCGCTTACCTCAATCGCAGGAACGTCAATATCAAGCCCGGTCAGGTCTTCTGCCAGAACGCTTTGCTCTGCTTCGATAAAGAGTTTATGGATCTCACCTTCATAGTCTTCAAAGTGCTTGATTGGGCTGTGTTCCTGACGAAGAACGGCCAGTTTTTGCTCAAGCTGTTGGATAGCATGACAAGAAAAATTGGCGGCTTCAGCTAGTGGCTGACATACTTGCATCGGGGCGGCCTTTCACTGTTGCGGTATCTTTTACAGTAACGATCATAGCGGTGTTTGGCCGTTCCTATGTAAGTCCAGAGAAAATTTGTAGCTGCTGTATAAACCACGGACGGCAAGCCCAGAAAAAATGGTCAGTATGAGACTTTCACCCATTCAGAATGCGCTGAAAACGGCCTTCGGGTTTGACCTGTATCCGGCTGGGTGCCAGGAATGGAATTTGTTGTTCTCTGATCCGGTCAACGGCATCATCCACGGTACGGGGGCAAGGTGCCTGAAAGCCTGCTCGCTGGAACCACCACACCTGCGCCTTGTTTTGGGCATAGCCTGTGTGCTCAAAGCAGACCCACTCACTGAAAGAGTCGAAGCCACAACGGTATGTCACCTTCAACGATGGCGGCTTGTCTTTCTTCTCGTGCTTGTCGTAGAACACGTCTTCTACGTCGTGCCATTCAGCCTCTACCTGGTCAGCCAGTACGGCAGCATTCGAAGCGGTTTCTTCATGCTGGGGCTTTTGTGGCCAGACATAACCGCAATCCGGACAAGCAGGAACGAATGCCAGTACAAAGGTGTGGCACTCCGGGCATTCCTTCATAGGGGCTTCACCTTTTACACCCTTACGCTTACGACGAATGCTGTCTACGTTGATACGGTCAATGGGGCCGTGTCTTTCGACGTTGCCGGCATAGTCCAGAACCAGACAATCGGTTTTGCCAGTCTCCGGGCTGATCCGCAGGCCTCTGCCCATAATCTGCACATACAGGCCGGGCGACTTGGTAGGACGCAACAGAGCAATCATATCCGTCAGTGGCGCATCAAAACCGGTGGTTAAAACCCCCTGACTGGTGAGCGCCTGAATCTTGCCTGCTTTGTAATCCCTGAGAATGCGCTCGCGCTCGATGGCGGGTGTAGCACCATGGACGCATTCAGTAGTAATGCCTTCATACTCCAGCAGCTCTTTCACTTCCTCCGCATGGGCGACACTGACACAGAAGATTAACCAGGCTTTACGGTTCTTCCCGTAGTGAAGGATCTCGGTCACGGCTTTCTCGGTGACATCGTTTTTATGAACAGCGTCTTCCAGATCCTTGGTGACAAACTCGCCGGTACGGGTACGAACACCGGTCATATCAATTTTTTCAGTACCACCCTTTGTCACCAGTGGTGACAGAAAACCTTCATCAATGAGCCGCTGAATATCAGTTTCGTACACCACTTCATCAAACAGGGCATTGTCACCTTCAGTCAGTAGTCCTGATTTCATCCGGTATGGTGTAGCACTAAAACCAATCACCTTAACGTTCGGGTTCATCAGCTTCATATCCCGAAAGAAACCGGTGTACATGGTGTCGTCTTTGTCGGCGTTGATCAGGTGGCACTCGTCCACGATCACCAGATCAAACGCACCCAGATCAAACGCCTTGTTGTGAACTGACTGGATACCCGCAAACAGAATGGCGGAATCGGTATCACGACGGTTCAGGCCTGCGGAGTAAACACCAGCGGGAGCCAATGGCCAGATGCTGGTGATCTTGTCAAAGTTCTGTTCCAGAATCTCTTTCACATGAGCCAATACCAGAATGCGCTGGTTGGGCCACGCTTCCATCACCTGCTGAATGAAGTAAGCGATAATGACCGACTTACCCCCGCCGGTGCTGACGCACACCAGCGGGTTGCCCTGCGCTCTGGCGAAGTACTCATAGATCGCCGCAATGGCTTCGCCCTGGTACCAGCGCAGATTAAAGGCCATTGTCCTGCTCCTTTCTGGCCTTGCGCTCAGCGAGCATCGCATCTGCATAACCAAAAGCGAACTTGGCTACTTCTCTTTCAGAGAACTCTTCGCAGTAATTTAATAAGGGGTTGCTTTGACCTAGCAATGCTGACAACGCCTGACCAGCAAACTTATCCTCCAGCCCTTCGGGATGAGTCACCGCGTTATTGATCCCCGTCATCGGCAACCAGTAATCGACCTCCGGAAAAAACCGGCCTTCGACAAACATTGTCAGACAGATGCCATTTTCGATAGAAAAGCCAATAAACTCGCCCTTTTTTTCTGGCTTGACGTTGCCGGAATGGAACCCGTACCCCTCGATAATCTGTGTAATGCCTTCGAACTTTCTGTTCATTGTTTTTATCCCTGAATAGCCTGTTGATAACGTGTTGTTTTTCTAATTCGTCCTGTTCGTCGATCCAGCGCAGGAACTCATGTTCCGCGCTTACCGTCATTGCCAAACACCATTTCATTCAGGTTGTGTACTGCGATTGGCAGGTTCGGGGTTTGCTGTGGCTGGGGAATTTCAATGATTCCTTTCTCAATACCTTCAGGCCATGCTTCCTGAAGTTGTTTGACAGTTTTGCAGGAGTTCATCAGTTGGATAAGTTCAAAGCGGGTTTCTTTGAACCGTTCCATCAGCTGCTCAACTTTCTTGGTATGCTCTTCAATGTTTCGAAGCTTGGCAGGATGTTTCTTTAGAAGGGTGCTTAGTCGCAGGTAAACCCTGCTGCTGTATCTGATTCGGTAAGGAACCGCGTAAGGTAATGGAACAGTATCGGTTAAAAGGTTTTCAGGATTACCTCTGTATCGAATCTTACGACATCCAGAATCTACAAACCTAAGTTCAAGGGTTTTGTGATATCCGTTCTTGTTCTCAGTCTCAAGACTGGCATTTTGAGAAAGCGAGATAAATTCGTTGTTAATCTCCTTCCATGGACCAATGCTTTTTTCATGCAGTGGAAGCATTGATTCCACCATTTTCAACAGCCGCTTATTAAGCCGATCCATTTCTTTACCAAAGATGCTTTCAAGCGCATTGGTCAGCATGTCGTCTTTTAATTTGATACTTAATCGCATGGGTTGCTTATCCTTATTGTTGTGATTTATCGCTTTACAATCTCAGCCTGAAACGTCTCCCGAAGACCCTGCACGTTCGGATCACCCAGTAACTCTTTCTGCTCCACTGCCTTAATCTCACAGGAACTCAACTGCTCTGGTGCTTCACCTGTCACAAACTCCTGACCAGTGCTTTTCAGCTTGTAGCGAATCCAGTACTCGCCGGAGTCAACTACGTCAGCGAAGCCAAACAACAGATCGGGTATATAAAGATGTGACTGGCAGCCAGTACGCTGGTTTTCTTCAGGGATGGCACACTTGTAACGGGCGCAGTGCCACTGGGTATTGTCTGCGGGTGTACTGTGCAGGCAGGTTCGACAGTTAACCGCTGGTGCTTGTTGACCATGACAAACCGGTGAATGATCACAGAACTTACACTGATACCAAGTAGGATCTTCGTTCAATTTATCCAGTGGTCTGTCACTGGCGATAATGGTGGCGGCCTTGTTGACCAGTTCGGTTGCCTTATTCTTGTCGTATTTAATGCGCTCGCCGTACAGCTCGTCGGTGTTCTTGTTCACGGCAATATAAAAGGCTCTGGTCAGGGGACCATCGTGAGCAAGGTGCATATACACCTGCATTTGTGCGTAGTGCTGGGGCTTGGACTCCTCAACGCCTTTACTCTGCAAATCCTTGAACGACTTCTCGGAATGCGTCTTCATCTCGATGACGTGCCAGGTCTTGGGCGCTTCCACAAAGCCAATACCGACACCATCCATGGAACCGCCGAAGTGCCCAGCGCAAGCACTCACCCGTATCTGCTGGTTGGTTTGTGGATCCACTTCGTAGACCTTTACACCAGCTCCTTCCAGATTCTTAACGAACCGTGGCTCTGCAACCTGCCCAGTCTCAAACAGCCGCAACATGCGACCTTCAAAACTGGCAGGCGTACACCACCGGAAGTCATACCAGAGCGCACGGGCGCAAGGCTTACCGATTAAAGAGGCTCCAAGGTGTGGACGGAACCCGCTGTCGGCATTGGCTTCGTAGTGCCGGTAGATGCGCTTAATGGTGCTGTCAGCTTCTGGAATTTTCATGGTGGTGCAGTCCTTCATTAATTGGGGTTTCCCCTCTGAATATCAGAGGGGCGTCGTCCGTTACTGTCGCTGTCCCCATGGGGGCGCACCTGCCGGTGCTGTGGTTTGTGCCGGTGCCTGTGGTGCAGGCGCTACCGGCGGCGCTTGCGTGGCGGGCTGAGGAGCCGTTTGCGCTGGCGCCATTCGCTGCGGTGGAGCTGTTGGAGTCGCTGTAGGCTGAGGCTGCTGTCCGGGCACTGGTTGCTGAGGGGCTGGGGCTTGCTGGGCTGGAAAGCCCGCACCGTTAATGGCCTCCCATTTTTTGATGACGTTGGAAGGATCCCGTCCGTCTTCCTGCTTGATAGTCAACGTGATAGAGCAAGGAATGTTTTCCATCTCTTCAGTGGTGCGTGCTTCAGGACGATCAATGGCGTGAGCGATGGCGCTGATCTCTTCCCGGGCAATTTTTTCAGCCGTCTGGTTGGGGTTGATGATGTTGTGATTGCTCCAGATCTTGCGTCCGGAGTATTCACCATCCATCACCGTCCAAGTGAACTTGATGTACTGGCCAGTGCCTGCCCTGGTGTGCTTCAGCTCAGACTCGGTGATCATGGCGATGTAATCACCATTGGGAAGAGGCTCGAACCCTTGCGCGGGACTGTAGTCGTTAGCCTTAAATCCTAAACCTGCCATGGTTATTCTCCCTGTGGTTGTGGGTTGTTTTGGGTTGGGTTGGATGAGTGACCGAGTGCCTGACTAAATGCGTCCCAGGACATAGGAATCTCAGTCGGAAGTGAGTAGCGGTTTTTCGCTACGAAAGCGGGGCGGGCTTCGGTGTAAAGTAAACGCTGCCCAGTGGACACACCACGGCTCTTGGTCTGCCCGAACCCCTTGTCTTCTTTCTGGACGACTGTCTTGTAGTTGGCGAACAGGACACAGTCCATGCTTTCCTGAACCAGTTCAGAGGCTCGCTTATGCAACTTGATCTGGTAGCGGTCAAAGCTGTCGACTTCCGGTGACTCAAACCGCTTGATCTCCGCGTGAGCGATCAGAATGATGGCCATGCCTTTCTCATTACGCAGGGCGTTCAGCCACTGCATCAGGGTGCGCCAGTGGGTCAGGGCTTCCACGTAGCCCTTGCCGTAACCAAACTCCTCGATAGAGCTTTTGTTGTGATCCATGCAGACCTGTTGCCAGATCAGCGGCTCCAGGTGGTCAACGCTATCCAGCACCAGGGTCTGGAACTGGTGCTCTTCGTGATAGAGAGCAGACAACGCTTCGATGACACTGCTCCAGCTGGTGAGCATCGGGAAGGCATCAACCACAAGCTTTCCCAGGCCGTCTTCAGTGGGCAGAAAGATGGGGGCAGGTGCACCGGCGGCCACTGTCGTTTTACCGGTACCGGCATCGCCATAAATCAGCACCCGGGGCGCACTCAGGCCAGCGGCGCGACTGATGGAGTTAAGGGAGATAGCCATTATGCAGACGCCTCCAGCCGTTCAATTTTCACAGACGCTTTGCGGGGCTTGCTGGTGACGGCTTCCGCCATAATGGCGTACAGGTCAGGACTCAGATCTTTCAATGCTTTGAACTGACGAACATCCAGTTCGGGCTTCAGGCGAACCACCTTTTCAGCCACATGCAGTGGCAAACGACCTTTGATGTCTTCAAACTTCTTGGCGTCCAGACTGCGGGTGATGCCGCCAGTGGTGGTGACCTTATAAAAGTCGCTTTTGATCGTGGCGCTGCCTTCCTCTTTCACGCCGACGGTCTCCAGAATCTTGGCTTCAACTTCCAGACGAGCCTGACGAGCCATGCTTTCATGGCGCTTGGCCTCTTCCAGTTGCCAAGACAGCTTATCCAGAATATGAACTTCGTTCTTCTCTTCCATGGTTTACGCTCCTGCGCTTATTGTTTTCTTTGGTTTGCTCTAATCAGTGAGTAAATTGGCTGACGTCTTCTCCATCCAAATCAAAAGCTGGCTGATCCGGATCCGCTTCAGGTTCTTCACCGCCCATATAGGCATCTGTGTCAGGAATGACGATCATCACGGTTTCGCCTTCCGCGTCTGCCAGATCGTGGCGACCGGGAGAGTTACCAGGCATTTTAAAAACGGCCTTCACACCATCCTTAAACGTCACCGTGTCTACAGTGGCGAGCAGAGAAACACGGTCACCGGTTGCCATAATGCGAACCGCTTGGGCGACAGCGTTTGTACACTGCTTCTTAACCCGAACAATCACTTCCTGCTGCTGGAGTTCGGAAAGCTTTTGCCATACATCAGGCAGGGCTTTAACTTCATCCGTTACCAGCCCCATCAAATCCCCCAGCAGGGTAGAAGCGGTTAATTGAAGGCGCTCTTCGTCTTTTTCAGGCACGAAGGCATCCTCCAGACAATCAAGGTCTGTTTTTGACATTTGGGGTTTTCCCTTTATTGTTGTGGTTTGGTTACTGCTTTAGTGACTTAATCAATCTTCACCAAAGCGAAGATATTTTTCAGATACATCCAATGCCGTCGCAAAGTCTTCCAGATGGCGAGGATTCTTTGTTTCTCCGCTTTCAATTTGCTGAATGCTTTGCTGAGTTATTTTTGTGTCAGTACATATTTCAATAACACCTGCAAGATGAGACTGGCTCCAGCCTTTAGCTTTTCTTAGCTGGGTAATTCGACTACCAATAGTTTCAATGATTGTGATTTCTTCAGAAGTGGAGAAATTTGGAATCGCAGTGATAGCGACATCTCCAGCAACTTCATAATCTTCAGTCAGTTCAACCAGAATGCCATCTGCATAGAATGAAAATGGAAGCATTTTTTCTTCGAAGGAACCCTGCTCATCGACTGGCAAAGACTCCCACAGACGCGTGTTAAACTCAGAATGCCTGATCAGGATATCGTTTTTAATTTGGGTAGCTTCCTGCTCAAGTTCAGATATATCGCTTTTAAGTCTCTTTATGACTGACTGAATAGCCGCTTCCTTTTTAGCGTAAATTTTCAGCTGACCAATAACCTTATCCCTTTTCATGACTTTTGCTTCCCGATGTCTGTCTGCCTACCTTGTGAAAATAAATATAACTGTTAGTTATTTTTACAGTCAATACTTTTGGTTATATTTTTTTTGAAATAAAAATACTTTTGGTTGATGGTGGGTATTTTGCGCAAAAAAAACGCCCGTGGCAGGGCGCTTTAGTCAGGAGAAGGTGGCTGGTTATCGTCTAAAAATTTGTCTGCATGCCTACAACCACACCGCAAACATGCCCGTCTTTAGGAAATTTTTGTGTACTGTATTGTGGATTCAGCGGCTTTAGATATAACTCACCGGCATCACTAACAAGCTGCTTAAGTGTCACCTCGTTTGTTCCTGGCAACCTTACAACCACATAGTTGCCGGGACTCGCTTCCTTAGCTGGTTCGATAATGACAAAAGAGCCAGGCAAAAACGACACTTGCCCTGCATGAGGATTAACCATTGAGTCTCCACGCACCTCCAGAGCAAAACCTGAGGCGCTCAGTTTTCCGAAATGCGCTACATGCTGTGTTGTCTCGTCTTCTACTACCCAAGGACCACCACTGTCACAGAAGGCTCCAGCCTGAACCCAGCTTATTATTGGTACACTGTGCGCTATCTCAAAGTTGATTCCAACAGTAGAAAGATTTCCAGTTTTGGATGGGCCCAGATCGCGACCGCTAAGCAACCATTCAGTTGTCACTTGCAACCGACCTGCAAGCTCTGGCAAGCGTTTTGTATTAGGCATGGATTCACCCTCAAGCCATTTTCTGGCAGCGTGCTGAGATATGCCAAACATTTTTGCCAGCTCCAGCTGCCTACCTTTACCTTTCACCGGAAAGTTAATTTTGTCTAAAGCCTGGTTTAACCGTTTGGCAAAATCGGCTCTCTCATCACTGCCATTTGCAGTCACTGTTACCACCCTCGTTAAATACTGAAAGTTATATGTTCTCAAACTATAGGATTGACTATCAGTTATCTCTATTGATAATTTATATAACCAATAGTTTTATTCTAGGTGGAAATATGAAAAACAACAGGATCACTGAAGCTATTGAAATGCTCGGACTGCAGAAGCTGGCCACAGTGTGCGGTGTCACTTACCAAGCCGTTAAGAAGTGGGAGAAGAGAGGACGACTACCTAGAACTGAGTGGACTGGTGAAACCAGCTACGCAACTCAAATAGAAAAAGCAACTGACGGCAGGATTAGCAGAAAGCAGTTGATCAGCACCCCTTCAGCTGAATAAGAAAGACAAAAAGAAAACCCCGCACCAGCGCCAACAGGTTACGGGGTTTTACATATCAACAGGGATCATTATGACCTATTCAGTATCAGGGGGGAAGCATGGCCATCTTGTTCGGGGCATCGCCTGACTTCGCCCAACAGTTCGCTAATGCTATGCAGGATGCAGGGCTTGTTTGCCGTGATGACCTGATAGCCGATGGCAAAATTCAACGCTTTCATGTGGAAGGTGACAAGCCCGGTAAAAAGAATGGCTGGTACGTTCTCTATGGCGGGCGTTATCCGGCTGGTTCCTTTGGCAGCTGGAAGAGCGGCGACAAACACGTCTGGTCAATGCACGACAGTCGCGAGCTAACACCGGAAGAACGCGAGCAGCAAGAGCGCGTTATGGCACTCCTCAAAGCTGAGCGGGAACGGGAACAACAATGGGTGTGGGCAGAAGCCGCCAAAGTCTGTCAGGAACAATGGGAACAAGCCCGGGCCGCCGATCCCGACCACCCGTATCTTATGTTGAAAAACGTAAAGCCCCACGGCATACGACAACGTGAACAGACCCTGCTGATCCCCATCCACGATGAATACGACAATATCTGTAGCCTCCAGTACATCTGGCAAGACGAGAACGGCGAGTTCCAGAAGCGTTACAAGACGGGCGGAAAAAAAGCCGGCGGCCTCCACCTGATCGGTGAGCTCACCGACACTCTGTACGAAGCGGAAGGCTACTCAACAGCCGCAACCATTCACGAAGAAACCGGTTGCGGTGCTGTAGTGGCCTTCGACAAAGGCAACCTTGAAGCCGTCGCCCGTCGTCTGCAACAGACCGGCAAAAGCGTTCTGATGGCAGCAGACAACGACAGTGCGACGCAGGGTAATCCCGGCCTTACCTGCGCAATGAAGGCAGCTGAAGCAATCGGCGCAACCGTCGTCTTTCCCCAGTTTCCACCCGGCACCACTGGCACAGACTTCAACGACCTAAAGCAAGTAGCGCCTAATCTGTTACTGGAACAACTTAAATGCCCAACCGGCTTTATGCCCTCCAGTTTCAGCTTCCTGCCTGTTGGGGAAATGATCAGTCAGCCCAAGCCCATAAGCTGGCTTATCAAGGGCTTTCTGGAGACTGATTCCTTAGCGTTAATGTTCGGTCAACCAGCCTGCTGTAAATCATTTGTAGCTATCGATATGGCGTGCTGCATCGCAACCGGCAAACCCTGGCACGGACAGGAAATCAAACGACAAGGCGCAGTCTTCTATCTGGCGGGTGAAGGTATCAACGGTCTGTCCCGACGGTTCAAAGCGTGGGAGATGGAGAACAGCACGTCACTGGCAAACGCTCCCATCTATGTCAGCAAGGCATCGGCGAGCCTGTACGACGCTTCCAGTGCAGTACAGGTCACTCAGGCCGTTGATCAGATCATTGAACAGAATGGCGGAATCGTACCTTCTGTTGTCGTGGTGGATACCCTCGCCCGTAACTTCGGCGGTGCAGACGAGAACAGCACACAGGACATGAACCAGTTTGTCCGGCATCTGGACGAACACTTCAGAACAAAATGGGGTTGCTGTGTTCTTGTCGTCCATCACACCGGCACCAGTAATCAGGATCGGGCCCGTGGAAACTCTGCCTTAAAGGCTGCGCTCGATGCCGAATACGCAGTTGTCAAAAACGACGACAGTGTAACGGTTACTTCCAAGAAGATGAAAGACGCTGACGAGCCCGATCCGAAGCAATTCAATCTCAAGATTACAGAACTGCCCTGGCGTGATGAGGATGGCGAGGTTCAGACCAGTTGTGTGCTGGAGAATACCGAGGCGCCTGTTGTTAAGAACATTGTCAATCAAGCCAGAAAGAACGGAAAAAGACCAAGCGCTGAGCAAGTTGGCTGCCTTGAGATTCTTGCAGAAATGTACGCGCAGTACAGGCTTAACCTATCCAACGGTGGGTCTGATGCAAATCAAGCTAACGTCGCAACAGATCACTGGAAAAAAGAATGTGTAGGAGTTGATAGGCCGCTCAAATCACACAAAAACTTTGGTCGCACAAAGGATCGCATGATTGCAGCTGGGCTCATAAGAATTGATGGACACTATGTGTATCTCATGGAGGACGTAAACAATGTTTAAAGCTCACTCTTTCTCCTTAATTGCTTCCTCCGGAGAAAAAGACCGGAGGAGACAAAAAGGTAAAATGCCTATTTTTCAATGTGTTATGACATCCTCCGGTCGTTTGGAGAATTTAAAGAATATTCTTTCCTCCAGTGCTTCCTCCGGTCATCCTCCGAAGTTATTAAAAAACACTCAAACCCTTAAAAATAAAGGGTTTAGTGATTCCTCCGGTTCTACCTCCGGTTTTCCTCCGATCTGTTTGAGCCCTTACGAGCCTCTTCCTCCTTTTCGGGTGGTTTTCCCCTTTAGGGGAAACCACCGGAGGAAGGCGAGGGCTGGAGGTCAGGCATGAGAATAATTCTCCCCTTACCGCCAACCGTGAACCATGTCTGGAAACACAGGGTCATCCGGAAAGGCCGAAAGCATATCCCCAGTGTCTACATGACCGACGAAGGGAAAAATTATCGGACACTGGTCAAGGCGGCCTGCATGGAACAGGGCATCCACAACCGGAAGCTGACCGGAAAACTCAGGGTCTCGGTCCGGCTGCACTTCCCCACCAACCGCAGATCCGACATCGACAACCGCATGAAAGCCCTGCTGGACAGTCTGACCCACGCCGGAGTGTGGCTCGATGACAGCCAGATCGACCAGCTGGCGATTGTTCGCGGTGACAAGATTCCACCCGATGGCGTAGCGATGGTGGAGATTCAGACGCTCTCACAGGAGGTGAATTCATGAGCATGTACCCGTCCACCGGAGGAGCTCTGATCAACGCATTCAACCCGACCCTGTTCGACAGCTACAAATCGGCAGGATGGCAACTTCTGGCATCCAAGCTTTCGGACAAGTATCCGGAGCTGGATATACCCGTTCAGCTGGATCCAAACTTCGACAAGGATCGATTGACCAGGGTGGACTGGGCAACTCAGGCAGGCATGACCGCTGGCCTGTTACGTCACCAGCTGGATCCGGTGTCGTACCAACTGCTGAGAGTTCGTTACACGCACGACGGCAACCCGATAAAAACCGGCAACTACCGGTTACGACTGGCGATGACCGATAACCTGCGTGATGCTCTGCAGGAGGGTTGGCCAGTAATCCGGAAAGGGTTAATCGATCAGGGGCTTGTTCGTGGCAGTGTGCTGGCGAACGAAAAGCGATTGCAGTACATGGCATTGAGAGCATTGCGGCCTGACATAGTGCTACAGCCGTTCCAGGCATCGGATGATGAGAATCAGAGAACCATCGACCACCAACAATGGGAAGTTCGGAAAGCTGTTAGACAACTAATCGACCTGGCCACCAAACGGGCTGAATTCGTTCTGGCATTAGCGGACCTGGTTAATCATGACTGTTGACTTTCATAAACCCATAAACCAATATAACCCCATACTCCCGATTTTTACGCCCTGACAGTTTTAAACCTGTCGGGGCGTTTTCGTTTTGGCGGGATAGAGCAGATGGTCAGCTTGTCGGTCTCATAAGCCGAAGGTCGCTGGTTCGAGTCCAGCTCCCGCCCCCACTTCAAAAAATAAAAATGTCCGCATTCTCCCAACCCATGAAAGCTGAAGACTTGATCAGACATCATGAAGGCTTTCGCTCGCGTCCGTATCGCTGCACTGCTGGAAAACTCACTATTGGCTATGGTCGCAATATTGAAGATAACGGAATAACCAGAGACGAAGCAGAGCAGTTGTTAGCCAATGATGTTTACGATTGCCGGCAGGTACTGATTCGGAACCTTCTGTTCTGGGATCAGTTGGATCGTGTGCGTCAGACTGTGCTGGTTGATATGTGCTTCAACCTTGGCTGGCCGAAGTTTTCGCAGTTCCGGAAGATGATCAATGCTCTGGCTCTGCGTGACTTCAGTCTGGCTGCAAAAGAAATGCTTGAGAGCCGTTGGGCTAAGCAGGTACCTAACCGTGCTGGACGTTTAATCAAAATGATGGCGACTGGTGAGTGGCCTGAAGATATTGGACGGGATTAGATCATGAGCTTCTGGGGCAAACTGTTCGGTAGTGACAATGTCATCAAGAAGGCAACCGATGGCATTTACAACGGCATCGATGCAGCGATCTTCACCAACCAGGAAAAGGCCGGACATTTCCTCAGACTGCTTAAAGCGTATGAACCCTTCAAACTGGCTCAGCGTTTTCTGGCTCTCACCGTTGGTATTCCTTACGTACTGGTCTGGTTGGTGTGTGCATTCATGATGGTCATCGCGGCTTTCATGGAACCTTGCGCCACTGAAATGATCTGCAGAAGCAACACAGTGCTGGACATCTCCAAAGAGCTGGCCAACAAGAACAACGACACATTGGGTGTACCATTTGCCATCATCCTTGGTTTCTACTTTGCCGGTGGTACAGCAGAGGGAATTATAAGAGCAAGGAGTAAAAGCTAATGGAGCACTGGCACTTGGATCGCAAGGTAAGCATCACCCATATCATCAGCACAGTTATGGTGATTGCCTCATTGTTCGTCTGGGGTGGAGGCATTGAACGGCGTATTGATTTAAACGCCAAGGATATTGAGCAGGTTCGTGAAATGCAGAACCGCAACTGGGAAGCCAACAAGGAAGCCTGGAAAGAACTCAAGTCCAGCATCGACAAGATGAACAGTAAGCTGGATCGGTTGATTGAGCGGAACTGATAGAGAGCAATTAATGAAGAACGTCTTAATCACATTACTCACTATTATGATCGCTTTGCTCTGCTGGGGCATCTACACCGGTGACATTAGAAAGGCACCAGAGTCGATGGAGCTGGCGACTGATTCAAAGACAAGCTGCCTTGTAAAAGAAGGCGCGAGAGTCTGCCAGCAGGTGTCAATGCGTACATGGATCGAGCCACTAACCGATGGGACCCTACCCTCTCAGTGACCACCACGGGGAGACGGAGAGCGCGGAGTTTGAGTAAATTTCGGGTTTCTATGGTCGTCAGCAGCAGGTGGGGGTATTCCCCGTGGTTGCTGGGCTGAGACCTGACGACGCTGACGAAAAGCCTTATCAGAATAAACATTTGAAGAAAGCTGTCATCGTCAGCTCGGGCAACGTTGAATGGTATGGATGGCCAAGCAAGATTTCACTGGAACATCACCCAGCTGGCAGAAGCCTTTGGAGTTTCCCGGGATACGGTTCGTAAACGCTTGAAGCAGGCAAATGTTCTACCAGTTGATCAGAAACGGAACGCGCCTCTTTATCTGGTGGCTGATGCTGCCAAGGCCGTGTTTGCTCCGGCACCGGGTGTTGATGGTGATTACGGTGGTTACGATTCTCTTGACAAGATGCCTCCTAAAGATCGTAAGGACTGGTTTGATTCGGAGCGTTCCAGAGTTGCTCTGGAAAAAGAAGTTGGTCAGCTCATACCAAACAGTGAAGTCGCAGAAGGGTACGCCGATTTTGTGAGCGCAATTGTTGATCCTCTGGACAGCCTGACTGATTTACTTGAGAGAAAATGCGGACTATCGGGCGATGTGTTGGAAAGAGTACAGTCAGAAGTTGATGCTATTCGTGAGCAGATGTATCACCGTGCTGTTATGTCTGGAGCTGAGCAGTTAGTCGATGATGATTAAACACGGCAGTGCCGAAAAAGTCAGATTTGACATTGCTGGGCTGTTAAAGCCACCTCAACGACTAAAGGTCAGTGAAGCCATTACCCGGTACGTCTGGACAAAAGGGCCGTCAGGAAATTACCAGCCTTGGGATCCGGAGGTTGCACCCTACATACTTGAACCTCTCGACCTGCTTAACAGCCGCAAATATCGGGGTGTCATCTTTGCTGGTCCTGCCCGAACAGCTAAAACCAACGCCCTCGTCGATGGTTTTCTTGGTTATGACGTTAAGTGTGACCCGTCGCAATTCCTGATTGTACAGATGAGCAAGGAAAAGGCTTCCGAGTTTTCTAAAACCCGAATTACTCCGATGCTTGAGAATAGCCCGAAGTTAAGGGAATGCATTAGTCCAAGAGGACATGACAATAATATTTTTGACCGTCGCTTCAGGTCAGGTAACTTTCTGAAAATTGGTCATCCGTCAAAACGGATTCTTTCCGGTTCCGATTTTCGCCGGGTTGTTCTGACTGATTACGACAAGCATCCCAGAGATATTGGCGGCGAGGGTGAAGCCTGGGGAATGGCGCTAAAGCGTACCCAGACGTTCGGATCTCGTGGTATGTGTGTAGCGGAAGGTTCACCAGGTTTTGAGGTGATCGACCCAAAGTGGAAAGCGACAACAGAAAATCCACATGAAGCTCCACCCACTGTGGGTATTCTCAGCCTTTACAATATTGGCGATCGTCGTCTTTTGTACTGGCAATGCCCTGAATGCCAGATGTACTTTCCGGCTCGGTTTGAATATTTGGACTGGGACAAGGAAGAAACGGATATCAAAGCAGCCAGTGAAACAGTGGTGTGCAACTGTCCTATATGTGGAATTTGCGGTTCCAATGCCATCCCACCCAGCGAAAAAGCCAGAATGATGAATAGCGCAGTCTGGGTGCCTGAAGGCTGCAAGGTTGACAAGTTCGGACAGTTGGAAGGTGAACCCCGCCGCAGTGATTTTGCCAGCTTCTGGATGGAAGGTCCGGCAGCTGCGTTTCAAACTTGGCAACAGCTGGTTTTCAATTTGCTATCAGCCTTGCAGATTTTTGAAAAAACCAATAACGAAGGCCCGCTAAGGCTGGCGGTTAATACGGATATTGGGCGGCCATTCTTAAGCCATATACGAGCCGAAGCCAGAACATCCGACTCCCTGAAAGACCGGGCTGAAGAAACCGTAAAGCGCACCATCCCATTACGGGCACGATTTTCAACGGCATCGGTGGATGTTCAGGGCGGAAAGAAAAGAAGATTCGTTGTTCAGGTTCATGCCTACGGTGAAGGCATGGAAAAGTGGGTGGTTGATCGTTACAACATCCGTCACAGTGAGCGCAAAGACGATGACGGCAATTTTCTGCCCATCGACCCGTCGGCTTATCCCGAAGACTGGGATTTATTGATTGATCAGGTCATCAACAAAAGCTACCCATTGGCTGATGATTCTGGAAGACGATTAGCCCCGCTACTGGCCGCCATTGATATTGGTGGTGAAAAAGGCACGTCAGGCCAGACCAGTGTCACCGACCAGGCTTACAAGTTTTACCGCCGGGCAAAGCGTAACGGGCATCACCGCCGGATCATGCTGGTGAAAGGTGCCAGTGGAAAACAACAAAGCCTGATTAAAGAAAGCTTTCCGGATAATACCCGCCGTAAGGATCGTAAAGCATCAGCGGCGGGTGATGTGCCTATTTACCTGCTTGCTACTAACGAACTGAAAGATCAGATTGCCAACGCACTGAGTCGAGAAACACCGGGACCGGGATACATTCACTTTCCGGACTGGTTGGGTGAATGGTTCTTTGATGAGCTGACCTACGAAGTCCGTAACGCCAACGGTGTCTGGGAAAAGCCGGGCAAGGGTGCGAACGAAGCCTTTGACCTGTGTTGCTACAGCCTTGCCGCAGCAATCCATAAAGGCGCTCACAAGATAGTGGACTGGGATAACGCTCCCGCCTGGGCAAGACCTCTGGATCAGAATTCAGAAGTTCTGACTGACGAACGCAGTCCGGCCAATGTACCCCCAAGAAGAAGACGCAGCGGACGACGAACCCGTTTCAAAATCGGATAACAATAAATGGCATTCACCCAACAACAACTCGACGACCTTGACGAAGCGATCACAGCGGGCGAGCTGGAAGTCACGTTCGCCGATGGTCGTAAAGTCCGTTATCGCTCCATCAAAGAATTGAAAGAAGCCCGTCGTATTGTGGCTCAAAGACTGGCAGGCAAGCGCCGGATTCGTGCGGTTCGAATGACGACCTGCAAGGGATAACAACAAGAATGACTGCACGCAGAGTTTCGCCCATTATCGGCTTGGATGGTCAGCCGTTAGTGTCTGGCCAGACATTACCGAACAGTTATGAGGCGGCTAAACAAAGCCCCCGTACCCGTTACTGGTATGCGCCTGCCCACGGTCCCAACAGTGCGTTAAGAAACACATTAAACACTCTGCGTAACCGTACCCGTGCGGCGTATCGCAATATGCCGTTGATCTACAGCGGCATTGAAAAGAACACCATTAACGAAGTGGGAACCGGTGTCACTGTTCGCAGTACTGCCCAGAATAAAACTTTTCAGGAACAGATGAACACCCTGTGGAAACTCTGGGTAAAACAGGCTGACCCTGAAGGTATTCTCGACTTCAACGGCTTGCAGTCTCAGACAGTTCGTTCGCGTCGTACTGCTGGTGAAGTATTTATCAGAATGCGCGCCCGCAGCCTGTCCGAAGGTTTGGCGATTCCCATGCAGCTGCAGGTGTTGGAATCGGAATTTGTCCCGCAGGATCTGAACCAGGTACGGGCGAACGGCAACATGATTCGTCAGGGTGTTGAGTTTAGGAAAGGTCGTCGGGTGGCGTACTGGATGTATAAATCCCATCCGGGCGAAGACGCTGATGCGTTGGATATGGGGCAGTTGATGCGGATTCCTGCCAGCCAGGTGATCCATCATTACATGCCAACCCGTCCCGGGCAGATTCGTGGCGAACCCGATCCGGTTCAAAGCTTGCTGAAGGCTTACACCTTTGACAGTTACGACGATGCGGAACTGACCCGAAAGCAGACTCGTTCACCCATCACCGGCGCCATTTACAGGGATCAGGACGTCACTGAAGATGACTTCTTGTACGATCCCATTACCGGCAAGTCCCTTGATCCTGAAAACGGTGATATGCCCGAAGCGCATGTAGACCCCGGAACCTTCCTGAACCTGCTGCCCACTGAACGTATCGAAGTATTCAACGGTGACAATACCGGACAGGGCTATAACGATTTCATGAGCTGGCAGTCCAAGCTGATTGCCATCGGTCAAAACATTCCCTACGAACTACTGACCGGCGACTGGAAAAACGTCAACGATCGTTTGTTACGGGGTGTGTTGAATGAATACCGTCGTGGCATTGAAATGGCTCAGGATCATTTGCTGATTTATCAGGTGTGCCGCAATGCCTGGCTCTGGGCTGTGAACGCTGCCATCGCTTCCGGAGCGGTGACCACTCCCGGCGATTACTTCCAGAATCGCATTGACTACCTTGCCCACGAAGCCCGTCCGGATGGCTGGAAGTACAACAACCCGGATCAAGATGTGAAAGCCAAGATTAATGCCATTAACGGCAGTCTGACCTCGATGCCGAAGGTGTGCGCTGAAGATGGTCTCGATGCTGATGAAGTAGCAAGGGAGCAGGCTGAATACGAGCGCCGGAAAATGGAATACCGGAAAGGTCTTCCAGAAGCAAAACCAACGAGCAGCAAAACGGAACCAGACCCCGATGAGGATGACGACTAATGCCATTGCCTGAACAACTACTATCCGAGCAGCTATTACCTGAATACGAAGGCTCCCAAACATTGGCGGCCGACGTCTACGACAGCCCGTTATTGTTGCCTCCCCATTATGCCGAACAATTAGCCGTCCAGACCCAGAAGCGTTCTGTGGATTATGAAGGCCGCTATGGTTACAACGACTTCAAAACCACCACCGACGGCATCGCCATTATTAAAGTAAAAGGCATGCTGTTAAGTCGTGGTCGTTATTGGAATATGACCACTTATGCCGACCTTCGCAGCCAGCTGAGAGAAGCCGAAAAAGACGAAACCGTCAGAGGCATTCTGCTGGATGTAAATAGCCCCGGCGGCATGGTGGACAATGTGGATGACACAGCCCGCCTGATTCGTGAAATCTCGCGCACCAAGCCGGTCTGGGCGATGGCCTACAATCAGATGACCAGCGGCGCTTATTGGTTAGCGTCTGCCTGTAACCGGATCATTGCCACCAGTAGCGCCAAGGTAGGCAGCATCGGGGTACTGGTGGTTCATGCTGACTACAGCAAAAACTTTGAACAGATGGGCGTGAACATCACCCTGATCCATGCCGGTTCCCGCAAGACCGAAGGCAATATTTACGAGCCATTGCCAGAAGCGGTCAGAAGCAGAATTCAAACGTCCGTCGATGAAACCTACGACCTGTTCACCCAGAGAATTGCCGAATATCGCGGCCTGACTCAGCAGGCTGTTAAGAATACCGAAGCCGGTATCTTTACCGCCGGTCAAGCCATCACCCACAACCTGGTGGATGAAGTGATGCCTGCTGATGATGTTCTCCAAAAGTTTTCCCAATCCCTGCTCACTGTGGGGACCACCCTGACCGTTAACTCGCCAGAAGGAGCGACCATTATGACTCAGGAAACCAAAGCCCCCGCAGTGAAAGACCCTGCGGAACAATCACAACAACAAACGGTTGAAACACCCGAAGCCCCGCAACCGGAAGCCCCACAAAAAGCCGATGCCGCCGAACTGCTGGAACTGTGCGAAGGCAAACAGTTTGGTTTTATGGCGTCCAGCCTGATCAAGTCCGGCGCCACTATGGAGCAGGCCACCGCAGAACTGGCCGAAGCCGGAAAAATTCGTGACGTGTTGACCGCTGCCGGTCTTGAGGACAAAACCGAAACCATTATCAAAGACTGTGGTCATGCTGAAGGTGTTCATAAAGCGGGTAGTGGGCCAGAACTGTTATATCGCGTGAATATTGACCCCAAACTCAACTTTATTAATCAATAATCCAATAACAATATCGTGCATCTTTTCGAGCTTTGAAAAACAAATTGTCTTTCTGGCCAACCGTTTAATCCAAGTCCGAAAATTAAGGTTTTTACGCTCTATCTTCTGAGTGTTTGCTTTACCAATAATATGCATGTTTTCATCAAGGTGTCGCTCATAGGCTCCCCAATCATCGGTGTAAAATTTATTAATACCAAATGGCTTCAGAAGTGTTTTGAGTTCTTTAAAAACTTCATCTTTCCGTTTTCCGAAAACATAAGCAAGCACGGTATTTGTAGCGTGATCAACAGCATACCAAAGCCAGCGTTGGTTCGATTTATCATGAACATACGACCACTGCTCATCTAGCTCAGCCTCTTGGCAGACAAGCCCTACATGAATAATTGCATCTGACTTGAGATCAATAGTTTGAATATTTGGGTTGACCTTTACCAGACCGCTTTCTTTTTTTTTAGAGTCTTTATTACTGTTGTCTTGCTTATTCCGAGTACTTTACTTGTATCCCTGATTCCGCTGCCATTTATTGCCATATCGATGATTTTTTCTTTAACGCCAGGCTCACAGGCCTTGTAGCGATATTCAAGCATGAAGGTTTTGATTTCACATTTGTCATTACAGCAATAGTATCGTGGAACATCATGAGTGCTGTATCCGAAAGGCCGAACTTGGTTACTGCCACATGTTGTACAGAGGACTTGCGTAAGGCACATTTTTAAACCGCATTTTTCAAAGTTGCCGAATGTCGTATTTTAGCAGACAGGGCTAGAATCACAGAACTGTGCCACTACCATAAAGCGATTGCCATTGCGATCACCGAGACCAAGGCGGTTGCCGATCCGGAGCAGTCCAGTTACCAAAATCCTGACGATGGTAAAGGCAGCGGTACGATTAACGCCTCATCCATTTACCAGCGCCGCAGCGAAACAAACAGCCGTCAAACCAATTAACCGTCCAGCTCGGACGATTAACCCGTAGCTGACGTTTAGCTACGCCTGACCTTCCCAAACCTTCCGAGGAAATCCCATGAAAACAGAGCAAGCCCGGGCTGGCGAATTTCTCCTGTCCGAAGCCGAAAGCGACCGCAGCCGTACACAGGTCACTGTCACTGGTGGCAGCTATGAAGCCGGTACCGTGATGGGGCAGCTGACTGCCGACGGTAAATTCACCGACCTGAAAACCTCTGGCACGGATGGCAACCAGAATGCAGCCGGTGTTTTGTATTCCCGTGTCGATGCCAGTGCAGGTGATATGCAGGCGGTTTTGATTGATCTGGATGCACAAGTGATTGACGACTTGCTGGTCTGGCCTGATGGCATTACTGCTGCCAAGAAAGATGCAGCGGTTACTGCCTTGCTGGCGAAAGGTATCAAAGTTCGCAGCGGTGCTATTTAACGTAGCGACCAGAGTCGTAGTTTTACCCAATTCTGAAGTATTCCAACCTTTAATAAATCCAACGGATACGGAGCACTACCATGCCTCTGACTATGGACGTCTTTAATGACGACGCCTTTTCGGTCATCAATTTGACCAAGGGCATTAACGAAACGACCTACAAGCCGGGTCGTATTTCTTCCCTCGGGCTGTTTATGGAAGAAGGTATTTCGACCACTGCCGTGATGATCGAAAAGCGCAAGAACGGTTTAGCAATTGTTCCAGCCAAAGCCCGTGGCGCTGAAGGTACACCAGTGACGGGTGACAAAGCCAATGCAGTTGCCTTTAAAACCACACACCTGCCACTGGTGGCGCAGATCCTTGCCGATGAAATCATTGGCAAGCGTGCCTTTGGTACCACCGATCAGGAGATGGTTGAAGCGGTGGTCAACCGTCGTCTGCAAAAGATGCGTAACGCCATCGATGTCACCATTGAGTTTCAGCGTATCGGCGCCATTATCGGCAAGATTTTGGATGCGGACGGTTCTGTATTACTCGATGTCTACGACGCTTTCGGTCTGACTCAGCAGTCCCATTCACTGAAGCTGGGAACCGAATCCACCAAGGTACGCACCAAGGTGCGCGAAGGCATCCGCATGAGTGAAGATGCGCTGGAAGCCAACGTTGACGGCTACCGGGCGCTCTGCGGCCGTATTTTCTTTGACAGCTTCTGCGATCACAAGGCGGTTGCCGATGCCTACCAGCGTTACAACCAGGGCGAAATGCTGCGTAACGATCCCCGTGGCGGGTTCGACTTTGCGGACGTTCGCTGGGAAGAGTATCGCGGCAAGCTCAACGGTCAGAAGTTTGTGGCAGACGACAAAGCCTACCTGGTACCCGAAGGTGTAGCCGATATGTTCGTCACCAATTTCGCACCAGCGGATTACATGGAAACCGTCGGTACCGATGGCTTGCCCTACTACGCCAAGCAGGAGCCGGGACGCATGGGCAAGAGTGTTGAACTGGAAGCCCAGTCCAACCCGCTTAACCTGTGCACCATGCCCCAGGGCATCATCGAACTGACTCTGTAAAGGGAAAGCACGATGCCCAATTGGGACAGAATGGCTGACCGTGCTAACCGCCGGTCAGTCAAAACCTTTTCAACACCAGTACAACTGCCAGACGGTCAGGTTATTGGAGGTGTCTTTGACATCCCTACCGAAGAAGGTCAATTAGCCAAGCTGGAACTGGATTACAGCGTTCCGGTTATTACTGTACTGGATGGAGATGCCGCCCTGATTAACGACAGCGACACGCTGGTTATCAAGGGCAAAGAATTTACAGCCGGTAAACAGTTGCCTGATGGTACGGGCATCACCGTTATTCTGCTAGCTGATACCCAGTCTTCCGAGGCGGGTAACTGGTTGTGATCAATATCGACTTGTCTGCTGCAGATCAGGATTTAATAAAGGGCTTCATGTTGAGTAAAAGCTCTGCCCTGGCCAAGGCCATGCGGCGGGCTGTGCGTAAAACCCATAACTGGCTGTCACGTCAGCTGGCCAGCGCCATTGCGAAAGAAACCCTGATTCCCCTTAAGAACATACGCTATCGGGTCATGTCCAGCTTTGATGCCGGTGATCTGACCGGCAACATATGGATCGGGCTTAACCCTGTTTCAGCACGCAGGGCGGGAGAACCCAAACAGGCAAAGTTCGGCGCAAGGGCTGGCAAGCATCGGTTTGACGGTGCTTTTGTAGCCTCTGTTAATGGCGGCTCCCCTCATATCTGGAAACGATCCGGTGAATCACGGCTTCCTATTGAAAAAGTGCAGATTGATATTGAAGAGCCCGGATTTGAAGTAATCGCACGTTTGGAAAAAAGAGCTGAAAGCTATTACCTCAGCCGACTCAATGAAGAACTGAACTACGCATTGAATCACGATAAAAGCTGATATGAGTCTGACCCTAACCAAAGTACACGAGGCTATTGTTGAAAGCCTTCAGGAACCTTTCGCCCAAAAAGTCGAGACGCTGCGTGTTCACAGTCCACTGGTGAAAGACATCAAAGCACCGGCACTGCTTCTGGCTCTGGATCATATGAACGGTGGCAATGAAACCGGTGATGGTCGCACCGCTGTCGAGTGCAGCTTTTCACTGTGCGCCATTTTGCCGGAGAAGGGCTTACCTGCTGACAAAGTCTCTATTGCCATTGCCAACTTTGCCGCTGAAGTTCTGCACCAGATTCGTTACAACCATTGGGGGCTGGGTTCGGAAGTCAGCCATCCTCATAACCTCAGTGCCCAGCCTGCCGACTTCAAACCCGGCAAAGCCGGTTTCGAATCCTGGGTCGTCAGTTGGGAACAAACCGTCTACCTCGGAGAACCCGAACCCGACGACAGCCTACTGCCTGACACAGTGATGGTCGGCATTGATCCCGACATCGGCTTAGACAATGAAAATAAATATGAACAAATCGTTTGATGTAGTTGAGCTGGCACGGCAGTTAGCCAACGTCGTACGCCCGGGTATTGTTACTGAAGTGGATCACCAGCAGGCAAAAGTACGAGTACAAACTGGCAAGCTAAAAACCCAGTGGCTACCTTGGCTTACTTCGCGGGCAGGTAATAACCGCAACTGGCAACCCTTGGAAGTGGGCGAACAGGTTATTTTGTTGTGCCCCTGTGGCGATCCGGCGCAGGCGTGGGTGTTGGGTAGTGGTTATCAGGAAAACCTACCGGCATTGTCCAGCGATCCCGATAAAGAGATTTACCGTTTCTCCGATGGCGCACACTTTGAGTACGACCGTAAAAACCATCATTTGAAAGTGCAGCTCCCGTCCGGATCCACCACTGAACTGGTCAGTACTGGCGGCATCGACTTTACCGGTGACCTGACCGTAAACGGCAATATCAAAGCCACTGAAGACATCACCGACCAGACCCGCAGCATGCAGGCTGACCGGGACATTTATAACAGCCATAAACATTCCGGCGTGGCGTCCGGTCCATCGACTACCGGCACAACTGGCCAGCAGCAATAAAACACCATGAACGGCATCGACGCACACACCGGCAAAGCACTGTCCGGTAAGGCACACCTGCGCCAGAGTATTGCTGACATTCTGCGAACACCTATCGGCTCCCGCGTGATGCGACGTGACTACGGCTCCCGATTGTTTGACCTGATTGATGAGCCGGTTAACGCCGCCTGGAAAACAGAATGCTATGCCGCTGTGGCAGAAGCCCTTGATCAATGGGAGCCACGGTTAAAGCTCGAAAGAGTACAGGTAGTCAGTGTCAGCAGTGGTCAGGTGACGCTGGATATTGAAGGCGAACATTTACCGGATGGCAAACCCGTAACACTGGAAGGATTAATCATCTAATGGCTTTTACGGTAATCGACCTCAGCCAGTTACCGCCGCCCAAAGTGGTGGAAGCGCTGGACTTTGAGCAGAGCCTCAGCGAGATACTGGCAGAGTTGAGCCGTCGTTATCCCGACTTTGATGCACCGGTGGAAAGCGAACCGGCTTACAAAATTCTCGAAGTCTGCGCCTACCGCGAAATGCTGTTACGGGCGAAGATCAACGACGAAGCACAGGCGGTGATGCTGCCTTATGCCACCGGTTCAGACCTCGACAACCTGGGCGCACTCTGGAATGTCCAGCGGCTGGTCATCGATGCCGGAGATCCGGACGCCATACCACCCCGTGAACCTGTCTACGAAAGTGACACCGATCTGCGTTACAGAATCCAACTGTCTATGGAAGGCCAAACCAACGCCGGAACAGAAGGCTCGTACATCTTCCAAAGCCTCAGCGCAGACGGTCAGGTGAAAGACGCCCAACCCAAACGGCAGGGCGACGCCAGCATTATCAACACCATCCTTTCAAGACAGGGCGACGGCACACCGTCCGACGAACTGCTGCAAACCGTCACCGACCATTTAAACCAGACCCACGTCAGGCAGCTGACTGACGAGCTGACCGTACAGGGTGCGACCATCACCACCTACCGTGTCCGGGCTGACCTCTACACCCAAAGTGGTTTAGGCGCAGAACAGGTAATGAATGCCGCCCGCGATGCGGTTCAACAGTTTGTAGAAACGCGACACCGACTCGGGGCTATTGTGCCAGTGTCGGGTATTTACGGCGCACTGCAACAGGCAGGCGTCAGTCGTGTTGTTCTGCACGAACCAGCAGCCGACATCACCCCGACCGATACCGAAGCGGCTTATTGTTCAGCCATTGAACTGACACAAAAGCAGGAAGCAGAAAGTGTCTGACCTGCTACCACCTTCAGCTACACAACAAGAACGGGCTCTCGCCAGCGTCACCGAACGCATTGAGCAGTTGCCGGTGATTTACCGCCAGCTCTGGAACCCTGATCAATGCCCGGTTGAGTTTTTGCCCTATCTCGCGTGGGCGTTCTCAGTGGATGACTGGAACGACGACTGGCCGGAACACATCAAGCGCCAGTCATTAAAAGACGCACTCTATCAACACCGCATTAAAGGCAGTTTAAAAGCGGTTGAAAACGCCATTGCCCGATTCGGTACTACGGCCAACATTACCGAGTGGTGGCAGCAAACACCGAAGGGATTACCGCACACGTTCAGCGTGGATCTGTCGGCGCAGGATAATGAGCGACAGTTGCCGGTGTTGGAAATCGGTACAGGCCACGATGAATGGGTGTTCTGTTCTGAACCTATCCCCGTGCAGACCAGTCGGGTCTATCGCATACGTTTCAAGGTTCGGCAGACGGTTGACAGTCCCGGTCCGGATAAAGTTTATGCAGGTGTTGCCACGCTGGATAAGGCGTTCAGGAATATAAGCGGTGGTGCAGGTACTTATCGTTATTGTGCGGTCAGTGGTCATGAATTGACCGTTGCAGGCTGGCAGGTGTTTGACGGCGAGATCACCGGCACTGGTGACGACCATCACGAATTTCGCCCCGGCACGGCCTACATACGCCCCATGTTTATCGTCAACTACCGGGACGGAACCGGCACCGCACAGGTCGCAGAACTGGAATGCTGGGACCTGTTCGAAAACAAACAACTAATCCCCAACCCACGGTTTGAAAACGGCAAACAAGGCTGGAGCCGGAGCCACGCAGGCGAAACCGTCCCCGACAACGCCCCCGGCACCATCAAAACCGCAGCCTTTCGACCCGACGCCGACCTGCAGGACGACATCATCAACGCGGTAGTGGCACAGTTCTGTGATTCTAGCCCTGTCTGCTAAAATACGACATTCGGCAACTTTGAAAAATGCGGTTTAAAAATGTGCCTTACGCAAGTCCTCTGTACAACATGTGGCAGTAACCAAGTTCGGCCTTTCGGATACAGCACTCATGATGTTCCACGATACTATTGCTGTAATGACAAATGTGAAATCAAAACCTTCATGCTTGAATATCGCTACAAGGCCTGTGAGCCTGGCGTTAAAGAAAAAATCATCGATATGGCAATAAATGGCAGCGGAATCAGGGATACAAGTAAAGTACTCGGAATAAGCAAGACAACAGTAATAAAGACTCTAAAAAAAAAGAAAGCGGTCTGGTAAAGGTCAACCCAAATATTCAAACTATTGATCTCAAGTCAGATGCAATTATTCATGTAGGGCTTGTCTGCCAAGAGGCTGAGCTAGATGAGCAGTGGTCGTATGTTCATGATAAATCGAACCAACGCTGGCTTTGGTATGCTGTTGATCACGCTACAAATACCGTGCTTGCTTATGTTTTCGGAAAACGGAAAGATGAAGTTTTTAAAGAACTCAAAACACTTCTGAAGCCATTTGGTATTAATAAATTTTACACCGATGATTGGGGAGCCTATGAGCGACACCTTGATGAAAACATGCATATTATTGGTAAAGCAAACACTCAGAAGATAGAGCGTAAAAACCTTAATTTTCGGACTTGGATTAAACGGTTGGCCAGAAAGACAATTTGTTTTTCAAAGCTCGAAAAGATGCACGATATTGTTATTGGATTATTGATTAATAAAGTTGAGTTTGGGGTCAATATTCACGCGATATAACAGTTCTGGCCCACTACCATCAACGCCATCAAACAGGCCAAGCCGTTACGCAGCGACTTCACTTTTAACGTCGGAACAGTTCACACCGCACCGTTTGATTTGCAGTCACAGCTATCAATCACCGTACTTCACAGAGGAACATGGGAATGAGCATGATGATTCACCAGAGCGGCATTGATGCGGCCATTAATGCTCAGGCTGACGGCTTTTCGGGCGCGACGCTCAGCTACGTTGACCTGTTTGATGGCAACAACAAAATAAAGCGGCTTGACCTGGTGGGCGTTCAGGTCATCGAACCATCACGCATTTACGTGGTGGCCCAGGACAGCACCACCGAAAGCTACGACGTAACAAAGATGGACTTCATCACCGATGGCGGTGCGCTGTTCGCCACGGTTCAGCACGATGACGGATCCGTCATCCAGAGCAAAGGATCGACCACGACCCTGATACTGGCAGAACAATTGAACCTCAGTGCCGCGCCGGGTTCCGTTGCGCCGTCCGGTGATGTGTCAATCTATGCGCCACAGGCGACTGAATCATTATTGGGTACGGCAGAGATTGCGACACAAGACGAAGCCAACGGATCAACCGACGACACCCGGTTCATTACGCCCAAGAAGCTCTACAACCGAACCGCCACCACTTCCAGACGTGGTGTGGTCGAACTGGCGACACAATCAGAAACCGATGCAGGCACATCAACCAGTCGGGTAATAACAGCGGCAACCCTGAAAAGCCGGTTGGCGTCGTTCACCCGAAACGCTACCGAAACTATCAAGGGGTTTGTGGAAATCGCCACTCAAACAGAGGCGAACGGCGGCACCGATGACACCAAAGCCATCACCCCTAAAAAGCTAAACAGCCGCACCGCTACAGAAAGTCGGCGTGGCGTGGCAGAAGTAGCGACACAGGCAGAAGCCGATGCGGGAACGGATGACAGTCGGATCATTACACCCAAGAAGTTATGGAGCATTTTAACGTCGAAGTTTGCCCGCACCGATGTACGACCAAAATTTAATGAAGGCATCAACACCGGCGGCAAACCCATTGTTTACAGCGGTTCTGGCACCAACTTAGACCACATTTGGTACGACGATGGCGACAATGAATTCCACATGGTTGCCGATGCGTCGGAAGGTTCGGAAGGTAACGCCAACCTGAAACTTGGCGGTATCCAGTTAAGCAGCGGCACAAAGGTCACCGGCGTCAGCGACTCGGCAACCAGTACATCAAGCACAACCCTTGCCACTTCTAAAGCAGTGGATGTTGCACGGGATGACGGAACACGGCAGGCAACAGAATCAACACGCGGGCAGGCGGAGATTGCGACGCAGGCAGAGGTGGATGCAGGAACAACTCATACACGGATGGTGACGCCTAAGACACTGGCGAGCCGGTTAAATTCGTTTGCGCGTAATGCTACAGAGAGCATAAAAGGGTTTGTGGAAATTGCCACACAGGCAGAAGTGAATGCAGGAACAAATGACAGTAACGCCGTCACTCCAAAGAAGTTGCGTGCCGGTTTTTCTTACAATTTTTCGAGTGATCATGGCTACATGGCGTTGCCGTCGTGGTTGGGTGGTTTTATTTTTCAATGGGGGATTTCTGTAACAGGTGCCGACGGGACATCAGTTGTCACATTCCCGGTTACGTTTCCTACCAGCACATTCATAACACTGATGAATTCATTTGAGGCGCGATTTGTGTCAACCGACACGTATACATCAATCGGAGAATATACTCAGACTTCTGCCAAATTCTATATTGCACGTAACAACAGCGGTGTGATCATTGGATTAAGATGGTTTGCGATAGGACATTAATATGGATACTTATTACAGTAAACAAACCGGCGGTTTTTACACATCGGTACTGCATGGAAACAACATGCCGGATGATGTGGTTAAAATAACACATGAGGAGTACCAGTCCTTACTAGAAGGACAGTCCTCTGGAAAGCGGATAGAGGCATCTGAAACAGGGCGGCCTATCCTCTCTCAACAAAAAGTTGCTTCGGTAGCTGATCGTCGTCTATCTACCTGCACCGCCATCGACAACGCCGCCGGAGCCGCAAGAACCCGATTCGCCACCAACTCAGCATTCATAGAAACCGAATACCAACGCGCCTACGACACAGCAGTACAGTGGATCAATTCCGGCTACCAGGGCGAAGCCCCCAAGCCCGTCAAAAGTGACGCTGAAGCCTTCGGCAGAACCGAACAGGACGCCGCCCAAACCATCAAGGCGACAGGCGACTACTGGTTCAGCCAGCTGGACGAGATCCGCAACATCCGTTTAAAAGGCAAACAAGCGGTAGAAAACGCCCCGGACGATGCCGATTTTATGGCCATCGCCCAGCCGTTTGTTGAGCAGCTGGAGGCACTCAACCCCGATGGATAACATCACCCGTTATTTCTGGAACCTGCTGATTGCCATCGACCAGTTAACCAACACACTGCTGGCAGGCGACCCGGACGAAACCATCAGCAGCCGCGCCGCCAAAGCTGCCCGCAATGGTCAGCGCTGGGGCTGTGTGCTGTGTCGGGTGCTGGACTGGTTTGATAGCAACCATTGCGAGAAATCCATAGAAGAAGATGAAGGTAAGCGAGCGCTGTAGGCTCGCTTTACCTGCACAGAATTGAAGAGCCTCCCAACCGGAGGTTTTTTTATGCCTTCAGGAAAGTCGTCCTGAATTAACCACACTCCAAAGGAGAGAACCTATGGCCACGGACTTTTTACATGGCGTTGAGGTCGTGGAGATTGATGGCGGAACGCGGCCGATCCGCACCGTCAAAAGCTCCGTGATCGGGCTGATTGGTACAGCGCCCAATGCCGACCCGATTCAATTTCCGGTCAATACACCGGTACTGATTGCCGGTAACCGCACGGAAGCCGCCGCACTGGGCGACGGTGGCACACTGCCGTCTGCTATTGATGGTATCTTCGATCAGGTGGGTGCTGCTGTTGTGGTGGTGCGTGTCGAAGAAGGGTCAGACGATGCTGACACTTTGTCCAATGTGATTGGCGGTGTAGGTGCTGGCGGTGAGTACGAGGGCGTTCATGCCTTTCTGGGTGCCAAGAGTATTGTGGGTGTTCAGCCCCGTATTCTCTGTGCGCCAAACTTCAGCCATAAAGATGCTGGCGGTGCCGAGTTGGTCGTGGTGGCAGAACGTTTGCGAGCTGTAGCGATTATCGATGGACCCAACACCGACGACGCAGCCGCCAAAACGTACGCTGATAACTTCGGCTCCCATCGTGCTTATCTGGTGGATCCGTGGGTAAGGGTTTGGGACACCAGCCTGAACGCCGAAACCGTTGAGCCTGCGTCTGCCAGGGTGGCGGGTATGATTGCCCGTTCCGACAACGAGCGCGGCTTCTGGTGGTCACCGTCCAATACCGAAATGCGCGGTATTATCGGCACAGCCCGCCCGGTTGATTTCGCGTTGGGCGATGTGAACAGCCGGGCCAACCTGCTGAACGAAGAGAACGTCAGCACCATCATCCGTGAAAACGGCTTCCGGCTCTGGGGTAACCGCACTCTTGGTGCTGATCCTCAGTGGGCGTTCCTGTCTGTACGACGTACGGCAGACATTATTCAGGACAGCATCCAGCGGGCGCACCTGTGGGCAGTGGATCGCAACATCACCAAGACCTATGTGGAAAACGTCACTGATGGCGTCAATGCCTATCTGCGTGAACTGAAAGCATTGGGCGCCATTCAGGGTGGTAAGTGCTGGGCAGATGCTGAACTGAATACCAAAGAATCGATTCAGGCGGGTAAGGTTTACTTCGACTTTGACTTCGGTCCTTTCAGCCCTGCAGAACGCATTACCTTCCGCAGCCACCTGAACAATGATTACCTGGAGGAGATCGTCGCATGATCAAGGACATCCTGGTCAATATGAACCTGTACTTTGATGGCGAGGATTTCGTCGGTCAGGCGCAGGAACTGTCACCGCCCAAAATCACTCCGAAGTTTCGGGAGTACATGGCGGGCGGTATGGGCGCACCGGTGGATATTCCCACTGGTGAAGTGGAAAAGATGGAAAGCGAGTTCACGCTCAACAGTTGCAGCCGTTCGGTATTGAAGCAGCTGAAAGTGGTACCGGGTGAAACTGTCCCTTTTGAATTCCGTGGGGCAACCGTCAGTCAGGACGGTAACAAGGGTAAGGTCGTTGTTACCCAGCGCGGTTTGATCAAAGAAACTGACTATGGTACTTGGAAGCCCGGCGACGACACCACCCTGAAAGTCGGTATGACCCTGCATTACTACCGGCTGACCATTGATCGTGAAGTGATTCATGAGATTGATCCGGTCAACCTGGTCTGCATTATCAATGGTGTGGATCAAACCGCCGAGTTGCGGGACGCGTTGGGTATTTAACAAACCCTGAAAACAAAAGCCCGGCTGCTGCAAACAGTCGGGCTTTTGATTCAAACCTTTCCAAGCCAAAGGAATGAACCATATGGAAGAGTATAAAACAAACGGGCAACTAAAGGTACAAGGCGATATGACTCCCCAAGGCGCAGACCGGGCTGGATTTATTGTCAGTTTGTCCACCTGGTTATTTGGTACAGCGGCTGTGATTGCAGCTATCTCTCTTTACTTTTAAACGAGACTATCAACATGAGCAAAAAAGAAGCCTTTAAACTGCAATACCCCATCGAAGTGGATGGCATTGAAACCGATACTCTGCATTTACGACGGATGACCGTTGCGGATCTGGAAGCGGTTGAGCATGAAAAAAACGAACTGAAACGGGGTACAGCTATTCTCGCCAGGCTGGCGAACATTCCACCGGCAGTAGTGAGCACCATGGACGTTGCTGACTTTGAGAAAATCTCAGAAAAGGCGGCGGGTTTTTTGGTTTAAAGCCGGATGAATTCCGGCCATTAATGGCTAACCTTGCGATCTTGTTTCACTGGTCACTGCCAGATATGAAGTCGATGCCACTGGAAGAACTGGTTGCCTTTCACAAGCTGGCACTGGAAAGGGCTCCAAAACACAATCGTTAATATCGGCTAATGTGTGTCGGCCCGCCTCGATCCTTACAGCCTTCGTCGTTCAGGCTGCCGTCTACCAGCAGTGTCAAACCAATACCGAATCCATAAACCAGAAAGCCCAACACAATAAACAGGAAGTCAATTTCCTTGAAGCCATAGAGAAGGAAATACGCCGCAACGACGGTGAACAAAAAACGAATGACAGTCAGCACTTTATTCATCGGGCATCCTTGTCTGATACGAGGTTTGAATACGAGCCTGAACACTAAGGGATTATTATAGCATGGCCGATACCAAGCTCTCCGTGATTATTCAGGCGGTGGATAAAGTCACGGCTCCAATTCGGAAAATTACCCGCAGTACCGACAAGTTCTCTGACAGTCTGGGCAAGCAGACAAAGGCCTTGTCACAACTGAAAGGACATCAAAAAAACATTGATGCCCTGAAAGCACTCCAGAGCAAGCTAGGGTCTACAGCGTCGGAACTGGACAAGGCGCGACTGAGAACCTCGCAGCTGGCAAAAGAGTTACAAAAAACCAGCAAGCCCACCAAGAAACTTCAGCAAGAGTTTGAACGCTCCAAGAAGAAATGCCAGAAGTTGGCGACGCTGCACCAGACCTTACGCAATGAAACCCGGGAGATGCGCGGCGAGTTGCGCAGCGCAGGCATCGACACCCGACATCTGGGTCAGGCCAACGAACAGGTCGCCGGTAAAATGGGTAAGCTCGGCGACCGAATGAAGGCCATTGAACAACGATCCAAAGCCCTGAGCAAAGCCGCCGAGAAATACGACCGTGGTCTGCAACGATCTGCCAACATGATGTTTGTGGGAGAGGCTACAAGGCGTGTCGGGCAAAGCTTTACCAACATTCTTAGAGCACCACTCCAGCAAGCCATTGATTTTGAGTCGGCGATGGCAGACGTGCGCAAGGTGGTAGACTTTGACACGCCGGAGCAATTTAAAGCCTTTGGTAATCAGCTCAAGGAAATGAGCAAAACCATTCCCATCACCAAGGAAGGCTTGGCAGAGATTGCCGCCGCCGGTGGTCAGCTGGGTGTGAATCGCAATGCTTTGCCTACCTTTGTTGAAACCGTGGCGAAAATGTCCACCGCTTTTGACATGCTGCCGGAAGAAGCAGGCGACGCCATGGCGAAGCTGGCTAACGTTTACCAGATCCCTATTTCTGAAATGGATAAGCTGGGTGATGTTATTAATCACCTGTCGGATAACACGGCAGCGAAAGCCCGCGATATTGTGCCTGCACTCCAGCGTATTGGTGGTACAGCAAAAACCTTTGGCTTGTCTGCCCGGGAAGCGGCTGCGTTAGCCGATGCCTTTATTGCCCTGGGCAAACCACCTGAAGTGGCCAGTACGGCTATCAATGCTCTGTTAATTAAACTCCAGACAGCAGAGCAACAGGGCGCAAAGTTTCAGGACGGACTGGCAGAACTGGGCTATTCGGCCAGCGACTTGTCAATGGCCATTGGTGATGATGCTCAAGGAGCGCTGAGTGATTTTCTGGAAAGCGTGTCACAACTGGATAACCAGTCACGGGCAGGCGTACTGGCTAACTTGTTTGGTACCGAATACGCAGACGACATATCACTGCTAACCGGTAGCCTTGAGCAGTACCAAAAAGCCGTCCGGCTAACCAATGATGAAACACAGTTTGCCGGTAGTATGCAGCGGGAGTTTGATAACCGTTCCAACACTACTGGCAACAAGATCCAGCTGATGCAGCAACGCTGGCAAGCCCTGCAGGAGCGCATCGGACAAGCCCTGCTGCCGGTACTGGAACGATTGATGCCCAAGATTGAGAACATTATTGAAGGCATCAACAAATTTGTGGAAGAAAGCCCCGGCATGACCACAGGTATTGTCAGCCTGATCGGGGGCATTGGTACCATTGCCCTGATCACTGCCCCGGTGATTACCGCCATTGCTGCATTGACTGGTGCAGTAGCGATGCTCGGATTCACAGCGAAAAAAGCCAGTCTGCAAATGGGCGGGGCTGGTGTTGGAGGGATAGGCTCTGCTGGCGGCAAGGCAAGAAAAGGCGGGCGACTTGCCCGTGCCGGTAAAGCCATGGGTGGCAAACTGGGACTGGTCGGCGCAGGGATTGGAGCGTTAAGTGTTGGCTCTACTCTGATGAACAGCAACCTGAGTGCCGGAGAAAAAGCCGCCGATGTTAGCAACACGGCAGGCAGTATTGGCGGTGCTTTAGGTGGTGCGAAACTGGGTGCCGCTTTGGGAACAGTCATCGCCCCCGGCATCGGTACTGCTGTTGGTGGCGTACTCGGCTCCATCATTGGTGGCGTTGGCGGTAGTATGCTGGGTGATAAAGTGGGCAGTCTGTTTACCGGCGATGATACCGAACCTGAAAAAGCCGTTGCCAGTAATCTACCCAAAACGGGAGCCGCCGCAGCTGTCACCGCTGCACTGGTGGCAACACCCGCTGTAGCTGCACCAGCACCTATTACCCAGCAGCAAATGACCACCGTCGAACGCATCCAGATTTACCAGCGACCGGACGAAGACGCCGAAGCCCTGACCGAGCGCATTATGGAACGGATCGACGAGAAGAACGCCTATCAGGAACAGGGAGCCCAGCACGATGAGTGATGTACTAATGACTCTGGGCGAGTACCGTTTCAGCGTAAACACGGCAGCGTACAAAACTCTGCAACGTTCCAGCCGTTACCAGTGGCAGGCACAACAGCGAGTCAACCGGAAACCCGCCCAACAGTTCACCGGACCCGATGCTGACACTGTTCACCTGGAAGGTGAAATACTGCCCCACTATAAAGGCGGCCTGAAACAGATTGACGCTATGCGGGAACAGGCAGGCAAGGGCGAGCCTTTAATCATGACCGATGGTTTGGGTAACGTGTGGGGCAAGTGGTGTATCACCCGCATCGAAGAAACCCGGGGCGACCTGCTAGCCAATGGCGCGCCCCGGCATATTCGGTTCAGACTGGAACTGGTGGAGTATGGGGAGGATCGACAAGGGAGCTAATGGGGTTTAGACTCATGACTATGAATACACAACAACGCTTTGAACGGTTCGAGCATAACTTTGCCGCTTTTGTCGGTGGCGACCTGACTCGTAGTGAAGATGTGATCAATACCTGTCAGGACTTCTACCGTCATATGACATCCAGCCTTGAGAACCTGATGATCAGCATTCCGGTTCTATCTGACGAGGATCTGGAGCAAAGGATTGATGACCTTGAAGCCAATGAGAAGATGATCAACAAGGCCTATAAGCCTCTTCGCAAAAGGGCAGAGAATAAATTAGTCAAAGCTGCCTCTTATAGTCCTCATCGACGCGGGGAAGTTGAGTCTGTTTTAAACCACTTCCTAAGCCATAGCTATTCCATTGTTGAGATTATGCGGGATACTCGAATGGCTCTTGTTTGCGTGCTTTCAGAACGACAAAAAGACCACCCTCCCGTTGCCACCTTCAGGGAAGGGGACAACTTTGACGAAGTATTTGACTCCTTATAACAATGATCAAACTTGATTTTCATCCAAGGTTTCAGAAGCAGTTAAAGAAGCACGTACCCTCAAGCTTACACAGCAAAGTCAAAGACAAGTTGAAGACATTTGTTGCCAACCCTCAATACCCTTCCCTTAATTTTGAGTCAATGACCGGTTTTCCTGAATGTTACACAATCCGGGTAAACCTCTACTGGCGAATACACCTCAGAAAGCTGGAAGAAAATCACTATCAGGTCTTTTCAGTCGAGACCCACGACGCCTACAAGAACCGGTCTCTTAAAAGCCGCAGTAAAAAGAAAACCCATTAATTACAGGGACTCCCCATGCGTTACCGTACACGCGACGGCGATATGCTCGACGACATCTGCCTGAAGTATTACCAGCGCACCGACGTATTACCACAAGTGCTGGCGGCTAATCCCAGACTGGCGCAGATGGGGGCTGTGTTGCCGGCAGGGGTTGTTATTAACCTGCCTAATATTGCCGCGCCGAAAGCTGAGAAAGAAGTGAGGTTGTGGGACTGATGCAGCCCGTATTTACTCTTGAAGCCGACCGTCAGGACATTACCAATGCCATTAAGGATCGGCTTATCTCCCTGAGCGTGACAGACGAATCAGGTATCCAGTCTGACACACTTGAAATCAAGCTCGATGACCGTGACCGATCTGTACGCTTACCGAGAACCGGTGCCGAACTGTTCCTGCATCTGGGCTACCGTAACGACAAGCTCAGCCCGATGGGTTTGTTTATTGTGGACGAGCTCAACATGGAAGGCCCACCTGACACGCTCACCATCCGGGCAAGGGCTGCTGATTTCAGACAAAGCCTCAAATCCCAGAATACCCGAAGCTGGGAGAACGTCACCCTCGATGACTTAACCCGCACCATTGCCGGCAACCATCAACTTGAGCCGGTGATTGCTGAAACATTGAAAGACAAAACCATTGCCCACATCGACCAGACTGAAGAGTCGGACTTACACTTCCTCACCCGACTGGCCAGACAGTACGACGCGGTCAGCACAATAAAAGAAGGACGATTACTGTTTGTTCCCAAAGGACAAGGCCGCACCGCCAGTGGTAAAGACCTGCCTGCCATTAGCCTGACACCCGAACAACTCACCCGTTACCGCTTCACCATGACCGACCGGGGCAAGTACACTGCCGTCATCGCACACTGGCATAACAGCGCCACGGCTCAACGGGTACCCGTTAGAGTGGGAGAGCCGGACACCAAGCCCGTTTACACCTTGAGAGGCCAGCACCCTGACGAAGAAGCGGCA
This sequence comes from Endozoicomonas montiporae CL-33, assembly GCF_001583435.1. Lineage (NCBI taxonomy): Bacteria > Pseudomonadati > Pseudomonadota > Gammaproteobacteria > Oceanospirillales > Endozoicomonadaceae > Endozoicomonas > Endozoicomonas montiporae. Next base: position 1,640,472 of record NZ_CP013251.1, on the reverse strand, counting down.
AAAGTAGCCGCCCGCTCCAAGCTGGACAGCCTTCAGCGCGGTACCCAAACTGCAAGCCTGACCTTGCCGGGGAATCCATCTTTGCGAGTAGAGGGGAAATTGACCCTGACAGGATTCCGCAATGGGGTTGATGGGGAGTGGGTTATTAACCAAGTGACACATAAACTGGGGAGGAGTGGGTTCGTGACTTCGATACGGGCGGAGAGTGTGGGTTAAAGAAAAGCCCGGAACTAACCGGGCTTCTTTTTAACAATCAAGCTGCTTGCTTTTTTCAGTTTTCTTAGCCGTTGCCTCAACCTTATCAAGGGTTTTAGCCCACATAGACTTTAGAGTTTTTAGCTCTTTCAAAAGCTCTGTATCAAACTCTTTGTGATTCATTTCGGTGTCTCTTCCATTTAACCCAACCCGTACAACCGCTTCTTACGCTCAACCACTTTCGAAACATCTTCCTGACTGAATGAAGCGATTACCTCTTCAGCTTCCTTACTGATATTGAACGCCACTGGCTGACCAGCTGCTTCTTCTGCCTTCAGATGTTCCTGATAAGCCTTGTCTGCCAGAAAACCCACTCGATCCAGCAGCTTGTAAATCTTGTCCATGATTTGAGTTGGGTTCATTGTCAGGTTCCTTCCTTCTGTTCAAATTACAACCATAACGGATGAGGTTGTTGAATGAAATCTGTAATCTTAATAATTCACGCCGATAATCCTAGACAGGAAATAAGTCAAGCTGATAAGTTGAATTCGGAAGGATTATTATTGACGGTCGAAGAATTATAAGTACTATAGCCCTTCCTGGGGAGAGTACGATGAGTTATACAAGAGAGCAAATTAAGGAGCGGGCTAACGGTTTAATACGTAGCCTTGATATCGGCGATCAGATTCCCGTTCCAATAGAACAAGTTGCAACTCGCCTTGGATATGGTTACGAGAATTTCTTACCTGATGAGTCAACCAGAAATGTTGCTGGTGCTGTCAGCCACTCGCAAAAAATGATTTACCTCAATGATGAGGACTCAGCCCGTAGACAGCTTTTCACCCTTGCTCATGAGCTGGGTCACATTGTCTTGCATTTTGATCCAACCAATCCTGACCAGAACTTTGTTGACTACCGGACGCCCGGACCAAAAAACACCAGAGAGAAAGAAGCTGATATGTTTGCAGCTGAGCTGCTTATGCCAGAGCAGCATTTCATAAACAGCTGGGCTCATTGGTCTGGAATTGCTTCTCTGGTAGCAGCCGACTTTGCAGTCAGTGAATATGCTGCAGAAGTAAGAGCCAGAGTACTCGGTTTGATGTAATTTTAAGGAGGCCAAGGTTGGCTGAGGTAAACGACAAGGATACGTTATTCTCTTCTCTTAAGAGACAGTCACAAGCTGCCAGAACCTCTCTGATACAGAATGCTCAAGCAGAAGCATCAACAGAACTAAAAAGCATCCAGCAAGAACAGCTTGAATGGCATCGATCCAGAAGGAAGCACCGAGAAAAATTCGATAAAAAAATCTACGTCCTGCTCTGCATACAAGTGGGCTTCCTGATGTTGCTTATGTTATGTCAAGGGTTCAGACCATTCGGCTTCCAGCTAAGTAATTGGGTATTCGGCTTCTTCATCAATGGCAGCCTGATCTACACCTACGCCATTATCCGCTACATTGCTTCAGACCTGTTTAATGGCAAGCACGAGCTGTTGAAACCGGAAAAGGTTGGCACCAATCGGCAAGATCCCATCTTGTAACGCTGGGCATCCTGCCCGGCCTTTCCTCACTCCACCCACTCTTCAAACCAGTAGCTTGGTTCTTTGAATGCCTGCCTGATAATGCAGTAATCCCGCCTGATCTCTGCCCTGACGATGCCGTCGGCTGTTAGATATTTGATGACAGCTGGCGCGTCAGAGATATCTCGCTTCAGCCCCGGTGAAATCGCCAGTCGTTGCTTGAATTCATTTTGGTCTAATTGTTCCAGGTTCATGGCTTCCACGTGAATTGCCTTTGCTTTGTCCAGCAATACTGCCAGATCTTTATCAGGCAAGTGAACCGCATAACTGAACAACTCCCTCGCCTTGCGAAACATACCCTTATCCATATGCCTCAAGCGACTCATCGCCTTAGCCCTTTCCCGATCCCGCCCGACCAGCTCGTCCAGAGAAATGTCAAGGCTATCAGCCAGTTTAACCAGCTCGGTCAGGTTCTTTGGTTCTCTCTCTCCATTGAGCCACCGTGAAACGGTTGATTTCTCCACGTTTATCTCCTCGGCTAAATCCTGATCTTCCCAGTTCCGTGACCGAATTATAACTCTTAGTGACAGCGTAAACGGTTTGTACATTCATAGCTCCGCCCCCATCTGTTATTTTTGGAAACATGGTCTTGTCAATGGCTGAACTGCCTTTCTTCTTTGATCTGGGTCAGCTTTTTCACCAAAGTTGCCAACCTGGCAACTACGATTTGAAAACTGACTCACATCAATATTTCTCCGTTCCTTTGTTGACACACTGTAACTACGCGCAGGCCTCGCGACACTGACGTCATAACAAATACAGGTGTCGTATGTTCCAGAAACGAAAAAACCGCAGCTCAAAGAGTGCGGTTCTGATGTCCATATCGTATTCAACATGGAGCCTCAGCTCTGGGGAACAGAGCTGGTTAGAAAGTGGTGCCGGGACGCTGATAAGAGTTGCTAGCACTCCCCACTGCTTTCCGCCTCCCTGCAAAGCAGCAAGGCACGGCTTGACCCACCGTTCACGGTTTTTTATCCATGGACGCCCGGCATAGAGTGCCGTTTGTCCTGATGGGTGGCTCCCACCCAGCAACTGTTATCAGCAGCGCAGGGGTGATGGGAGCCAGTTTGGCGCATAGGCCAAACAGTCGTCAAGGGTAGCTTAATTTAATTGATGAGAAATTTTCTAACGCCTTGTTAGAGAGCCGCCGAAGGCTTGTCTTGTAAAAAGTGAAATCAGGTTTTCCCTAAAACCCTTTAGAACCAGATGGGCGGGGAAATCTGGAAAATAAGACTCGTTTGATCAGTCGGTTGAACTGGGAATGTGTGATAGTGACTATGGCTTCAGTTACAAATTGACTAAGAAATAGTCAAAACTTGATAGATTCGAAACTTGTGAGATAGTGGTAGCAATTCGAAGTTATACGACAGAATGTAGAAAATAATACTGTTTTTATATACAGTAGTTTCGGTAAAACAGGAGTACAGGATGGATAATAATAGCGCCGAACGGTTGGATACCAAGAGTCTCAGTATTTATATTGAGAGCATGGAATTCCTGTTAAAAATAGCTGCAAGAGAATTAGAGTCGGAAGCCAAGGCTCACGAAGATAGTAAAGATATGTGTCGAAGACCAAGAGCCAACGAGTTAAGGTGTATTTGCAAGCAGTTACTATCGCCATTTGCCTCTGATCGTAAATGAGTTCTTGCCGGAAGCTGGCGTGTTTCATAAGATATGCGCCCAATTTTCTTTTCAGGTTTGTCTCATATTTTTTATGTGTACATACCTGTGTACACAGTATGAATTTAGAGTCATGTCAAATACCTCATTAGCCGATGAAATAAGGCTTAGACGCACATTTGCTATCATCTCCCACCCTGATGCGGGTAAGACCACCATTACGGAAAAGCTGCTGCTTCTCGGCGGAGCTATTCAGATGGCAGGCACCGTTAAGGGTAAAAAATCCGGACGTATGGCGACTTCTGACTGGATGAAGATGGAGCAGGAGCGCGGCATCTCCATCACCACCTCGGTGATGCAGTTTCCCTACAAAGGTTGCACCGTCAACCTGCTGGACACACCGGGGCACGAAGACTTCTCGGAAGACACCTATCGCACACTGACAGCCGTTGACAGCTGCCTGATGGTGATCGATGGCGCCAAAGGTGTCGAGGATCGCACCATTAAGCTGATGGAAGTCTGCCGACTGCGCGACACCCCTATTTTCACTTTCGTCAACAAGATGGACCGTGAAGTACGGGATCAGATCGAAGTGCTGGACGAAGTCGAAAGCATCCTTAAAATCCAGTGCGCGCCGATCACCTGGCCCATCAGCATGGGCAAGAGTTTCAAGGGTGTTTATAACCTTTACACCGATACCATTCATGTATTTACTCCCGGTCAGGGTCACACGGTGCCGGAAGACATCCGCATTCAGGGACTGGACAGTGATGAAGCCCGTGAACTGCTGGATGAAATCTACGACGACTTCGTGGAAGAAATCGAACTGGTTCAGGGCGCCAGCCATGAATTCGACCTGGAAGCCTACCGGGCTGGCCGCATGACACCGGTCTTCTTTGGTACCGCACTGGCGAACTTTGGTGTGCGTGAAATGCTGGATGACTTCGCCCGCTGGGCTCCCGCGCCGCTGCCACGTCATACCGACGAACGTGCTGTTGAACCTGCGGAAGACAAATTCTCCGGCTTCGTTTTCAAGATTCAGGCCAACATGGACCCGAAACACCGTGACCGCATCGCCTTCCTGCGTATCTGTTCCGGTAAGTACACCCGCAACATGAAGATGAAGCATGTGCGTATTGGCAAAGACGTTAAAATCGCCGACGCTGTGACCTTCCTGGCGGGTGACCGTTCTCATGTCGAAGAAGCGATGTCCGGTGATATCATCGGCCTGCACAACCACGGCACCATCCAGATTGGTGACACCTTCAGTCAGGGTGAACTGATGAAGTTCACCGGTATTCCTCACTTTGCTCCGGAAATGTTCCGCCGGGTGCGCCTGAAAGATCCGTTGAAGCTGAAACAGTTGCAGAAAGGTCTGCAGCAGTTGTCGGAAGAAGGTGCCACCCAGCTGTTTATGCCGGTCAATAATAATGACCTGATTCTGGGTGCGGTGGGTGTTCTGCAGTTCGATGTGGTTATGCGTCGCCTGAAAGATGAATACAAGGTAGAAGCCCTGTACGAGCCGGTGAATGTTAATACTGCACGCTGGATTGAATGCAGCGATGAAAAGAAGCTGGAAGAATTCAAACGCAAATGCGCCGAGAATCTGGCCATTGATGGTGGTGGACACCTGACTTACCTGGCACCTACACGGGTTAACCTGTCTCTGTCGCAGGAGCGCTATCCGGACGTTAACTTCCGAACGACTCGCGAGCACTGATAATGGCAGGGAACAGGCTGGCTTTTCCTGCCTGTTCCTGACTGATTCAATAATGGTTTTATGTAGTACAACTGTTCAAAACTCTGCGTCACTGACTGTTTTCACCTAATCTTTACTCTCCAGTCCCCTCCCGGAGCCTATATGAATGAATTTGTCTCGGTGTCTGATAAAGACAAAGTCCAATCGAGTAACCTTGGTGCTCGCCAGATCATCGAACCGCTAGGCCTGCTACTGTTTCTGGTTCTGTTTTTCGGTTACGTGGGCTCAGAAATGGGTCTCACCAATATGTTCAACACGCTGTTCAGCACGGCCCACGACCTGTTGCTGCATACCGTTCTGTTCCTGATGGGTATCACCGTTCTGGCCGGAGCCCTGAGCCGGCTCCTGACTGAATTTCATGTCATCGGTCTGCTGGAGCGACTGCTGATGCCACTGATGCGCCCCCTGTTCAACTTACCCGGCCGGGCCGCCATGGCCGCCATGATGACCTTCTTTTCTGACAACCCGGCCATCATCAGTCTTGCCAAAGACAAACGCTTTAGCAATAGCTTCAAACCTCACGAGCTGATCTCACTGACCAATTTTGGTACCGCTTTCGGTATGGGTTTGATCGTCATCACCTTTATGGCAACGCTGGAAAGCGGTTCGGATCAGAATTTCCTGCAGGCTGCCCTGGTGGGACTGGCAGGCGCTATGGTCGGCGCCATCATTTCCACCCGTCTGATGCAACGCCTGACCGCTTCTGACGTAAAAGCCATCAAGCTGGATGAGCTGAAGTCACAAAAATCCGAGTTGCTTGAAGAACACAACAACAGCCCTGTCTGGCTGCGTGGTCTGAATTCCATTCTGGACGGCGGTAAAAGCGGCGTGGAAATGGGCATGGCCATTATTCCCGGCGTACTGATTATCAGTACTGTTGTCATGGTTCTGACCTTTGGCCCGTCTGCGGAAGGTTATACCGGTGCTGCTTACGAAGGGGTTGCCCTGCTGCCTAAGCTGGCAGGCGAACTGTCCTGGCTGTTCCAGTTGCTGTTCGGCTTTGACCACCCCGAGCTGGTAGCCTTCCCGATTACCTCGCTGGGTGCCGTGGGTGCAGCCATGTCACTGGTGCCAAACTTTATTTCCCAGGGCATCATCAGTGAAAGTGATATTGCTGTGTTTACCGCCATGGGCATGTGCTGGAGTGGTTACCTGAGTACTCATACTGCCATGCTGGACACTCTGGGTTTTCGAAACCTGACATCAAAAGCCATTATTGCTCACACCGTTGGCGGACTCTGTGCCGGTGTTGCTGCCCGATACATTTATCTGCTGACCCAAAGCCTGTTCTGATTATTAAGACACAAAACCATTCTCGTCACTCTCAACAAGGTGTTCTATGACGTTCACCTTGTTGAGAGATTGCTGGGAAATTGTTGGGAGATCGTTTCGCACACCTCAATCGAAGGCAATCAGTGCGACATATGTCCATGAGGATCTTTGGAAAGCGTCTCCATCAGCGGCTTGACCGGCGCGAGAATATCAATGGCATCTGAATCTGAGAAATGCAGTGTCAGCGGCACTTTCTCGCCCTCTTTCAATGTCTTTTTCAGCCCCATGATCATAATGTGATACCCACCGGACTCCAGCTTCACCACTTTATCAGCTGGCAGTACCAAATCCTCTACTTCATACATCATCATCTTATTGCCTTCATGGCGATGACCATGAATCTCCACTCTTTCGGCGACACTACTGTCCACACTGACCAGCCTGATATCGTCTTTACCAACATTTTTCAGCGTCATAAACGCTGCGGTATTGGTTGAAGTCGGCGGAACAGCTCTGGCCATAGCATTTAAAATCACCACATCTGCAGCGTTAACCGAGCTGATGCACACAGAAAACAGCATTCCCAAAAGGGAGGCTTTTACAAAGCGAGATAAACCAACCAGACCCATCATTTACTGATTCTCCAACTCAAAAACCATTGTTCTTATTAATTGATCGGACTCCACCACTACCCGAGCCAGCCAGACCATATTCCGGTCAACGGGGCAAAAGGTGATCATTGCTTCGCCCCTGTAGAACCAGAAATTTGTGGAGTGCTCCAGAAGCTCAAGATTATGAGGCATCAGCCCCATAGCCATATCCCTGCCAATAAACTCCATACTCACCGATTCAGGCTTGACCCCAACAATCTTCACATCAATCTGCAAGGGTTGGAGTACTGGCATAGTATAAGGCTCAATGAACAGTTCGATGGTACCATCATGAATATCCAGCCGGCATCCTGCCGAGACACGACAGAAAGTACGGTGGAACTCTCTGGCTTTATCTTCTGACGATAACAGTGTTCGTTGTTGTAATAATCCGGGAACCACCACCAGCGCTGCCATCGAAGCCAGCACCAGCAGTGCACATCCATACTGCTTATAATTCATGCGGTAGATTATACGCACAAATACCCATAACATTAAACGACCATGAACCAGCAACCCGCTTTAATCGACAGCCACTGCCATCTCGATTTTTCTGAATTTGATCCGGATCGGGGGCAAGTCATCACGAACGCCTTTGAACAAGGCATTAAGGGCATTTGCATACCGGGTACTGAGTCAGCACGCTGGTCATCACTGTTACAGCTGTGCCATGAAAACAGGCATCCGGTGCAACTCTTTCCGGCACTGGGAATACACCCATGGTTTGTGGAACAGCATCAGCCGGATGACCTGCTCCTGCTGGAAAAAAACCTCAAGACCAACCCTCAGATTGTTGCCGTGGGTGAAATCGGGCTGGATTTTGCCGTGCAAACCGTCAGCCATGACCTTCAGACCGTCTGGTTCTGTAAACAGCTGGAACTGGCCCGACAATTCAGTCGCCCGGTGATTCTTCATGCCCGCAAAGCTCACGACCAGATACTGAAACAACTGAGACTAAACCCGGTCAAACAGGGCGGCATTGTGCATGCTTTTTCCGGCAGTGAACAACAGGCTTACCAGTACATTGAACAGGGCTTCTGTCTTGGCTTCGGTGGCAGCATCACCTACCCCAGAGCCAGCAAAATAAGAGCTCTGGCAGCTTCCCTGCCTTTAAGTGCCATAGTACTGGAAACTGACGCACCCGATATGCCACTGCACGGCTTTCAGGGACAACGAAATGAACCCACAAGGCTGACTTTAGTACTTGATGCTCTGGCAGAGCTTCGCTCTGAAACAGCAGCAGACATTGCTGCAGCCACTCAACACAACACCCGCAAAATACTCTCACTTCCCAACCCCAGCTACGCTTAAATCAGACACGACTGGCAGGGAAGCCAATGAAAACAGAACCAAAAGCGCCATTACAGACGACACAAACGCCTCCAACACCAGAGCAAGCCAATAAAAGCGCTCAGTCCAAAAAAGCAGGGTGGCAAGGGTGGCGTATAAAGCTTGATTCTTTCGCAAAAAAATTTCTTCCGCAGATAAAACCTTCTCGCAATTCGCGCCCTGTTCGCTCTTACCAAATCACAAAGGTTGAAACTGATCCGTCAAATTCCAAAACAACGTTCAAACAGCTGTTGGAGCAAACTACAGCAACGATACAAAGCAAAACCCCCTATTTCCTTTCAAAGGAACAAAGCCAGAACATAGCCTCCGCTTTTCTGGTGGCTAATGGTTTAGCAGTTTATACAACACCTTCAGACAAAGAGCGCACGGACTTCACAATAAAACCTGTAAAAAACAAAACAACCGAGCAACAACTGACTGCAATGAATGCTATGATCAATCGGGCAACGCTTTCTGAAATGATAAATTTCCATACGCAGGATAATCTTGTTATTCCCCGAAAACACGGTGTACTCAAAGGCACACGTCAGCTTATCTCCGGACAGAAAAGGCGATTTAATGGCAAAGCAAAACGACATAAAATTGATGATATCCCCGCTTTCACCAAAGCCTTAGTCAGGATGAGTGAAAAGCTGTCAAACCCTGAATCTGTTTATGTTGTCGTTTTTCAGGATGGGTCGCCGGAAAATTCCGGCCATGCAGCGTTGGTCATTGGAGGAAAAGGTGGGCAAGGAAATAAGCCGCAGTATGTCTCACACCTGGGGATGAGGGAGTCTGCACTAAGTGGTATAAAAGCTACCCTCCCCGGCTCTTCAATTACGGCTGCCAGTCATACATTTCAGGAAGATTGCGTGCAATTCGGTATTCCTGACTATGTGGTCGAGCTGAAAGGGCTGGACCGGGACAAAATGGTCAGCCATATGAATTCAACCAAGGACAAAGGGTACAACCTCACCCGTTATAACTGCTCTACCAAAGTCGGCAACCTGCTTCTGGCAGGCTTGCCAGAGCAGCACCACAAAGGCATTCACAAGCCCCATGGTTTCTGGACGCCTTACGATGTTACCGTAATGGCGCAACAACTCTGGAAAGAGGAACTGACCCGTTCGGTAAAACCCTGAAAGAGCTTCTATTCTAATGGATCTCTGCCCACCAACAGCAGGAGTCAGTGGCTATGCACAGCCTTGAAGAGTTCCTGAGCTTTACCTTTACCGAACACATGATCAGCGCCCGACACCGGGACACTTTCGCCTGGGTTCAGATGAATAAGGGCATTCGCAACGTGTTTGTCGCCTCCTCACCGGACTATAACCCTGTTCAGGTGACTGCCTTTCGAGAAGACGACGGACAGAGAATAGTCAGCCTGCAGATGGCTGACGACGGCTCTGCATTATTGTTTATCAGAGGGGAAGGCAAAAATGAGCTGAATGAATACCCCAACCCTCTATCGCTCAATCAAGCCCCGGTACAAACTCTCTGGTACCTGAATCTGTCAGACAACCACAGCGCTCCGAAAGCGTTGACAGAAACCGGGCTTGCCTGCTTTCGCCCCGGCTCTGCCTATCTCTATTACACCCACAACAAGCGCCAGTTGATGCGCATAAACCCGGAGTCAGAAGCAACAGAACCAGAGCAGGTTCTGGAAACCCGTGGAACCATTGCAGAGCTGAGCTGGTCGGAACAGGGGGACTGTCTGGCTATGGTGATCAACCGCTATCGTCACGGCTTCATTGGGCTGCATTATCCGGATGAGGAGGCTATTCAATGGCTCAGCCCAAGCTTTGACCGTGATATTAATCCGGTCTGGTCACCTGATGGTCAACAGCTGGCCTTTCTTCGCTGTCATGGCACCAAGCCCGATATTGTTGATTTCTGGCTCAGTGATGCCCCTGATCGTTTCGAATTGATGGTGGCTAATATCAATTCCATGAAAACACGGTCTTACTGGCAATGCCCCGAAGGCTATGGCCTATCTCTGCAGGAAGGCAGCCGACCTCTCCTGTGGATTAACGACACTCAGCTGGTATTCAGCCACGAAGCCAGCGGCTGGGACCATGTCTACCGCCTGGATCTCGACCGACGGCAAGTTGCAGCCCTGACCTGTGGCAAATATCTGGTGCACAGTTACGCAGCTGACCGGAACAGCGGCTGGTTGTATTTCACCCATAACGACAACACGCCGCATGGTTACTGCCTGTCCCGTTTGAACCTGAATTCCGGACATACTGAAAGCCTGCATTCCATGCTGCCCGATAACAGCATTGTATTTAATCCCACACCCGTCGCTTCGGGCTCTGCCCTTGGTTTTATCCTGTCGGGTCCCAGACAACCACTGATTGCCTCTGTTGTTAAAATGGATGAATCATCGCTGCAACGTTTTGGGCAACCGGTTTATGAATCTGGCTGCACACGCTTTACCGACGTCGAAGGGCTGAGCATTACTTCCAGAGATGGCCTTGAGATTCCCTGTCAGCTGTTTATGCCGCAAGGGGCAGGCCCTTTCCCAGGGCTGGTGACTATGCATGGCGGCCCCTGGTGTCAGACTCTGACCGGTTTCAGCAACTAGGAGCCTGTCGGACTTAGCCGACCGTAGCGAGAAAAAGACCGGTTTGAGACAGTTTTGACGATCATTTGAGGCGAATAGCGAGCTATTCAACGAAAAGGATCGTCAAAAATGGCCAAATCCGGCTTTTTCGCAGTAGGTCAGTGGTAAGTCCGACAGGCTCCTAGGTTGGCTTATCTTATGTTTACGCCTGCTGCCAGTATCTTGCCAGCAGGGGGTTTGCCGTATTGGCGGTAAACTACCGCGCCAGTTCAGGCTACGGCAGAGCATTCAGACACCCTGTCAATTATTGCTGGAACGGCAATTCTGAATATCAGGATATTGTGGCGGCCGGTGAGTGGCTCGCAGGCAGGGCAATATAGATGCTAACCGTATTGGTTTGTGGGGGAAATCCTATGGCGGTTATCTTACCGCTATGGGACTGGCTCGAAACAGCAATCTGTTTAAAGCCGGAGTCGATATTGAAGGCTGCCATCACTTCCCCCGGGAGTTTCGGCAAAAACACTGGAACTCCAGCAAGTTTGAGCTGACCGCACCGGAGGATATGGATGAGATTCGCGCCCGATCACAGCGTGCTTTGGAAAGCTCGCCCTGGCACTACCTTGACGGCTGGACATCGCCGGCATTGCTGATTCATCCGGATGATGATCGCAGTGTCCATTTTGAAGAGTCTCAAAGGCTTTATCACGCCTTGAGAGAACGGAATGTTGAAGTCGAAGGGCTGGCGATTCCTGACGAAGTTCATACATTTCTGACCCACAAGCCCTGGATAAGCAGCTACCAACGGCTTTCTGATTTTTTTAAACGTCACCTGAAGCCCTGAGATGCACAGGAAGGGCTTGCCCTTCCCTTATTGCTGCAACCAGATACTGATATCAACTGCGTCGCTGTTGCTTTTTCAGTGCTTTTTTAGCACGTTGACGCACCATTTTCTGTTTCAGAGGGGATAGCTTGTCAATGAAGAGTATGCCGTCGAGATGATCTATTTCGTGCTGAAAAGCTTCAGCGAGAATACCTTCCCCTTCCATTTCATAAAACTCACCATGACGATCCTGCGCCCGAACCTTAACCCAACCGGCCCGCTTGACCGCCGCCCAGCAACCAGGCAGAGACAGGCAACCCATCTCCATCGTCTGTTCACTGGCTGAATCAATGATCTCGGGATTAACCAGCACCAGTGGCTGAGTGTGATCAGAGGTTACATCAATCACTGCAACACGGATATCCAGCCCCACCTGGGTGGCAGCCAGACCGGCACCATTCACCTCATACATGGTTTCCAGCATGTCATCGATGATCTGCTGAAGGTCTGCGCCAAAGTCCGAAACAGGTTTTGTCGGTCGTCTCAGGTTGGGGTGAGACTCATCCACCAGTTGTAATAAAGCCATTTGTATTCTTCTGCCAGTTTCCCGAGATAATCACTACACAACTATAGACAGGCTACCTGAATGTGCATGTTATATTGACTCAGTGCAACTGCGACGGCAGGCGCTCTGCCCATTTCTGTCGAGCCACCTGCTGCATATCCACCACTTCATCGCTTTCATCAACAATTTCACGCCCCAGCAGCGTTTCGATCATATCTTCCAGAGTGACAATACCCCTGATATCGCCGTATTCCGTGACAACCATGGCAATATGGTTGCGCTGTTCCAGCAAGGTCGACATCAGTCTGGGCAGGGATTCGTTTTCCAGTACGGCAATGATCGGGCGTTTGAGCTCACCCAGGGTTATGCTTCCACCGCGTTGATGATAGGCCATGAGAATATCGTTTTTCATAACAAAGCCATTGATGTCATCCGGCTCATCGCTATAGACAGGGACTCTGGAGAACGCATTATCAGGACAAGTTTGCAAATAGGTTTCTGCATCCATAGATTCAGGCAGAGTAAACAGCACAGAGCGAGGCGTCATGATCTCAATGATTTTCAGATCCCTGAACCGAAGCATGTTTTTCAACAAATCCGACCCGGTGCCCAGAAGCGCCCCTTCCTCCTCACCAATATCAGCCATGGCGCTGATTTCTTCGCGCAGGTAATCGTTCTTTTTGTGCTTAGGCGTCAACTGCCGGGTCACCTGTTCTGCCAGCCAGATTAACGGCATCTGCAACTTGACCAGAAAACCGACACAGACAGCAGTATAAGGTGCCAGCTTATGCCAGCCGTTGGTGCCAAGGGTTTTAGGGATAATTTCCGACACAAACAAAATCAGCACTGTCAGAATCGCAGCAAACAAGCCTACGGATGCATCACCAAACACGGTGGCAGTCTGCGCCCCTGCCCCGGCTGCACCAAACGTGTGAGCAATGGTATTAAGGGTCAACACTGCAGCCAGAGAACGATCCAGATTATCGTGCAACCATCTGACCTTGCCAGCCCAGCAGCTTTGCTTTTTTTCCAGATTAATGACGTAAGCCGGGGTGAGATGATGAAGAACCGATTCGAACACGGAACAGAAAAACGATACCACCAGGGCAATCGCTACAAACGCAACGAGCGCTACCACAAACAACTCCAGAGACAGATGATCAGCTCGGTGCATTGTAACGCCTAATAAAATCCGTTGACGACCCTGAAAGACCAGTTGCAGAAGAAAAAAGGGATGGAGTAGATAGTGCCTGTCCGAAAACCCACAAACACTTGAAAACAGCAGCCTGTAGCCCCATATAGTACTCGAAGATTTTCCAAAACAGGCTGTTTCCACATTTATGCGCCAAACCATCAACCCACAAATGCAGTTGGGCGAAGTTGATATCTCCGCCATCACGTTTAATCCCAAGTCCAGAGACGACATTCCCCGTCTGCTTCGGGGGCTGCAACATATCTGGATAACACCTGATCTGCGACACAGGGTTTTTCAGGTGCTTGAGAACATGATTCCTGCCAGTCGGCACAACGGTCGTCCCGGTATGGACCTCTGGAACATTCTGGTTTTCGGCACTCTGCGCCTTGTCACTAATTGTGACTATGACCGCTTGCAAGAGTTGGCTAATGAACATGGGACATTACGGAAAATGCTCGGTCACGGCCCATATTGTACCCATTCCTACCACATACAAACATTGCAGGATAACATCAGCCTCTTCACACCGGAGATACTGGATCAGATTAACCAGGTCACGGTGGATGCAGGTCACCAGCTGGTTAAAAAAAAGATGAGCCGCTACATGGCCGTGCCGATTCCTTCGTAGTCAAAACCGATGTCCATTTCCCCACGGATATCAGCCTTCTGAGCGACGCTTGCCGTAAAAGCATTGAGTTTGCATACGCTCTCTCCAATCAGTACCAGCTTCCGGGCTGGCGTCAGAGCAAATATCTTAAAGACCAGCATCGCAAACGCTACAACAAGGCTCGAAACCTGAAGCATTCCAGCGCAACCTGTGAACTGAAACAACAGCAGCGGCAGCACGACATTGAAATGGCTCACCTTGAGTACATAAAGTACAGCCTTTCAATTGTCCGCAAAGCTGAAACGACCTTGTCCTTGCTGTTGAAAAAAACAACCGGATGAGCCAAGGCTGGAAAACCTCAAATACCACATAGCCCACAGCCGTCACCAGATAAACCTGATTTACCGACGGGTGATAGAACATGAGCAGATTCCCCATAATGAGAAGGTGTTCTCAATCTTTGAGCCTCATACAGAATGGATCAGCAAAGGCAAAGCCGGAACTCCGGTTGAACTGGGGTTACGGGTCTGCGTGTTGCAGGATCAGTTCGGTTTTACTTTGCATCATCAGGTCATGCAAAAACAAACAGACGACCAGGTTACAGTACCTATGGCCGAGGCTGCCAAAAAGCGGTTCCCGACATTAAGCCAGGTGAGCTACGACAAAGGCTTCTGGAGTCCGGGCAATCTTGAAAAGCTGGAAGTTCTTCTGGAGCATTCAGTTCTTCCCAAGAAAGGCAGGCTGTCAGCCAATGACAAAAAACGGGAATGCCACCCGGAATTTATCCGGGCAAGAAGGAAGCACTCAGCCGTTGAATCCGATATCAACGCACTGGAAGCGAATGGTCTCGACAAATGCCCGGATAAAGGGATAGAAGGCTTTGAGCGGTATGTCGCACTGGCTGTTGTCGCCAGCAACCTGAAGCGGTTGGGTAAAATTCTGCTGACCAGAGATCGTCAGTAGCCTTTCAGTCAGGCTCCCGTCAGTTTACTTTTGATCATGCCAAGCATGAGAGATTACTGTGCTCGTAGATAGTCGAATCAGGTTGTATTTTGAGCAGCGCAGTACAAAAAACATCCTTTGTTCGTCTGGTAACTGAAATCCAGCCGTTATCAACTTCTGTCGGCCAGGAACGACTGCCATTTTTCAGAGGTTTTCTGACAGGCACTAGATACGTATCAATCTTTTTAGAGAGGAGCGAAAGGCAAAACTTGAACGTAAGGCATAAAAAAAGCCTGCAAAACTGCAGGCTTTTCAAAATGGTCGGGGTAGAGAGATTCGAACTCCCGACATCCTGCTCCCAAAGCAGGCGCGCTACCAGACTGCGCTATACCCCGAAATGTACGGCTTATTTAGACTCGAACCACGAGCAATCTCAGCAAGAGAAAATGGTCGGGGTAGAGAGATTCGAACTCCCGACATCCTGCTCCCAAAGCAGGCGCGCTACCAGACTGCGCTATACCCCGAATTGTACGGCTTATTTAGACTCGAACCACGAGTAATCCCGTAAGGAGAAAATGGTCGGGGTAGAGAGATTCGAACTCCCGACATCCTGCTCCCAAAGCAGGCGCGCTACCAGACTGCGCTATACCCCGAACTGTGCGGTTTGTTTAGACTCGAACCATGAGCAATCCCGGAAAGAGAAAGTGGTCGGGGTAGAGAGATTCGAACTCCCGACATCCTGCTCCCAAAGCAGGCGCGCTACCAGACTGCGCTATACCCCGAATTGTGCGGTTTATTTAAACTCGAACCACGAGTAATCCCGGAAAGAGAAAATGGTCGGGGTAGAGAGATTCGAACTCCCGACATCCTGCTCCCAAAGCAGGCGCGCTACCAGACTGCGCTATACCCCGTATTTGTCTTCAGAAACCAAGCCCTGCTCGACAACGGCGGCTAATCTATCAAAATGATTTACGTATTACAAAAGTATTAACCGAAAAAAATGAATAATTCAGATGATCAGTGCCCTTTTACTGATGTTGAGCGTATTGCTTCATCTATATATAAGCCGCTTATCGGGCAGTAATAGCTTCTGAATGGCACTTCTCAATCAGCTCAGCTTCTTCTGCAAGCTGACCAACCTGTGAGCATTCCGATGACATCAGGTTCATACTGCAAGGTAATACGGCTGACTCCTCAGCCTGTGCAGAAAGCACTTTACGTTCAACCCTGCGAATATACAGAAAACCACACACTAAAGAGACAATGGCAAAAACAACGCCACCAAATGCTTGCCCGAGAAGAACACCAATAGCGCCATACCAGTGTGCAACAAGCCAGACAAAAGGCACTGTACCTAAAATGGCTCTCCCCCAGTTCAGCAGACTTGAATAAATGGCCTTGCCCAGATTAATCGGGATAGGGTGGAGCCTCGCGGCTCCACTCCTCCCACAACACCCAGCGTACGGGTCCGTACTGGGCGTTTCGGTTAGTTAAGCGTCTACCATCAGCACAAACATGACAATGGAAGGGTCAGTGATACAAGACATATGACTCACACCACCCGCCGGGCTTTTGTAATCCTGTAATGCCGATATAGTCTCAGCTCTTATGACCTTGCAGCTTTCGGTTCCGCCGTCACCGCTTGGCATGAGCACCAGTGTTTGCTGGCCTTTGTCTGCGTCCGATATATCGAGAAACAGAAACTAATCACCGCTCTAACCGTTCAGGCCTTCACTGACTTCGCCAGCTACTATGCCGTCTGCTGACTTCTGTATGGCGATCAGGACATCTTACGATGACCTCAGTCTGAAATATCAGACACCAGACAGACCTCCCGAGGTAAGTTACACCGCCTTCCCTGCACAACTGCCGGATTTACTGTCCGAGTGTCCGGATGAGTATGGGACTTCGTCATCACATGCTGACTCGTCCTCACGCAGACAGCCTCATATCCGATTTCTATTCGTCAGCTCGCAGTTTTGCTCCACACTGCCTTCAGTCTGCACCTCGCGATACAAACCTTGTGCTTCGCTAGCCCGAATATTTCATAAAAGGAGGCAAGTTCCGCCCAATCACTTGATATAATTGGGTCGACCAAAAGAAAGCTTCGGAAGAAGCAAACCGGAACTTGCCATGCCCAAATCTACACAAGAACAGCTTCGTTTTCATCCCTCAAATGGAAAAACCATCCGGGCAGACTTCAATGGTGGGGAGTTATCTTCTGACTTTGGCACTCTGCTGCTACGGGAAACCATTCTGCAGAGCGGTCTTATCTGCAAAATGACTGATGCCATCAATGACAGACGCCATCAATCCTATATCGACCACTCCCTGAAAGAACTTCTGGTTCAGCGGGTTCTGCAAATGGCCTGCGGCTATGAAGATGCCAACGACAGTAACCGTTTGCGTAAAGACCCTATGTTCAAACTGGCCACTGGTCGCAATCCGTTGGACAGCGATAACCATCTCGCATCAGCGCCCACTTTTACCCGGCTGGGACAATCTATGACCCGCTCCGACATTTACAGGATGGCTGAAGCATTTGTGCATCACTTTATCAGCAGTTACAAGCTGCCACCTCCGGTGATCGTTATCGATCTTGATCATACACCGGCCATTACTCATGGTGGCCAGCAGATGAACCTGTTTAATGCCAAATATCAGGACTACTGCTACTTGCCCCTGATGATTTTTGAGGGACTCAGCGGCAAGCTGATTACGGCGATTCTTCGTCCGGGGAAAACCCCAACGGGCAAGGAAAATGCAGCTATTCTCGAACGGGTCATTCGGCTGCTTCGGAAAAAGTGGCCGAAAACCCATCTACTGGTTCGGGGAGACAGCCACTTCGCTCAACCAGAGTTAATGTGGGTGGTTCAGAATGCCCCTCATTCGGATTATGTCTTGGGCAAAGGTGCAGGCCACAAAACGGCTTTGCGGCCAAAAGCCAAAGAGTTGTTGGATGAAGCGCGTCAAGCTCTGAAGGTCAAGACTGAGCTGGCAAGACTGAACAACATGCCAGAACCTGATCGGCTCAGACTTTACGGGGAAGCAGAATACCAGGCCAAGAGCTGGAAAGGTCTCGATACCCGGATAATTTACAAGGCGGAGGTCAACCAAAAAGGCGACAACCCTCGTTTCATTGTGACGTCGATGAAGGAAGCTTCTCCAGAGGTAATTTATGAAGAGCTTTACTGTCCAAGAGGACAGGATGAGAACTTCATCAAACATCTGAAAAGTGATCTGTCCGGCGACAGATTG